>JAFZPF010000254.1 GCA_017550455.1 Prevotella sp.
CGCGTTGTTCCTTTTATATAGTTACGCCATTTATCTATCAGCTGTTCCATATCCTGTGGCAGTCGGCTGGTGAAGTCCATCTGCTCACCGGTAACAGGATGCACAAAACCTAATGTCTGTGCATGTAAAGCCTGTCGGTGACACAACTGAAAACAGTTATTGATAAAGGCTTTGTAAGTAGTGCTCCGTTCTCCACGGAGGATCTCCATTCCCCCATAGCGCTCATCACCGAACAGCGGGTGACCAATATGTCGCATATGTGCTCGAATCTGATGGGTACGTCCTGTCTCAAGGACACACTCCACGAGAGTAACATAACCGAAACGCTCTATTACCTTGTAGTGCGTCACAGCAGGCTTACCGATATCACTGTCGGGTGGGAATACACACATCCGCAGACGGTCCTTAGGGTCTCTACCTATATTCCCTTCTATCCTGCCGGTCTCCTCCTTCAGGTTCCCCCATACCAAAGCACGGTAGCTGCGGTGAGTGGTCTTATTGAAGAACTGTACGCCCAAACGTGTTTTCGCATCGGGTGTCTTGGCCACCACAAGCAGTCCGCTGGTGTCTTTGTCGATACGATGCACCAGTCCTACCTCAGGATCGTTTGGGTCAAATGTAGAGAGGTTACGCAGATGCCAGGCAATGGCATTTACCAATGTGCCGTGGAAATTGCCACATCCAGGATGCACCACCATCCCCGCAGCTTTGTTGATCACCATCAGTGATTCATCCTCGTAAACAACCTCCAGAGGAATATCCTCTGCGATAATCGTATCATCGTGTCGCGGACGATCGAGCATCAGCGTCACCACATCATCGGGGCGCACCTTGTAGTTACTCTTCACTGGACGGTCGTTCACATGGATGAAGCCTGCCTCTGCCGCTTTTTGTATCCTGTTCCTACTTGAATGCTGGAGCTTCTCAAAGAGAAACTTATCTACCCTCACCGGCTGTTGCCCCTTATCGGCCACAACCCTGAAATGCTCGTAGAGCATGCCACCCTCGTCAGCGGCATCCCCCAACTCATTCAAGAGAAGATCTTCCTGCAGTTCTAAATCATCCATTCTCACCGTTGTTTATTCGGGTCCTGTCACCACCTCAAACTCGTCTTCTTCAGTATTCTCCGTTGTGGCAGGTTCTTCCTTCACCTCTTCCTCCTCGGTTTCCTCAAAAGGATCGTATATCGGGTCGATATATGCCACCGAATCCGTTTCGTCACGCAAGCCGTCACCTACCTGTATGATAACAAGGGCATCCACCGGTACTTTCTGTCCGCTCACCAGCAGTCGGCCACGGCATTTGATGCCGTACACCCAGTCTTTCTCCCCGGGAACATATTCCGGATCGCCTATCTTAAAGCCCATGGCTATCATCCTCGCACGAGCCTCACGATACGAACTGTTATCTATCACGTCGGGAATCGTGAGCGTCGGAGTATTGGAAGCGTTGATAACGACAAACACGATACGGCCCGACTTGACGATCGTACCCGGTGTAAGCGACTGTTCCAAGATACAGTCGGGTGGCAGGGCCTTCACAAAACCGGTATCGCTCACCTCTATCTGCAGTCCGGCCCGATGCAGGATATGTTCAGCGTCGGCAAACGACTTGTTACGGATATCCGGGACACTGATCTTCTCACCGTGATGTGTATAGAAGTCCATACCATACTTTACTCCGAAGCACAGCAGCACGATGACAAGCGCCATCGCAAAGAGGTTGGCCCATAACTTGAAACTGAATATTTTCTTAAAGAAAGTCGATGTCTTCATTTCAATTGCAATAACGAAGCCAAAGTTACAAATAAAAATTCATTTATGATAAAAAAAAGGCTAAAAAAACAAAAAGAAGCAAGATTAACCTTACTTCTTTCTGTTTTCTTAATTTCTCAGAAGAGACAATAAACTGATTATTTCCCGTGATTCTCGTCAGAAACGGTAAGTTTTTTACGTCCCTTAGCGCGGCGTGAAGCTAACACGCGACGACCATTCTTCGTTGCCATTCTCTCACGGAATCCGTGCTTGTTGGCTCTTCTTCTGTTGTGCGGCTGAAATGTTCTTTTCATCTTATCTATCTATTTTTATTTGTTATTATTCATTCCGGAATGTGCCGAAGTACACTTTTGGGCTGCAAAATTACTCATTTCTTTTGAAATACCAAAGAAATATGCAACTTTTAGACAAAAGTTTTATGATTTTTTCTAATTTATCCTTACCTTTGGAGTGAAAAAACACCGAAGATAGTCCATCTTGACATAAAAAAGGACAAATTCTTTTGTTCTGCGCTCGATTTTTCGTATCTTTGCAGCGGAAACCTGTAGAATATTTTAAATAAAGATATTATTACGTTATGATTAAATCACAAGACATTAAGAAGGGTACCTGCATCCGTATGGATGGCAAGCTGTACTTCTGCATCGACTTCCTGCATGTAAAGCCAGGAAAGGGTAATACTATTATGCGTACCACGCTGAAGGATGTTGTCAGCGGTCGCGTTCTTGAAAAGAGATTCAATATCGGTGAGGCTCTTGAGGATGTACGTGTAGAGCGTCGTCCCTACCAGTATCTCTACATGGATGGAGCTGACTATATCTTCATGAACCAAGAGACATACGACCAGGTGCCCATCGGCAAGGACCTGATCACAGGTGTGGACTTCATGAAAGAGAGTGATATCGTAGAGGTGGTCAGCGATGCTGATACGAACACCATCCTATATGCAGAGATGCCTGTGAAGACCAACCTGCGCATTACTCACAGTGAGCCGGGCATCAAGGGTGACACCGCAACCAATGCCACCAAGCCTGCTACCTTAGAGACAGGCGTTGAGGTTCGCGTTCCTCTTTTCATTAATGAAGGTGACCTGATCCAGGTAGATACCCGCGACGGCTCTTACCTGCAGCGCGTTAAGGAATAATTTTTAGTTTAAAGTGTAGAGTGTAGAGTGCAGAGTTATGATTGCCTTTTAACTCTCACTCTACACTCTTCATTGCCTTCGGCGATTACCGTCGCGACCTGGCAAAGTTGAAACAAGTTTCACTCTGCTCTCGCTGCTCCGATAATTCTTCACTCTTTACTTAATACCCTATGAAGTACTCAATCATCGTTCCCGTATATAACCGTCCAGACGAAGTGGATGAACTGCTCCAGAGTCTATGCCAGCAGAGCCAACAAGACTTTGAGGTTATCATCGTGGAAGACGGCAGTAAGATTCCCTGTAATCATATCTGTGAGAAATATGCCGATAAGATTGACCTTCATTATTTTACAAAAGAGAATGGAGGTCCGGGACAGGCACGTAACTATGGTGCCCGTCATGCTAAGGGAGAATACCTGATCGTGCTCGACAGCGATGTGGTGCTGCCCAAGGGATACATACAAGCAATCAACGAAGAGTTGGCACAGCACCCTGCTGACGCCTTCGGCGGTCCTGATGCGGCCCATGAGTCGTTTACCGACACCCAGAAAGCCATCTCCTACTCCATGACCTCTTTCTTCACGACCGGTGGCATACGAGGTGGCAAGAAGAAACTCGACAAGTTCTACCCCCGCTCTTTTAACATGGGTATCCGTAAGGATATCTATCAAGAGCTTAACGGTTTTTCCAAGATGCGCTTCGGTGAGGATATCGACTTCTCCTACCGCATCGTGGAGGCTGGTTATAAGACAAGATTATTCCCCACGGCATGGGTATGGCATAAGCGACGTACCGACTTCCGGAAGTTCTTCCGACAGGTGTATAACAGTGGTATTGCTCGTATCAACCTTGCCAAGCGTCATCCAGGCACGATGAAGCTCGTCCATCTGTTGCCGATGGTCTTCACCGTGGGCGTCCTCGCACTGATCCTTCTCTTTGCCGTGGGGCTGATGCTTGCCAGTTTTGGTATTAACCACATGAGCAAAGCCTTCGGCACTGCTTTGTGTCAACTTTCCTTATTACCTCTCATTCTTTTCAGTCTTATTATCTTTATCGATTCATCTATAAAGAACAAAAGTATCCATGTGGGACTTCTCAGTATTCCTGCTGCCTTTACCCAACTCATGGGTTACGGTCTCGGCTTCCTCGAAGCCTGGTGGAAACGATGTGTCAGGAAGAAAGATGAGTTTACCGCATTTGAGAAGAACTTTTATAAATAGTGTAGAGTGTAAAATGTAGAGTGAAGAGTTATGATTACTATTAAATCTAAAGACTATGATGAAAAAGAAAGAGAGCATTCTGCAAGAGAAGTCAGAAGCTTTTATGGCAAGAATTATTAAACTTTATCAATACCTAATTAATGAAAAACATGAGACTACCATAGCAAAACAGATTTATCGTAGTGGAACAAGTATCGGGGCAAACGTTGCAGAATCCAAAAGTGCACAAAGTGGGCTTGACTTTATTCATAAACTTAGCATTGCTCTGAAAGAAGCTAATGAAACAGAATACTGGCTTAAAGGTCTTTTTTCAGGTAAATATATAGATGAAAAAGGTTTCACTTCTATGCGAAGTGACAATTAAGAACTTATAAAAATGTTAGTAAGTTCCATTAAAACTATGAAAAAGAAATATGGTATCGACGACTCCAGAAGATAAGGTAATCAAAACTATACACTCTACACTATGAACTCTACACTAAAAATGAACATCAACGAGTGGGCAATGGAAGATCGCCCAAGAGAAAAAATGATAGCCTACGGATGTGCAGGACTGTCGAACGCAGAACTGCTCGCCATTCTTATCGGCTCCGGCTCCAGCAAAGAGAGTGCTGTCGACCTGATGAAAAGGATTCTCAATGACTGTGACAACAACCTCAACACCTTAGGGAAGATGTCACTGGACGAACTGGAACAATACCACGGCATGGGTCCTGCCAAAGCAGTAACCATCCTTGCGGCCTGTGAGTTAGGGAAACGCCGGCAAGCGGAAGAAGCTATCAAACGAAAAGATCTCGGTTCACCACAGGCTATCTACGAACTGATGCACCCGAAGATGCAAGACCTGGATAGAGAAGAGGCGTGGATCATCATGATGAACCAAAACTACAAATTGATAAAGACAGAATGCCTATCACATGGCGGGCTCAGTGAAACAGCTGTAGATATCCGACTTATCGTTAAATCCGCAATTCTTAACAATGCTACAATTGTTGCTCTCTGTCATAACCATCCAAGCAATAATGCCATGGCCAGTAAGGAAGATGATCGACTTACAGAGCGACTCAAAAAAGCATGTGAGTTGATGCGACTGTATCTCCTCGACCATGTCATCATCACCGATGGCGCATATTATTCATATAGAGAAAGGGGACGACTGTAAATGAGTAATGCTTAATGAAAAATGGGAAATCTTTTGTAGTGTCAAAATAAATGCTTATCTTTGTAAAGAAAACATTTATTATTGGAGGATATATCTATGAAGAAAATTATCATGTTTCTGCTGACACTGTTAGGGCTGAACGTCACTACTGCTTGCAGCCAAGGGAAGTTTGAAAATACAGATGTAGAAGGTTTTACGGAGAAGATCAAAGATCCACAGGTGGTGATCCTCGACGTCCGTACGGAAAAGGAATATCAAGAGGGGCATATCGACGGAGCGGTACTCATTGACGTGAAAGAGTCAGACTTTATCAAGAAGGCAGAGGCCATACTGCCAAAAGATAAGACGATCGCCGTGTATTGTCGTAGCGGACGCCGCTCAGCGACTGCTGCAGGGATGTTAGGTGAACGCGGCTACCAGGTTGTGAACCTCAAAGGAGGTATTATGGCTTGGAAAGATGCACAGAAGCCTGTAACGACAGATACGTATGAGATAGACCGTTTCACCACGAAAAGCGGTAAGGAGGTGCGTTTCTACGCACTTGTTCATGCAAGCATACGTATGGTGTACGACGGAAAAGAGTTTGAGATAGACCCCGTAAGGAAATTAGGTAACCGTACTATCGACTATGCCGCCATGCCAAAAGCCGACTATATCCTTGTGACCCATGAGCACGGTGATCATTTCGACAAAGAAGCCATCAAACTACTGACTGGCGACCAAACGTCTTTTATCACCAACCCACGCTGTGCAGAGATGGCCGGTTACGGACAGGTGATGAAAAACGGTGATAAGAAACAAATTGCCGACGATATCACCTTAGAGGCAGTACCAGCCTACAATAACACACCGGAACATAAGATGTTCCACCCTAAAGGACGTGATAACGGTTATATCCTGACAGTTGACGGACTACGTATCTATATTGCCGGAGACACCGAGGATATCACTGAGATGAACGACATCAAGGATATCGATATCGCCTTCCTGCCTTGCAACCAGCCATATACGATGACACCCGATCAGCTCATCAAGGCAGCAAAGATGGTGAAACCCAAGGTGCTCTTCCCCTATCACTATGGCAATACCAACCTGAAGGGCATTCCAGAACAATTGGCTAATGACGGCATCGAAGTGAGAATACGACACTATGAATAGAGAGAAGATTCACAGTTGTGCACAACTGATTGAATATATCCAACAGATTGGATTCCTACCCTTGTTAGACAGTGGCATCCCCGGTTTCTCCGCAGAAGATATCGTGGATGACGACTGTCGCTATGTCGTTTTCCCCGATGGAGGATGGGACTGGCCTTTATGGAAATGGAAAGGGCAGATCGTTACGGAAGGTAACTGTATGTATGGTAAGTTCTTTGCCGGAAAGGCAGGGTTTGTCAGCAGACAGTGGTGGGCAGATTTCTA
>JAFZPF010000255.1 GCA_017550455.1 Prevotella sp.
AAGAAAGCTCCTGCAGTAGTAATCATGTCTGGTACAAATCCTCAAGACCGTGACGGAACGATGGCGGGTCATAAGGTGTTTAAGGAAATTGCCGATTATCTTACGGCTAATGGTATGGCCGTATTGCGCATGGATGACCGTGGAGTGGGAGAGACGAACGGAAATTATGCAGAGGCTACTACGGCAGATTTTGCTGATGACTGTCTTGCTGCTGTGGATTATCTCAAATCGCGTAAGGATATCAATAAGAAGAAGATTGGAGCTATTGGACACAGTGAGGGTGGGGCAGTCATTTCTATCGCCGCTTCTATGTGTAAGGATATCCATTACCTGATATCCTTGGCTGGTCTGATGACAGACGGTCTGTCCTCTCTTATCAAACAGAATTACGATATTGTTCATACCTCCCCGATACCAGAGCATGATATGAAACGCTATGATGAGATTAATGATATCATGTTCCACAAGGTGTATGACAACGCTGAGGCTGACAGTGCCACCTTGGCGAAGATCCTTTGGGATGCTTATAATGAATGGAAAGTAAAGGATGATGCCTATTTCAAGACATTAAACATAGAGTTTGATCATTTCCGTTTTCCTATCTATATGTATACCATGCAGGCTACAACACCGTGGTATCGGTTCTTTATACGCTACAATCCAGCCGATTATCTATGTAATGTAAATGTACCTGTATTGGCCATTAATGGAACAAAGGATATCATGGTAAACTGTGAGCAGAATCTCTCGAATGTCAAGAAGTATCTTGCTCACAACAAGGATGTTACTACGGTTCCTATCAACAACGTGAATCATTTGCTGTTACCATGCAAAAAGGGTACACAGGACGAGTATAAGGATATTAAGGATCCTGTATCGGAAGAAGTCTTAAAGACAATTGTTAACTGGTTAAAGACAATTCATATTATTAAATGATGAAGTATTTTTTATCGCTATTATTGTTCGTACTTCCTGTAAGTATTCATGCACAGTTGTTTCATCTGACTGGCAATACACACTGTAATGATTATGACGGTCTGCCAATCTATCTCTACCAATTAGGAGTGGGGGACCGTAGTCGTACCGTCTGCATTGACAGTACTGTCATTAAAGATGGTATCTATCAGTTTAATATCAAGACGACGGAGAAGCCTTATATGGCTCTTCTAGCATTGCCTATGAAAAACCGTTATTTTTCGTATGGACTACCTGAGGCAGAGTGTATTATAGAGAACGGTGCGGTTCAAATTGACTATGATGGTTTGGATATTTTCTTACGTGGAGGACAGATGAACCAAGAATACGATCGTCGTATTCTCAAACCGAATCGTGATACAAGAAAACGGGTAAACCAATGTCTGGATAGTCTTAATAAAGCTGGAATTACAGATAACAATGACTATATCCGAGAACAATATGAAGCCCTGAATCCGGGAATCAATCAGTTTATTGCCGACAATATTGCTAATCCTATTGGTGCCTACATGTTCCTTGGTAGACCAAAGGCCCTTTTCACAGAAGACATGTATCAACAACTATATGAACAGGTTGACAGCACCTTCCGCAATTATTATGAACAAAGAGTCGCTCGGGAAAAGAGCGAACAAGCGTATATAGCACAGTCGCACATACTCACCAACAAAGGTAAATCCTATCGCGATTTCGCTTCCAAGACGATAGACGGTAAGGATGTGCGTTTCTCTGATTACGTCAAGGAAGGGTGTGTCACACTGTTGGATTTCTGGGCCTCTTGGTGTGGTCCCTGTCGTGCTGAAGCTCCTGAGATGATCACATTATATAATAAATATCATGATAAAGGACTGAACATTGTCGGTTTATCTTTAGATAATAAACGAGAGGCATGGCTGAAAGCCATTAAAGATCTCGGTCTTCCATGGCCCCAACTCAGTTCTTTGCAGGCATGGAAAGACGAGGCGGTAAGAAATTATGCTGTGCAGTCAGTTCCTTTTATTGTTTTGATCGATAAGCATGGTGTCCTATCAGAGAAGAATGTCCATGGCGAGAAACTCGAAGAATTAATCAAACAATTGTTAGAAGAGTAATGAAGATGAGTCTTAATCAAATAAAATGGAAGTTGATCCTTACTTCTATCTTTGTGTTATCACCTGTAAAACAATTATTTGCACAACAATCACCTGAAGAAAAACTCAATATGGTGATGTATGCAATTATGAATATGTATGTCGATTCGGTATCAAAGGCTACTTTTGTTGACCAGCAGATTTCCAGAATGCTGCAGGAAATGGATCCTTTCACTATGTATTTGCCTGCCCAACAAGCTAAGGCTAAAGAGCAGTCAATTCTTGCTCAACCATCTGGTGAACAGTCGAAGAAATCATCCGTACAGGTAGTTCCTGGTAATGGTAACAAACAGCGGACTGTCAATTCAACAGGTAAAATGTCTTCCCTGAGGTATTACATGTTGGACAAGACTACCGGATATCTCCAACTTATGATTTTTTCTGAGGTCGCATCTGAAGAATTTCGTATGGCAGTAGCTGCATTACGAAGTAAAGGGATGAAGAATCTTATTCTGGATTTACGTAATAACCACGGCGGTCTTACAGATGTTGCAGTTGCAATAGCAGATGAACTGCTTGACGGTGATAAGACAATTTTTACAGCAGAAGGAGCTCATATTGACAGACAAGTTTTTAAGGCAGGTAAAACAGGATGTTTTGAAAAAGGTCAAATAGTATTACTTGTAAATGGAGAAACGATGTCTGCTGCAGAGTTGTTTGCAGGTGCTATACAAGACTGGGATCGAGGTGTTGTTGTCGGTGAGAAATCTTTCGGTAAAGGACTGATACAGGAGACACTACCTTTTGAGGACGGTTCTGCTATACAGATATCTGTTGCTCGTTATCTTACGCCGGCAGGTAGATCTATCCAAAAACCATATAATGATGGTGTTCAACCTAATAATGACCCCAAGACTTGTCCTTCACTGATTCATCGTCGTCCTCTAATATGTAATGATGGTATCAATCCCGATATGGAAGTGCCCAGTTTTTCTACACCATATGAAACGAATTGGTATACCATGTTCTTGTTGACGAGATCAGCTTCTGATGTTGCTAACAATTATCTAGATAAAAATAGGGAAAAACTCAAGTATAAGTCAGAAGAGTCCTTCATAAAGTATTTCGATAGTCAACAACTTAAAGAGTTGGTTGACAGAAAAATTCAAGAAATGAAAATAGAAATTTCTGAAGAAGATTATAAAAAGAGTATTGATCGTGTCTTGTTGGAAGTAAAAGCATATCTTGGCAGAGCCTTATTTAACTCGGATGATTGTTATTATAGAATAATAGCTACAAATACGAATTCGGCAGCTGAACATCATGCAAATCTCGTATTGAGAAAAGCGTGGGAATTAATCAAATCTTCTATCTAACCAGCTGTCAATCAGTTTGCGGGCAATACTCATCTTCCCTGGGACAGGGGGAAGGTGATCACGATCATACCAGCCCGCGTCATCGATCTCACTGCGCTGCAGATGAAGGTCACCACTGACGTAATCCGCATGGAAACCAACCATCAGGCCGCAGGGGTAGGGCCAAGGCTGTGAACCGAAATAACGGATATTACTGATGGTGAGACCAACTTCTTCCTGTACCTCACGGGCAACAGCTTCTTCTAAAGTCTCTCCTGTTTCTACAAAACCCGCAACCAATCCAAACCAGTTGCCGCGGAAATTCCTGGCATGTACTAAGAGAACCTTATCGTCACGATGGATCAATACGATGATCGCCGTAGCCAGCAAGGGCCATACCTCTTTCCCGCAATGGGTACAACGCTTTGAGATGGCGGTATGTAACTTCATCGGTCCTCCACAGACACCACAGTAACGTGTGTTGCTATCCCAATACAGAATCTCCTGACATTTGCCAGCCTTCAAGTACAGGTCCTCGGATATTTCATTGTATGTAGCCCTTAATCCGCACATCTTATATTTGGGAGAACCAACGATAGGCTGGTCGATTACATAGGTGCGTACCTCATAATCACCTAATGGCGTGATCTCATGTACAGTCGTCCATGGTTTTAAAGAAGTAGGAGCTTCTTCCATCAAAGGAATGGAAAAAGTACCATCAGGCAACTGTTCCAGTAGTAAGTCACCCTTGCAGAATACGAACCAGTATTTATTCATTATTTTATCATCTAAACCAAACTCTGCAAGCGGGCAATATACTTGCCGAGGATATCGAACTCAATATTCACCACCGTACCTACCTGGATATCACAGAAATTGGTATGCTCGAAAGTGTAAGGGATGATAGCCACCTGGAACGTATCGTCTGTGGGGTTACATACCGTGAGGGATACACCGTTGACAGTCACACTGCCTTTGTCAACCGTGAAATACCCTCTTTTTGCCATCTCACGGTCGTAGGGATACTGAAAGGTGAAATAAGTACTGCCCGCAGCATCTTCCATGGCGATGCAGGTAGCTGTCATATCCACATGCCCCTGTACGATATGTCCATCTAAACGACCGTTCATCAGCATCGAACGCTCCACGTTCACCTTGTCACCCACCTTCAACAGTCCCAGATTGGAACGTTCCAAGGTCTCACGCATGGCAGTAACGACATAGGTGTTATCCTTTATTTCTACGACAGTGAGGCATACTCCGTTATGGGATACACTTTGGTCGATGCTCAGTTCGTTGACGAAAGAACAGGTAAGGGTAAAGTGAATATTATCTTTGTCGTGGCGAATATCCACGACAGTAGCAAATTCTTCAATAATTCCGGAAAACATAATTATTAGGATTTAAGAATAAAAAAAGGTCGTACCGATGATGTGATGAAACTCCGAGCTAATAAGATTTGAGAGCCCTCCGCCTTTGTAATCCACCGGTTATACAACTTAGGTCCCGAAGAACTTTATATGGCCCGCCATTAGCAAAAGGTGTCTTCTCGGTTTTCGTTTTTATTTGATGAGTATCCCGATCTAACCGATACGACCTATATTTTGTCTTCTCTATTGTAATCGTTACATTCTTCTGATGCAAAGATAATATTTTTTTGTTTATTTAGCAAAAATATTTGTGTTAAAAAGGCACTTTTTAATACTTTTGTACGTTAATTGTACGATTACGCATTTAATTATAAATTATTCAAAAGATGGAAGTACCTGATTTTATGCAATATAGTAACAAATTCACAAAATCTGAATTTGTTGAGAAGATATCCCGCATTGCCAAACGAGCCGGTGCAAAGCTTGTGTATGCTGCGCTAATCTTGTTTTATACCTTACAGAGTGATAAGGTGTCTCTGAAAGATAAAGCTATCATCATCGGTGCCTTGGGTTACTTGATCAGTCCGTTGGATGTTGTTCCTGATGCTATCCCTATAGCAGGCCTCGGTGATGATATGGCCGTATTGATCTTCGTACTGCAAAAAGTATGGGGAGAAGTGTCGGAAGAGGTAAAAGAAAAAGCTAAGAGAAAACTCGACCAGTGGTTTGATACCGACGAGATCGAAGAGATCAATCATTTATTTGAGAAAGAATAAAGGGCGGAGACTTCCGCCCTTTATTCTTTTTAGTTGACGAGTTGACAAGTTGACGAGTAAACGAGTTATTACTCAAAGCAAATATATAGTCTACTTGTCTACTTGTTTACTTGTCTACTAATATGACCTTGCAATGATTACACGGTATTTGGCCGGTTTGCCGGATACCATGTCGATACCGGGAGTCTGTTCTACACCGAAGGGCACGCAACGGATGGTTGCCTGTGTATCTTCCTTGATCTTAGCTTCTGTCTCTGCGGTGCCATCCCAGTGACAGAGGAAGAAACCACCGTCTTTCACCTTCTCCTTAAACTCCTCGTAGTTGTCGCACTCATAGATATGAGCATCACGGTATGCTTTTGCCTTATTGAAGATATTCTGCTGGATATCCTCTAACAACTGCTCTACATACTCCACGATACCGTCGAGACCGCGGGTTTCCTTCTCCAGTGTATCACGGCGCATCACCTCGATGGTGTTGTTCTCCAGATCACGACCACCCATGACCAAACGAACAGGAACACCCTTCAACTCATAGTCGGCGAACTTAAAGCCCGGACGTTTGTTTTCAGCATCGTCATATTTTGCACTGATGCCGGCCTTACGCAACTCAGAGATGATGGGTTGCAGTCTTTCTGTGATCGCTGCTAACTGCTCAGCACCCTTGGTGATAGGAACGATAACCACCTGGATAGGAGCCAGGCGCGGAGGTAATACCAGACCATTGTCATCAGAGTGGGTCATGATGAGTGCACCGATGAGTCGGGTGGAGACACCCCATGAGGTAGCCCAAACATACTCCGGCTTATTCTCCTTATTTAAATAGGTAACATCGAAAGCCTTGGCGAAGTTCTGTCCGAGGAAATGACTGGTGCCGCTCTGCAGTGCCTTACCATCCTGCATCATCGCTTCGATAGTATAGGTATCGAGAGCACCGGCGAAGCGCTCAGTTTCGCTTTTCACACCCTGTACTACCGGTACAGCCATCCACTGCTCGGCGAAGTCAGCATATACCTTCAGCATCTTCTGAGCTTCAGCCTCTGCTTCTTCGCGGGTAGCATGAGCGGTATGACCTTCCTGCCACAGGAACTCGGAAGTGCGCAGGAAAGGGCGGGTGCGCATCTCCCAGCGCATCACATTACACCACTGGTTGCACATCAATGGCAGGTCACGCCAGGAATGGATCCAGTTCTTATAAGTGTTCCATATAATAGTCTCGGATGTAGGACGGATGATCAGTTCTTCCTCCAGTTTTGCAGCCGGATCAACCTCCACACCACTCTTATCTTCTTTTGCACGCAGACGATAGTGGGTTACTACGGCACACTCTTTGGCAAATCCCTCTACATGTTCTGCCTCGCGCGAGAGGAATGATTTGGGAATCAGCAACGGGAAATAAGCGTTCTGTGCGCCAGTCTCCTTAAACATTGTATCCAACTGATGTTGCATCTTCTCCCATATTGCGTATCCGTAAGGCTTGATCACCATACAGCCGCGTACTGCTGACTGTTCTGCCAGGTCAGCCTTCACCACCAGATCATTGTACCACTGACTGTAGTTGTCAGCTCTCTTGGTAAGATCCTTCAATTCTTTTGCCATAGTCTCTATTGATTTTTCAAATTAGAGTGCAAAGGTACGAATTTTATTGTGAAGAGAGAAGAAAAATACAAAAAACATTTTTTTCACGGTAATCTTAATACCTGAAAAGATAAAAAAACTTTATTTCGTTGTTTTATTAAAAAGAATTATTTATATTTGCACGGTAAAATGTGTAGAAGGTACATATGGAAATATGTCAATTCTTGCTATAAGTTTTATTTAAAAGAACATTAACTTAATAATAAAAAGAAAAAATGAAAAGTTTAAAAGTATCAGTTTTGGGACTTTGCTCCCTCGTTTTGCTTTCAGGTTGTGGTATGAGTAATACAGCCAAGGGTGGTATTTTCGGTAGCACAGGTGGTGCCGCTTTAGGTGCAGCTATTGGTAATCTGATTGGTAAGAATACAAAGAGTACCGTTATTGGTGCTGCTATCGGTACTGCTGTAGGTACAACTGCTGGTGTGCTGATTGGTAAGAAGATGGATAAGGCTAAGGCTGCTGCTGAGGCTGTTGCTAACGCACAGGTTGAGAGCGTTACCGATGCTAACGGTTTGCAGGCTGTTAAAGTTACCTTCGACAGTGGTATTCTCTTCGGTACAGGTAGTTCTACACTGCAGTCAGCAGCTAAGACTTCTCTGAGCAATTTTGCTAATAATGTGCTGAATGTTTATACTGACTGTGATGTTGCCATCCAGGGATATACAGACAATGCTCCTTGGAAGAACTCTACTGCCGAGCAGAGCATTGCCAAGAACCAGAATCTGTCACTGCAGCGTGCACAGGCTGTGCAGAACTATCTGCTCGGTCAGCGTGTAAATGCTTCTCAGATCAAGTCTGTTGAGGGTCTCGGTGAGGCTAACCCAGTTGCTGACAACTCTACAGCTGCCGGTAAGGCTCAGAACCGTCGTGTAGAGGTTTACCTCTATGCCAGCGAGGCTATGATCAACGCTGCTAACAACGGTACATTACAGTAATACGTCAGGAGCAGAAGAAAGTCATTGAAAATCTTTAAGATATTCAAAAAGACCATACGATGGATGGTGGTGGCATTTTTCGCCTCCACCATCCTTGCTGTTGTATTATTCCGCTTTGTTCCGGTGTTTTGTACCCCACTGATGTTTATCCGGAGTTATCAGCAGCATCAGGCCGGTGAGTCGATACGATGGAAACACCACTGGGTATCTCTTGACAAGATATCCCCGAGTATGCCTGTGGCAGTGATGGCCAGTGAGGATCAATTCTTTCTGAAACATCACGGTTTTGATTTCAAAGCTATCGAACAGGCTGCGATGAATAATGTGGAACGTAGCAGGAAAAAGGGTGCCAGCACCATTACTCAACAGACAGCCAAGAATGTCTTCCTGTGGCCCGGTCGTACTTGGGTAAGAAAAGGACTTGAGGCTTATTTTACCGTTTTAATAGAGCTGATATGGAGTAAGCAGCGCATCATGGAGGTGTACCTTAATTCGATAGAGATGGGTGATGGTATCTATGGTGTCGAAGCTGTGGCAAGGGAGCATTTCAACTGTCATGCTATCGACTTGTCGCGCTCTAATTGTGCCCTGATAGCGGCTACGCTGCCTAATCCCCGGAAGTTCTCCTCGAAATATCCATCCAACTATATGGTAAAGAGGAAGTATAAGATTATGAAAGAGATGAAGACTATTCCGCTGTTGCCCAGGGAAGGAGAGGATGTTGATCCGTCAACAGTGAGCAGTGGTATCTATAAAAAGAAATGATGGAAGAAGAGAATCGTTTGTTGGATGACCTGAATGCTGCCCAGCGACAGGCTGTGGAATATTGTGACGGACCGTCGCTCGTCATCGCGGGTGCCGGCTCGGGTAAGACACGTGTGCTTACCTATAAGATTGCCTACCTGCTGCAAAAGGGTGTCAAACCCTGGCAGATACTGGCACTTACCTTTACCAATAAGGCAGCAAGGGAGATGAAAGAACGTATCGGCCAACTGGTAGGTATGGAGAATGCCCGTTATCTGTATATGGGCACGTTTCATTCCATTTTCTCCCGCATGCTCAGAAAAGAAGCCGATCATCTGGGATTCAACAACAACTTCACCATCTATGATGAGTCTGACTCACGTTCTCTGATCAAGACGATCATCAAAGAAATGAAATTAGATGATAAGGTGTATAAGCCTTCATCTGTCCATGCCCGTATCAGTATGGCAAAGAACCATCTCATACTGGCAGATCATTATGCAAATGATGCCTCACTTGTACGTAGAGATGCAGAGGCGAAGGTGCCAGCCATCAAGGATATCTATCTTACGTACAGTGCCCGTTGCCGACAAGCCAATGCGATGGATTTCGACGACTTGCTCACCATGACGTTTATCTTGTTACGTGACCATGAGGATATCCGACAGAAATATGCTAATCATTTCCAGTATATCTTAGTGGATGAGTATCAGGACACGAATGCTGTCCAACAGCGAATCGTTTTACAACTGTTGAATGAACATCAGCGTGTCTGTGTGGTAGGTGACGATGCACAAAGTATCTATGGGTTCCGAGGGGCAAACATCGATAATATCCTCGATTTCCAACGATTGTTTACCAATACCAAACTCTTTAAACTGGAGCAGAACTATCGTAGTACACAGAATATTGTAAGGGCAGCAAACAGCCTGATCAAAAAGAATGTGAGACAGATCACGAAGGATGTGTACAGTAAAAAAGAGGTGGGAGAGAAGATCCTACTGAAAAAGGCATACAGCGATAGGGAAGAATCGGCGATCGTCTGCAAAGATATCCATAAGATCAAACGGCAAGATCATTGTGAATATTCCGATTTCGCCATTCTTTATCGTACCAATGCGCAGAGTCGTAGTTTTGAGGAGGCGATGCGTAAGGCAAATATTCCCTATCGTATATATGGCGGACTGAGTTTCTACCAGCGGAAAGAGATAAAAGACGTTATTGCGTATTTCCGTCTGGTTGCTAATCCTGATGATGAGGAGGCACTCAAGCGTATCATCAACTATCCTGCGAGAGGAATCGGTGATACTACCATGACGAAGATTGCTGCTGCCGCAACACAACATGCTACGAGTCTGTGGAATGTGGTATGTAATCCAACAGCATACAGCCTTTCTGTGAACAGTGCTACGCTGAATAAGTTGAATGCCTTTAAACAACTGATAACCGGATTTATGGAGCGTTTCTTCATGGCGGATGCCTATGAATTGGGAAAGGATATTATCAAAGAGAGTGGCATCAGTGCTGATCTGTACAGTGATACCACGCCCGAGGCTATCTCCCGTCAGGAGAACCTTGAGGAGTTGTTGTCTGCTATGCAAGATTTTGTGGATATCCGCAGGGAGGAAGACCGTGGCAATGAGGTTTCGCTCACAGACTATCTTCAGGAAGTGTCTTTGTTGACAGATCTTGACAGTGATGGTGACGAGAATACTCCCCGTGTTACCTTGATGACCATCCATAGTGCCAAGGGATTGGAGTTCCCTACAGTCTTTGTTGTGGGAATGGAAGAAAATCTTTTCCCCAGTCCGATGAGTATGGCTTCCACCCGTGAACTGGAAGAAGAACGTCGATTGCTGTATGTGGCTATTACCCGTGCAGAAAGACACTGTATCCTGACCTATGCCCAGAATCGTTATCGCTATGGTAAGATGGAGTTTAATCCACCAAGCAGGTTCCTTCGTGATATTGATCAAACGCTGATAACGGTAGATGATGGGGATGCAATACCGGAGGATACACCCGTAGATATTTTCCGTACGACTAATCGCGGTTTCCAAAATTCCCGCCCTGTTGCTACTCAGTTTCGTGCCGATCCCAAGCCACGCATCGTAGGTCATCAGGAAGAACAACCGTCAGATCCCTTCTCTGCAAGGTTTAAGAGAACCTTTACGCAGTCGGGTGGTAATCTGCGACGTGTCTCAGAGGTGGTTAACAAGAGTGTGCGTCCTACTGTCGGAAGTGCTCCCTCCACGGGGAAAGCTCCTATACAGGAAGGATATGTCATTGAACATGAACGCTTTGGAATCGGAAAGGTGTTACGTGTGGAGGGTTCCGGTGAGAATACCAAGGCCACGGTGGAGTTCCGTAATACGGGCGTAAAACAGTTATTGTTGAAGTTTGCAAGATATAAAGTGGTGAAGAAAAACGAAGAATAGATATATTTATATCAATTGTTTATTATTCATTTATTAATTAACTTATGTACAAATCATTATTTAACAAACGGGAAGTTGTTCGTTTCAAACAATTCTCCAACAAGGGCTACTCGCTCTTTTCCTGTTTGCGTAAGGAAGTGATTGTCTGTACACTGAGTGTTGCCACCCTCAGTCATTCCATGGCTGCCGGTGAGAATATAGACAGTATTTCAGACATCAATCCTTCGGAACCGGTGAAAGAGATACGGCTTGATGATGTGGAGATTACCGGCTCCCGTGCGCCGCTGATGTTAGGTCAGGCGGCGAGAATGGTCGTTGTACTGGATCGTGAGCAGATAGCGCAAGCGCCGGTACAGAGTATTAACGATTTATTGAAGTATGCCGCCGGTGTGGATGTGCGACAGCGTGGTGCCATTGGGGCACAGACAGATATCAGCATCCGTGGCGGAACCAACGAACAAATTACTATCTTACTTAACGGCATCAACATCTGTGACCCACAGACTGGGCACAACGCCTTTGATTTCCCCGTTGACATGAGTGAGATTGAACGTATCGAAGTGCTGGAAGGTCCGGCAGGACGTGTCTATGGTACCTCTTCATTGGTAGGTGCTATCAATATTGTGACACGTATCGATAAGAAGAGTGGTGGACAGGTTCACCTCGAAGGTGGCAGCTACGGCTATCTGTCGGGTGGCGGTTATGCCAATCTCTCTGCTAAGAATGTTCATCAGCAGTTGAGTGCCTCTTATACGAGAAGTGATGGCTTCAGCCGGTCGAAAGCAGGCAATATCAATGCTGACTATCAAGGTTGGAAGGCTTTCTATCAAGGGCAATATGTGGATTCCTTATTTATGATTCGATGGTATGCAGGATTATCTTCCAAAGGCTTCGGCAGTAATACTTTCTACAGTGCGAAGTATGATGATCAGTATGAGCACACGTTGAAGAGTTACACAGCCTTGCAAGCTGAGGTTCAGGCATCACAGTTTCATTTCCAACCCTCCATGTATTGGAATCATAGTACCGACTGCTTTGAGCTCTTCCGAGACGGAGCTGACAAATATCCGTTCAACTACCACCGGACTAATGTTTTTGGTGTTAATCTCAACAGTTATTTTGACTGGCTGTTGGGGCGAACCGCTTTCGGTGCAGAGTTCAGAAATGAGGATCTCGTCAGTGGCAATCTCGGTGAACCATTATCAAAGCCACTCTCCATCCATGGTACGGATCGCTTCTATGATCATGGGCTGAACCGGTCGAATATCAGTTTCTTCCTGGAGCATAATATCCTGCTTAATCATTTCACCCTCTCAGCTGGACTTACCTGTGTGAAGAATACGTGGAATGAGATGACGATGCGTGTATATCCGGGTATTGACATCAGTTATCGCGTAGGGGATCACTGGAAGTTCTTCGCCTCTTATAATACTTCCCTGCGTATGCCATCGTTCACAGAACTGTATTACAGCGTGGGTGGTCATCAGGCAGATAAGCATCTCCAACCGGAAGAGTTACATGCGTTGGAGGCAGGAACCAAATATATTTCTCCTATTGTCAACGGTCGGTTGAGTGTTTATTATCATCACAGTAAGAATCTGATCGACTGGATCATGGATACAACAGCTGAAGAACCGGTGTGGCAGAGTGTCAACCATACGAAAGTGGATGCTATTGGCGTGGAAACGAATGTCGGAGTTGATCTCCACCAGTGGTTTCCCCAACAGTCCATTCTGCAACGATGGGAGGTATCTTACAATTACATCAACCAGAAGAAAGATACACCTGCAAATATACAGTCGCAGTATTCCTTAGAGTATTTGCGTCATAAACTGGTTTCAACCCTGCAACTACAGTTGTTGAAAGGAATAGATCTGAATATTAACTATCGTTTCCAGGAACGTACCGGCAGTTATACGACTGTGGATGGCGTAGTGGCTGATTATCAACCGTATTCTTTGTTTGATGCACGTTTGTCGTGGAAAATGCCATCCACTGAATGGTATGTTGAAGCGAATAATATCTTTAACAAAGAGTATGTTGATTATGGAAATGTGCGCCAGCCGGGATTCTGGTTTATCGCAGGAGTAAGATATAAATTTTAGTGAATCTTTATGGGCCTTAAGGACTTTAACGACCTTAGGGCCCTAAAAGTACTTAAATGAAACTAACCAAAGAGCGCGCGCAGTGCTTCCTCTACTTTTCTCACCGGTATAATCTCAATGTTAAACTTCCTGTGATTGATGCCCTGCAGATTGTATTTTGGAATGATGATATGTGAGAATCCCAGTTTCTCTGCCTCTGCAATACGTTGCTCGATACGGTTGACAGGTCGTACCTCACCGCTTAATCCCACCTCTCCACACATGCACCATCCTTGTTCGATGGGGGTATCCACATTACTCGACAAGACAGCGGCAATAATGCTCAGATCCATGGCCATGTCGGTAACCCTCAGCCCACCGGCAATATTGATAAAGACATCTTTCTGTATTAATTTGAAACCGACACGTTTCTCCAATACCGCTAATAACATGTTTAAACGCCGTTGGTCAAATCCCGTAGCGACTCTTTGAGGAGTACCATAGGCAGCAGTGGATACCAAGGCTTGTGTCTCTACTAAGAAAGGACGCACTCCTTCGATAGCTGAGGAGATGGCAATGCCGGATAACCCTTCATGATCTTCAGAAAGTAATAATTCTGAAGGATTGCTAACCTGCCGCAAACCGTTCTGCTGCATCTCGTAAATACCCAACTCTGAGGTGCTTCCGAAACGATTTTTCATTGATCGGAGAATTCGGTACATATAATGCTGATCACCCTCAAACTGTATCACGGTATCCACGATATGCTCCAGAATCTTTGGACCTGCAAGGGTACCTTCTTTGTTAATATGCCCAATAAGAATGACGGGAGTGCCACTTGATTTGGCGAAACGGAGTAGGGCGGAGGCACATTCTCTCACTTGTGTCACACTACCGGGAGAACTGTCGACATCTTCTGTAGAAATCGTCTGTATCGAGTCGATAATCACAAGATCAGGCTGTTCTTCTTTGATATGTGTGAAGATATTCTCCAAAGATGTTTCTGTCAGAATCAGTACTTGTTCTGATAAGTTTTCGTCTTTTGGCTTCAAACGTTCTGCACGCATCTTCAACTGGTGGGCGCTCTCCTCACCACTGACATACAGAATCTTCTTATCCGGAATATTCAAGATAGTCTGAAGAGTCAGCGTACTCTTACCGATACCGGGTTCTCCTCCTAACAGAACAATACTTCCGGGTACGAGTCCTCCACCCAGCACACGGTTGAGTTCTGTGTCACACATATCGATACGAGGCTCATCTTTGGAAGAGATATCCTGCAGTCGCATGGGTCTGTTTTTGTCGTTTGACTTCCCTGCACGCACTACACTGGCGGCATTACGTGCAGCAGTCTGTCCACTGTCGTTAGCGATACGGATCTCTTTAAAGGTATTCCACTGTCCGCACGAGGGACATTTGCCTATCCACTTCGCCGACTCCTGTCCGCAGTTGGAACATACATAAGCAATCTTATCTTTTGCCATTTACCGAATGATTTATGCAACAAAAGTAATGATTATTTTTTGTTTTTCAAAACCATTTTTCTTTTACTTATCACCTTTCTAAAAGAAAATTCATTTTATTATCATTTTTTCATTATCTTTGCAAGGTAATTACAGAAGCACAATATGAATTATAACCCATCGAATCAAGATACGGATTACAGTCATTTTAAAGTTGAGGAGCCACAACCTCTCTTGGAATTCTTGCTGGAGCATGTCACTGGCAGCAGTCGCACGAAGATCAAGGCGACGCTGAAGGGTAGGGGTATACAAGTTAATGGCAAGACCGTTACCCAATATGATTACCCGTTGGAGAAAGATATGGTGGTGACTGTCAGTAAGAATAAACAGCGGACAGAACCGTTCCATAGCCGTTACATCCGGATCGTCTATGAAGATCAGTATCTTATTGTGGTGGAGAAAAATATCGGAGTGCTCTCGATGAAAGCCGGTCATCGTTCCCTCAATGTCAAATCCATTCTTGATGAGTATTTTGAGAAGACAAAACAACGGTGTACCGCTCATGTCGTTCATCGGCTTGACAGGGATACGAGTGGCTTACTTGTCTATGCCAAGGATATGAATACCGAACAGATTTTTGTGCACAACTGGCATGAACTGGTGTACGACCGTCGTTATATCGCAGTGCTGAGTGGTGTGATGGAAAATGACCAGGGTACGGTGTGTAGTTGGTTGAAGGAAAATAAGGCGTACACAATCTTTTCATCACCAGTAGATAATGGAGGTAAATATGCTGTTACTCATTATTTTACCCTTGACCGTTCGAGCGACCATTCATTAGTGGAGTTTAAGTTGGAAACAGGTAGGAAGAATCAGATTCGTGTGCATGCAGCCGACTTAGGTCACCCTGTATGTGGAGATATCAAATATGGTAATGATGATGATCCTCTGGAGAGATTATGCCTACATGCTTTCCTCTTGTGTTTCACCCATCCAATTACCGGAGAGCGTCTGGAATTTGAAACACCGATTCCCGCTCCGTTTAAAAGTTTGTTTTAAGAATAAATAAATCTCAGATATGGAAAGTTACAGTAGTTATATTATCGCGTTGGTGTTGATCATCATTGCTGTAGTGGTGATAAAAAAAGTGGCGAGTTGCCTCGTCAAAAGCATAGCAACGCTTGTGATCGTGGCAATACTCGCCTATCTTTATATGGTGTACAAAGGTATTATTTAGAAAGGTCGAAACCTAAACGAATACCGTCGTAGTTCTTGCTGAGTTCACTAACCGTACTTAATGTCTGGTTACCGCTCATGCCACCGATCATCTGAAGGGCAGACAACAGTTTCTTCGACTCGAAAGTAAGGCTCATTCCATTGGCAGTGCGGGTAAGATAACCGTTGGCATTGAGCAGCAGTGTCTTCAATGCTACAGAACCCGTGGAAGCATTATACTCATAAGTACCGTTGATGTTCTTACCACCGATTTTTGCTGAGAAAGTCTTGTCAGCATTAAAGGTAAACTGAGTATTGTTCTTGCTGATACCCAAGCTGTTGTAAGTGGGTAACATCTTGTCCACAACAGTAGCGGACACTACCTGTCCACCGGCTTTTGCCAATGCATTCTCAGAAGTGAAGGCACATCCCGGCTGCGTATAACGCCAGGTACCTACGATCGTTTCCTCGGTTAAGGTGTTCGCACCGATAATGCCGAAAAGGATGTTTGTCAGCGTACCGGTGTTAGCTGCTGATGACAACACTGTTCCTAACACATTACCTAATATAGAACCATTATTATTCGCGGTACCTGTAGTACCAGGCGCCATACATCCGCTGAGTGTAAAAACAGCACTTAATACTAAAACACAAATCTTTTTCATCTTTTCTCGTTATTTAATGATTAATATTTTCACTCTAAACTCTAAACTCTTCCTCATATAGCTGTTCGAAAACCTTGCGCAACTCTTCAGGATGAGCGATGATCTGGCGGAGGGTTTGGAGATTCTTCTCATTTGGTGACCCCTTGATCCATAGTCTCACATATCCATTCTCAGAGTATTTGTTGTGCATGTGTTCCACAAACCGTTTCCACTGTTCTTCCTTAGGCATTTCCGGATAGTGTGCCATACCATATTGCACTGTGCGACGGAACACACTCATGGGTTCTAAGTCACGGTCAGCCTCTGCCACGATCTTTCCGTAGATACTCCGCGGCATGTGTGAGGTAGATGCCCGATGATCCTCCACGGCTTCTTTCATGATCTTGATCTGTTCTGTCGAGAACCATTTCTTCAGTCTGCTATCAGCCTGTAGGATCTTTCCACTTGTGAGATGATGGATGGCCCGTGGACCGCTGAGTCCTAAGTCATGGTATGCAGCCACGACATACACCATGTTGATATCTGCCCCGTAGCTACGCGCTATCTGTAATGACCTGCGGATCACCCCTACGACATGCTCCATGTTATGTGCTTTGTCGAAATCGGCATACCGTGGAAGGATGTTTTTTTCAACAAACTCCATCAGGTCCAGACTGACGTTATTATTATCCATTTCTCATCTAAAAATATTTGCAAATATACAATGAAAATATTACTTTTGCAAGTAATTAAAAAAAAATTACAGTGAACGAACAGAATATTGTAAGAAATTCTCTCAAGGCTTGGCTTTTGGCTGCAAGGCCGAAAACGCTCTCCGGCGCTGCTGTCCCGGTGATGATCGGCATGGCTTTCGCACTGCATGACAGTTGGGTGTATGAAGGACTTTCCTTCAAACCGGTTGCAGCAATCCTGTGTTTCCTTTTTGCTTTCGTCATGCAGATAGATGCCAATTTTGTCAATGACTATTTCGATTATCTCCATGGTAACGATAATCAAGACCGTCTGGGACCCAAACGTGCTTGTGCCATGGGGTGGGTGACGATCAGTGCCATGCGTAAGGCTATTATCATCACAACGTTGTTGGCATGTCTCATTGGTTTGCCGCTGATCTTCTTCGGCGGTTGGCAGATGATTCTTGTCGGTATCGTCTGTGTATTATTCTGTTTTCTCTACACCACCCATCTGTCGTATTTAGGATTGGGTGATGTGTTGGTGCTCCTCTTTTTCGGTATCGTCCCCGTCTGTTTCACCTATTTCGTACAACACCGGATGATTTCCGGAGAAGTATTGTGGGCATCCATCGCTTGTGGCATTGTCATCGATGCCTTGCTGATGGTGAACAACTACCGTGATATACGTAATGATCAGCATTGCGGAAAACGTACTTTGGCAGTACGTCTGGGAGCCTGCAACAGTCGTATTCTCTATCTGGCTATCGGTTTTGTAGCTTTCCTCATGGGTATCCTCTATCTGTTCACCGGCAAACCCTTAGCATTCCTGCTACCGATCGTGTACCTCTTCCTACATATCGCAGCCTATCGTAAGATGGTGATGATCAACGAAGGTAGAGCATTGAATGCCGTTTTGGGTACAACAGCCCGTAACATTTTTATCTATGGCGTGTTATTAACCCTCGGTATCTTGCTATGACCAAAAGATTATTTCTATTACTATTCCTGCTGCCTTTCGTCCATGTGATGATGGCACAAGGCGGTAATGAGCGTGACCATGTAGTGGTGACACTCCTTGACGGTACGGAGGTGGAGGGTTTCGTCACTCGTTATTGGACAGAGAACGGACTGCTCGGCAGTGTGAATCGTGATTTTAAGATGTGTCCTCTCAACACGTCAGAAGAGCGTCACTATACGGCTGAACAGGTTGAGAAGATTCGTTTCGTACATGCTATCTATGGGGATAATAAAGAGAATGTCATCTCCGCACTGGTGGCTCATCCCACCACTTTCAGACCTCACAGGCAGGTCCGGCAGTTTGTACATATAGAAGATGCCACCAGTCGTGGAACGATCTATTGGTGGAATGGCATTGACAGTCAGCGGATGCAGTTGGGCACCGCCACCCTTACCACCATCTACGGTGTGCGGTTGGCTGATGACGAGGTAATCATTCCCTTTATGACGGGTTCTGTTGTAACTCTTAATGTCTTTCGTAACGTATATAAGAAGAAAGACAAGATGTTGGTTGACTATCTCGACCAACGCATCCTCAGTGGTGGTAAACGATTGTGGGATACCATGGCGCAACATCCGGGGATGTTACTTCAGTTTATCGACGATTATTATTCTAACAACAAATAAAACAAACATTTATGAGATCACGTACAGCAGTCTGGTTTGAAACCAAGATTGAATTTGAGAAAACCATGGACGATGGTAATCCTAAGAAAGTAAAAGAACAGTATACTGTGGATGCGCTCAGCTTCACCGAGGCAGAAAACCGTATCACCGAAGAGATGTCGTCATATATCAGTGGCGAGTTCATCGTTACGGATATTAAGAAAGCTACCTACAAAGAGATATTCTTCTCAGACGTTCCCTCTGCCGACCGTTGGTACAAGGCGAAGGTACAGTTTATCACTATCGACGAGAAGTCGGAGAAAGAGAAACGCTCGAATGTGTATTACCTCGTGCAGGCAGGTACCTTGATGGAGGCTGTTAAAAATATTGATGCGGTGATGGGTGGCACGATGATCGATTATGCCATCGCTTCAGTTGCTGAGACTCAGATCATGGATGTCTTCGAATACGGCACCGGTAAGAGTGCAATACCGGAGGAAACGGTTTAAGGTTTAAGGTTTAGAGTTATGTGATCTCGTAATCTCGTAATCTCGTATTCTCGTATTCTCGTGATTTCGACAGCTCGATAACTCAATAACTCATTTGCTTGTTAACTAATCCATAAAAATATGTATGACGTAAAGAATAATCTCCGTGAAGTCCTTGCTCAGTTGCCAGACCATGTACGGTTGGTGGCAGTGAGTAAGTTTCATCCCGATGAATATATCATGGCAGCCTACGAAGAAGGACAACGAATCTTCGGCGAGAGTCATGAACAGGAACTCAAACGGAAACATGAGTCATTACCCAAGGATATCCAGTGGCACTTTATCGGTCATCTGCAAACGAATAAGGTGAAGTATATCGCACCTTATATAACGATGGTTGAGGCTGTTGACTCTCTTAAGTTGTTGCGTGAGATCGAAAAGCAGGCGGCCAAGTACGACCGTGTCATTGACGTGCTGCTCGAACTGCATATTGCCGAAGAGGAGACGAAGTACGGACTGACATTGGAGGCATGTCGCGAACTCCTTGCCGGTGGTGAGTGGAGATCTTTAAAACATGTACGTATCTGCGGACTGATGATGATGGCATCCTTTGTGGATGATACCAAACAGATACGTAGTGAGATGATGATGGCATCGGATTTCTTCGATGAGGTGAAGCAGCAGTATTTCGCTGACGATCCTGCTTTCTGCGAGCGTAGCTGGGGCATGAGTCATGATTTCCCCATTGCCGTTTCGTGTCACTCTACCATGGTGCGTGTCGGCACAACTATCTTTGGACCGAGGGTGTATTAGATTTACTCTAGATTCCTAAAAGTAATGATAATTATGAAGAAACGGATTGTACAGATTTACTTTTTTGCACTTTTGTACTGTCTCTCCACACTGCAGTCTTTTGCGCAGGAGAATCTTGAAATAGATTTCCAAACGGATATTGTCAGTCAGAATATTTATCGTGGACAGGTGGATGGCAGCGCTTCCATCCAACCTGCTATGTCGGCAGCATGGAAAGGACTCAAACTGGAGTTACTTGGCAGTATAGGATTTGTAGATACCAAAGATCCGAGACAACTTGATATGGTTTTATCCTATAACACGGGGAAGTTCTCTTTCGGTTTGGTCAACTACTGGGATGACCTTCCTAAAGAACCGTATTTCTATTTCGGTGACAATTCCGGACATCAGTTTGAGGGGTTTCTGACATACGACTTCGGTTTACTTTCAGCATCGTGGGCTACGATTTT
The DNA here is from genome assembly GCA_017550455.1 of Prevotella sp. Lineage (GTDB taxonomy): Bacteria > Bacteroidota > Bacteroidia > Bacteroidales > Bacteroidaceae > Prevotella. The sequence goes on from JAFZPF010000255.1 coordinate 20,770, forward strand.
TGCAGGTAGTGATGCCCGTAACAGTGATAACAAGCGTGTCTATTCTTCTTATTTTGAACTGACGGCTCCTTTTACAATTAAAGGGATTGACGGTGATGTGCAGGTGGGTGTCGTGCCTTGGGCTACTGAGTATTACGACACTAACGGTTTTGCCGTTACGAACATAGCCCTAAATCTCAGTAAGGATGTGCGTATCACAGACTCGTTCTCGTTGCCGCTCTTTGTATCGCTGATTGCCAATCCATCTGCACGCGACCTTTTCTTCGTGGGGGGGGTGTCGTTTAAAATCTTCTGATAAATGTTGCTGCCAAACGATACATTCCTGCAATACAATCTCGGGCCGAAGGTTACTGCTTTTAGTACGCGGCGCTATGGGGGCGTAAGCAAAGGCAACTATGCTACCTTTAATGTCAACGACTATTGTGGGGATCATCCTGATGATGTGATGGTGAACCGACAACTCCTCTGTCGTTTGTTGGGAATTACCGTCGACCGTCTTGTTATGCCTCATCAGATACATGGCATTCAGGTACGGTTGATAGATGATGCTTTCCTGAAGATGGATGACGTGGCACGTCGGCAGTTCTTAGAAGGTGTCGATGCACTGATTACCTGTGAAACGAATATCTGCATCGGTGTTTCTACAGCCGATTGTATACCAGTTATCCTCTATGATCCTGTTCATCATGTCTGTGGTGTTGCTCATGCAGGATGGCGAGGAACGGTAGCTCGGATTGTTTGTCACACCCTTTCAACCATGCAGCAGCACTTTGCCACACAACCGCAGGAGATAAGGGCTGTCATCGGTCCTGGTATCTCTTTATTAGCTTTCGAGGTGGGGCAGGAGGTGTATGACACTTTCGCTTCAGAGCATTTCCCCATGCAGCGGATTGCTGAGAAATACGACAAGTGGCACATCGATCTGCCGTTATGCAATCGAATGCTGTTGACAGATGCCGGAGTGCGTGATGAATATATTCATGATGCGGCTATCTGCACTTACAATAATCCCCGAGATTATTTCTCTGCGCGTCGTTTAGGCATCCATTCCGGTCGCATTCTCACGGCTATATTAATTGAAAATTGATAATGGATAATCTGATGTATCGTATTAAAAGGTTATTGTTTATTGTTTATTGTTTATCGTTTCTCCTTCCACTGTGTGCACAACCGTCAGAAAAGGAGTATATGACCTTTCTATATAAATACTTGTCATTACCTGATAAAGCTGACTATTCATCTGATTTCTACCAACAGCATATCCGGTTGTCCCTTGAGGCACGTAAGGTGATGCCATGGGGAAAGAACGTACCCGAGAGAGAATTCAGACACTTTGTACTGCCGCCACGTGTGAATAACGAGAATATGGACAGTGCCCGACAGGTGTTCTTCCGTGAGTTGAAAGACCGTGTGAGGAATAAAAATATGAAAGATGCCATCCTGGAAGTTAATCACTGGTGTCATGAAAAGGTGACTTACCGCCCGAGTGATGCCCGTACAAGTAGTCCACTGGCATCTGTCAAAACAGCCTATGGTCGTTGCGGTGAGGAATCTACCTTCTTGGTAGCTGCCCTACGGTCTGTATGTATCCCTGCCCGACAGGTATATACCCCCCGTTGGGCTCACACCGATGATAACCATGCATGGGTGGAGGCTTGGGCCGACGGACAATGGTATTTTCTGGGAGCATGTGAACCGGAGCCGGTGCTCAACCTTGGATGGTTCAATGAGAGCGCATCCCGCGGCATGCTCATGCACACGAAGGTGTTTGGTCATTACGATGGTCCTGAAGAGGTGATGCTTGAGACACCTTGTTATACAGAAATCAATGTGGTAAACAACTATGCCCCCACGAGTACGGTTACCGTCAGGGTGGTAGATATAGAAGGCAAGCCCATGGAGCATGCTCAAGTGGAATTTAAACTCTATAACTATGCCGAATTCTATACTGTGGCACGTAAATACACTGACAAAAAAGGAATTGTTTCACTGACAGCCGGTAAGGGCGATATGTTACTATGGGTAACGAAAAACGGATTGGTAGCGTATCAGAAAGTTTCCTTTCTGCATCCTCATGAGGTTCGCATGGTTCTCCACGACGGTATTCTTCCCAAACGATGGGATCTTGAGGTGACTCCACCACCGGTGCAGGCTTCATTACCTCCCGTCACTGAAACTCAGCGACAGGAGAACAACCGACGGTTAGCTTTGGAGGATTCCATCCGTAAGGCTTATGAACAGACAATGCCCAACGAATGTTATCGTGGTAATCATCAGGTAATCAAAGCCTTTCTACAGACAACTAAAGACCCTGTTCAGGCACGGCGGTTGTTGGAAGTGCTTTCTGATAAAGACCTACGGGATGTTTCCCTTGAAGTACTTCGTGATAATGAGTTGTCATTTGGAACTGACACGTCCATGATCTATTGTCGTTACGTGCTCTCCCCACGTGTGGAGATTGAGATGCTCACACCCTATAAACAGTTTTTCCGCAAGGAGATGAACTTTATCAAGTCGCCATCAGAACTGGTAGCGTGGTGTCGTGAGAATATCACAGTGGTATCCGATCAGAATCCACAGTCTTTGCGGATGTTGCCGATGAGTGTGTATCGCGAAAGAAAAACCGATAAACTTGGAAGGGATATCTTCTTCGTGTCGGTGGCAAGAAGTTTGGGGATGCCGGCACGTATCAACGTTGTCGATGGGAAATTACAATACTATGAGGGTGAACAGTGGAAAGACGTTACTTTCGAGGTTCAACAGGCAAAGGTAGCACCACAAGGACGCTTGTTACTCGACTATGTGCCTGCACCATACTATGACGATCCGAAATACTATATCCATTTCACTATCAGCAAAATCAATGATGGTACATTACAACTGATGAATTTCCCTGAAGAGGCAACGTGGAAGAAGGATTTCGCGCAGGGGGTGATGCTCGATGAGGGTGACTATATGCTTACCGTAGGCACCCGTCTGGCCAAGGGCGGTGTACTGGTGCATATGGAACAGTTTTCCATAAGGAAAGATCAAGACACAAACCTGTCATTTACCATGTGTGAGAGTAAGGAGAACATTCAGGTTATCGGTAGCCTGAATGCGGAGGATCTCTATTTCGACACTGCTGAAAAACAAGAGAGGAGTCTTCTCTCCACTACCGGTCGAGGTTATTACATTGTTGGAATTGTGGCTCCCAACAATGAACCTACGAATCATACCCTGCGTGATATTTCTCTCTATAAGAAGGATTTCGAACAGTGGGGAAAGAAGATAATCTTATTGTTGGAGGATGAGGATGCTTACCAGCGTTTCAACTTCAGTGAGTTCAGTGAACTGCCGAACACAGTGGTGTGGGGCATCGACAAGCAGGCCATCATCGAAGAGGTTCGTCGTGAGATGAAGCTGACAAACAATACCCTCCCCATATTCTTGATATGTGACACCTTTAATCGTGTTGTTTTCATCCAGCAAGGTTACACCATCGGACTCGGCGAACAACTCATGAAAGTGATACAGAAACTGTGATTATTTCCTCAGTTTATCAACTGAAGGATATTTGCAACCTCTGTTGGATCGGTGGTAAGAGTACCACGCCGACAGGAACCGTGCAGCTCGAGGACACCGGTTGCCCGGAGGAGGTGTGATGCAATCCCGCTGTTTACTCCGCCGCCCGGCATGATGATAGGGGACCCCTGAGCGATGTCCACCAACTGCTTTAATAAAGGGATTCCCTCCGCGGCTGAAGGTTGCTGACCACTGGTGAGGATACGGGTAACTCCTATCTCCTTCAGTTCGGACAAGGCGGAGAGAGGATCACGACAGACATCAAAGGCACGGTGGAACGTGAAAGGGTGTCCTTCACAACAACGAAGCATCTCTCTTACAGCTGCCGTGTCGATGTCTCCTTCTGGGGTGAGGGCCCCACAGACAATACCGTCTGCACCGGAAGCAATAGCATGATGGATATCCCTGTAGATGACAGCCTTTTCCGAATCGGTATAGACGAAGTTGCCCTCACGGGGACGGATCAGCACATGGAGGATAAGATGCGGAAACATTTTCCGTACTTCTTCTATCAGTCCGATTGATGGCGTCAGTCCGTCCACACTCAGAGCGGAGCACAGTTCTATGCGCTCCGCACCGCCTTCCAAAGCGTGGATCACATCGGTGAGTGATCCACAGCATACTTCTAATAATCTTCTCATCTTATTCAATCATGGTGACGACACGATCGGGAGCACCGGCTATGCCATCCAGCGGAATGATTACAGTTTTCTTTTTCTTGTCATACTTGTATTTGATGACATTGCCAGACAGAAAATCCTTCACGAGTTTCGGTCGTTTGGCCAGAGGATATTCTATCTCACGGTATTCCTTGTTGAGCACATGAATAAAGGTGGTATTGCCTTTCTTCGTGGTAACACCCCATGATGCATCGTCAATGCCACGGTGGGTACCATAGATGGTCTCACCATATGTGTTCATCCATTTGCCGATACCTTGCAGACGGTCAATGGCTAAAGCTGGTAGTTCGCCGTTGGGCTGAGGACCGATATTCAGTAGGAGGTTACATCCCTTTGCGGCGGCGTTGATGATCAGCGTGACTAACTCATCCACAGACTTGTAATCCTGATCGGCCACCTTATAACCCCACATGCCATTCATCGTCTGACACATCTCCAGCGGCAGTTCACTGATGCCTTGGGGTGACAGTCCGGCTTTGTTCTCACCCGGTAAGTCACGTTCAAACATCTGGAAGTCCTCTCCCTCGATAGGGTCAGTATGATGATTATTACCTATCAGGCATTCGGGCTTGAGGGCATGGATATAACGATAGAACTCGGGCAATCGCCAATCGAAGGCAGGTACGTCTTTGTTGTGATCCCAATAACCGTCAAACCAAAGGGCAGCAACATTGGGGTAGTTGGTGAGCAACTCCTTCACTTGATTCTTCATAAACTGAAAGTAGGTGTCGTAGTTGGGTCTTGGGGTCCTTCCGGTATCATGGCCGGTGCGTCCGATGGGGTAGTCTTCACGTATCCAGTCGAGAATACTGTAATAGAGGTGAAACTGGATACCTTCCTTCTGGCAAGCAGCTGCCAGTTCTTTCAGCACATCGCGTTTGAAGGGTGTGGCATCTACAATATTGTAACGACTCTCGTTCGTTTTGTACATCGAGAAACTGTCGTGATGTCTGCTGGTGAAGGTAATGTATTTCGCCCCGGAGGCTTTTATAGCTTTGATCCATTGATTAGCGTCGAAGAGAATAGGGTAGAAGCAGGACGCTGCCTTGGCGTATTCGTCTTTATTCAGTTTACCGGTGTTGAGGTACCATTCTCCCTGAGCGAACTCACTGTAGATTCCCCAGTGCAGGAAGATACCGAAGCGGAAACCGTCAAACTGTTGCCGAGCCTGGATATTCTCAGGGGTGGGCACATACTGTGCCTGCATGGTCATGCTCGATAGGAGCATCAAGAATATAAAGATCTTTTTCATGGTTTGATATGTTTATATGAGTTGACGAGTAAACTTATAATTTCATTATGGCAATGGCTGCAGGCCCTCCCAGCGCACATCCCAGGAACCGTCTTTTGGGAAGCCGGGGTTACGCTGCTCGTTACCATCCCATCCCGCGCACATCATTGCTATGGCAGTGAGTAGTCCACCGTTCCCCGGGAGGTACAATCGCAGTCGTGCATCCTGATAGTTGTGCCCACTCACTAAATAAGTGTTCGTACGGTTGTTCATAAGCAGTGCACCGACCGCCTTTTCACCGTCTCCCAATCGTGCTGCACACATGGCTGTCATGGGGTAATCCCATCCCCATGTCTTATTCCAATTCCAGTTGTCCCACACCCAGTTGAGCGTCCGGTGCATCTTCTGTTTGTCAATCAGGTCGTTCATTGGGAGGATTCCAAGTGCCCCCAGTACAGCCATATGGTCGGAGGTAAAACGG
>JAFZPF010000256.1 GCA_017550455.1 Prevotella sp.
TTACACAATCATTATTCTTTTAAAATAATTGTTGAATTGCGAACTTTTTATTATTTTTGCAGTCTATTTAATTAATTAATAAAAACTTATTGTATGAAACCAACATTATTACTTTTAGCTGCCGGCATGGGTAGTCGTTATGGTGGCTTGAAACAGTTAGACGGCCTTGGCCCTAACGGTGAGACAATCATGGATTATAGTATCTATGATGCTATTCAGGCTGGATTCGGCAAAATAGTTTTCGTTATCCGTAAAGATTTTGAGGAGCAGTTCCGTGAGCAGATCCTTTCAAAATACGAGGGTTCCATCCCTGCAGAACTGGTGTTCCAAAGTCTGGATGCCTTACCTGAGGGATTTGCTGTTCCCGAGGGAAGACAAAAGCCATGGGGAACCAATCATGCAGTAATGATGGCGGCTGAAGTGATTAAAGAACCATTTTGCGTCATTAACTGTGACGACTTTTACAACCGTGATGCTTTCATGGTGATTGGTAAGTATCTGGCAGATTTACCTGAAGGAGCGAAGAATCAGTATGCGATGGTCGGGTTCCGCGTCGGAAATACCCTGTCTGAGAATGGAACGGTTGCCCGTGGTGTCTGTTCAAAGAATGAAGAAGGCAATTTGACAACCGTCGTTGAACGTACAGAGATTGTACGTTGTGCAGAGGATGGTTCCAATCCTGGTGCCCCCAATGAGGAGATTCGTTTTAAAGACGAGGAGGGGAAGTGGATTGCTCTTGAAGAGAATACACCGGTGAGTATGAATATGTGGGGTTTCACTCCTGATTATTTCCAGTACAGCGTTGATTATTTTAAGGAGTTCCTTGCAGATCCTAAGAATATGACAAACCTCAAGGCTGAGTTCTTCATTCCGTTGATGGTCAACAAGCTGATCAATGAGAAGACAGCCTCTGTGAAGGTGCTTGATACTACCAGTAAGTGGTTCGGCGTTACCTATGCAGCTGACCGTCCTGGTACTGTTGACCGTATCAAGAGTCTTGTTGAGGATGGTACATACCCGGAGAAACTGTTCTGATGAATATCAATCTGTTAGATGAACAAAGACTTGATGCTCTGCGCCAGTTGATTAACGACGCAGAGCATATAGCTATCTGTTGCCATCAGAACCCTGATGGTGATGCTTTAGGGGCATCGTTAGGAATGGCTGATTACCTTCGTTCGTTAGGAAAGATAGTGCTTGTTGCCGTTCCCAATATGTTTCCTGATTTCCTTCGCTGGATGCCGGGGACTGAGCGTATCATGCGGTATGATAAATATCCATCCGTTATAAAAGAGCAGTTTGAGCAAGCAGACTTAATCTTCTGTCTTGATTTCAATACTTTGGATAGAATCGACCGTTTGGCTGAGGCTGTTTCTGCATCGAAAGCTAAACGTGTGATGATAGATCATCATCCAGGTCCGAATGTTGAGACGGCTCTGACAATCTCTTTCCCTGAGATGAGCAGTACATGTGAACTGTTATTCCGCGTGTTGTGGCAGTTAGGAGGATTCCCACAGATTACCAAACAGTGTGCCACTCACTTGTATTGTGGTATGATGACAGATACCGGAGGATTTACCTATAATTCAAGTAATCCTGAGATATTCTTCATAATCAGTCAGTTACTGACAAAAGGAATTAATAAAGACAAGATCTACCGTAATGTGTATAACAACTACAGTGAGTCTCGTCTGCGGCTGATGGGTTATGTGATGTACGAGAAACTGCGTTACTTCCCCATCAAACATGCTGCATATTTTACAATCAACCGTGCAGATTTCCATAGGTTTCATTTTATGAAAGGTGATGCCGAAGGACTGGTGAATATCCCTTTGCAGATCAAAGGCACTGTGCTCAGCATCTCATTGCGTGAAGACACAGAAAAAGATAATTTTATCTGGGTGAGTCTTCGTAGTGTCGACAATGTCAACTGTACAGAGATTGCCCAACGTTTCTTTAATGGGGGAGGGCACATGAATGCGTCTGGTGGCAAACTCTTCTGTTCTATGGAAGAGGCAGAAAAGATTGTACGAGAGGCTATTGCTTCATTATGATAATCGTCTTTCATCTATAAAAAAATATAAAAAAGACGTTTGTCTTGTCATCGTTGGCGGGTAATATATTACCTTTGCACAAATTATTTATTATCAGTTAGGAAATGAAGAAGTTATTAGTTGTTCTGTATAGTATCATAGCACTCGTGATGATTGCAAGTTGTAATGACTACGAGACCTATTCTGAACAGAAAGATAAGGAGCGTAAGGCTATCAATCAGTTTATCAAGGATTCTGCCATAAATGTTATTGATGAGACTACTTTCAAGTCACAGGGTAATATAACGAACGTAGGCAGAAACGAATATGTACTCTTTGAGAGTACAGGTGTTTATATGCAAATCATCCGCAAAGGTTGTGGCTCACCCCTCAAGAATGGTGAAACAGCCACCATCTTATGTCGTTTCACTGAGAAGAATATTCTGACAGATTCCATTCAGTTGACTAATAATATTTTGACTTTCGCAAGTGTTGTTGATAAGATGAGTGTAACCCGCTCCAGCGATACTTATACAGCATCGTTTATTTCCGGACAGAGTGTGATGAGCATGGTTTACGGTAATTCTGTACCTTCCGGATGGTTGGTTCCGCTGAGTTATATAAATCTTGGAAGACCTCAGAATGCAACAGATGAAATAGCCAAGGTGAAACTGATCGTTCCTCATAGCCAAGGACAGAGCTATGCCACTCAGAGTGTTTATCCGTGTTATTATATTATTACATACGAAAAAGGAATCTAACATATAAACGAAATGACACTTATTAAATCTATTTCAGGAATTCGTGGCACAATTGGTGGACATACAGGTGATACGCTGAATCCACTTGACATCGTTAAATTTGTAACTGCTTATGCCACTTTTATGGCTCAACGCAGTTCTCAGACAGAAAAACTGAAGATTGTTGTGGGGCGTGATGCCCGTATCTCCGGTGAGATGGTAAAGAATGTGGTATGCGGTACGCTTATGGGCTGTGGTTGTGATGTTATTAATATCGGTTTGGCAACAACGCCGACTACAGAGTTGGCTGTCCGGATGAGTGGGGCTAATGGTGGAATTATTATCACTGCCAGTCATAATCCCCGTCATTGGAATGCGCTGAAGTTGCTAAATAACGAGGGCGAATTTCTGAATAAGGAAGAAGGAAACAAGGTGTTGGAAATAGCTGAGGCTGAGGCTTTCGAATATGCTGATGTAGATCATCTGGGAAACTACGTAGAGGATGATTCTTTTGATCAGAGACATATTGATGATGTTCTGGCTTTGTCATTGGTGGATATTGAAGCCATCAAAAATGCTCATTACCACGTGTGTGTCGATAGTATCAATAGTGTGGGTGGAGTAATTCTCCCGAAATTGTTAACAGCTTTGGGCGTATCGTATGATTTCCTGAATGGTGAGCCCACAGGTGATTTCTCACACAACCCCGAACCTTTGGAGAAAAACCTTCAGGAGATTATGGGTAAGATGCGTACCGGTGAGTATGATCTCGGTATTGTTGTTGATCCGGATGTTGATAGACTGGCTTTTATTTGTGAGAACGGTGAGATGTTCGGTGAGGAGTATACGCTGGTATCTGTGGCAGACTATGTCTTGTCTCATAATCCAGGTAATACGGTAAGTAACCTCAGTTCTACCCGTGCTTTGCGTGATATTACGGAAAAACATGGTGGTTCTTATCAAGCTTCCGCTGTTGGTGAGGTAAATGTTACTACATTGATGAAAGAGGTAGGCGCCGTTATTGGCGGAGAAGGAAACGGTGGTGTTATCTATCCAGCCAGCCATTACGGTCGGGATGCCCTCGTTGGTATAGCTTTGTTCCTTTCCTCTCTGGCACAGAAAAGTGTTACGGCATCACAATTGCGTAGTACGCTTCCAAACTATTTCATCGCAAAAAATAGAATTGATCTGCAACCTTCCACCGATGTGGATGCTATATTGAATAAGGTAAAGGATCTGTATAAAGATCAGCAGATCAATGACGTGGATGGCGTGAAGATTGATTTTCCAGACTGTTGGGTACATCTGCGTAAGAGTAATACCGAGCCGATTATCCGTGTATACAGTGAGGCAGCTACCATGGAAGAGGCTGATAAACTGGGTAAGCAGATTATGCAGATAGTTTATGACATGGCGTAGGAATCGATGACGATAGATACACGATGCGCGATTTCTTTTATCATCTGCTTGCCATCTGTACTGTAGCTATTTGGGGTGTCACCTTTGTAAACACTAAAGTGTTGTTATTACATGGGTTGACACCCCTTGAGATTTTTATTATTCGTTTCTTTATTGCTTATTGCTGCACACTCCTGATATCACATAAGAAACTGTTAGCCGACAGTTGGAAAGATGAGGGTGCTTGTCTCTTGTTGGGTTTTGTCGGAGGTACGCTTTACTTCATGACAGAGAATACTGCTCTTAAACTTTCTTTAGTCAATAATGTCGCGTTTATCGTATGCACAGCCCCATTGCTGACCATCTTCCTTGCGTTGTTTTTTGTCAAAGGCATAAAACTCAGTTGGCAACTGATAATCGGTTCCCTATTGGCCATGACAGGCGTAGCTTTGGTCATCTACAATGGGCAATTTCATTTTAAACTTAATCCTTTAGGTGATATTCTTGCATTAGGGGCAGCTCTATCATGGGCCATTTACAGCTTTATTATCAAATCTTTATCAAGTCGTTATCCCGCCCTCTTTATTACCCGTAAGGTATTCTTCTACGGATTGATTACAGCTTTGTTTTTTCTAATTCCTTATCCATGGGAGTTTCCTCTGGAAGGACTTCGCCAACCTGTTGTTTGGATGAACCTTTTGTTCCTAAGCATTGTTGCTTCTTTCATCTGTTTCTTTACGTGGAATTTTGCCGTAACGAAGATTGGCGCGCTGAAAACCTCTAACTATGTCTATCTGAATCCTATCACCACCTTGATAGCATCTTCTATTATTTTACACGAACCAATGACTGTCATGTCGATAGCAGGAAGTATTCTTATTCTTATTGGTCTTGCTATTGTGAACCGTCTGGATATTTGATAACTCAGTGATTTTATAAGTAATTATTGAGAAAAGTCTCTTTTTTTTGCAGCAGTTTGTTGACACTTTAACGGCTTTTTAAATGTTGCAATTTGTGCAACACGCTGTTATACAGATAGTTGTGATAATTTCCTATTGCAACATGCCAATAAAAAAAGTTTCTCAAAAATTTGCAAATAACAAATTCCTATTCTATTTTTGCTCTCGATAACCCCCAAAAAATAATATTATGAAAAGAAAAATGTATTATGTAACGATGATTTTATCAGTAGGATTGATGCTGTTCTCTACAAACACATTGAAAGCAACTATACCGGATGATGATGATCCCGTAACTGAAAAAGAGAAACATCATGGTGATGATGGCTATCCAACAATGATCCAATCGTTAATGAACTACACAACTGGCTCGTTGACAGTAACCTTTTTGGAAGACATTAACGATATTTCTATTTTGTTGTATAAGGATGGCACTCTTGTTGAGTCAGAAGAAGAAGGTGATGTCTTTGCTAACGACAGTTTCTTCTTTCATTTGTCTTCATACGGTCAAGGTAGTTATCTTGTTGTAGTAAAGAGCGAGAGCATGATAATCTATACTATGACATTCGAGTATTAATCTCTACTCATGAAAGACACTTTCCAGAGCATACCTGAAATAATATCACGGTATGCTCTGTTTATGATGAGTAGTAATGAATGATTACCTTTTAAAACAGTGAGAACATATATTTAGCGGCAGCGATAGCGATGCGGAACATGATGTATATCATGATACATAGGCAGATGAAGAGAATGATACTATAAACAGCTTTCTTATTCACTGTACTTACCGTTTCGGGATCTTCTTTGATGAATCCGTCTATCAGTTGCATGTTCTTGACGTTACTTTTATGGAAGATATCGATGACATCTCCTACATAGAAAGGTATCAGTCCGAGGAGTAGGTCACGCAGAGAGTTGTTCAAAATAGCAAGGGTGAGTGGGAATGACCGTATGCCGATAGCGCTGAACAAGACATAGGCGATGGAGATAAGAGCAGTGATGGCATCACCTATACCACCGGGAATGGCAAATCCTAAGGCCGCATCAAGGTAATAACGGTCCATATAGTTGGTCAGTTGCTTCAGCCAGATGTAGTATTTACTGGAAGCAACGAGTTCTTTGCGGTTTTTATCTTTTATCTTCATCATTCGGAAAGATTATCTTTATCTGTCGTCTCTTCTTGAGAGGCTACTGCATGAATGTTTCTCATCAGTCCGCTGTATTTCACTCTTTTCACAGCACTCCCCTTGAAGAGTCTTCTGTAATCGTCTTCACTAAGTTGTTGCCATTGTTCCTTGGTCATCTGCAACAGTTCTTTTTTCGGCTGCAGGGAAGGCTCAAGGGTAGGGGTACCCATGGCATTCCACGGACATGCTTGCTGACAACGGTCACAACCATAGATCGTATTCCCCATCATCTCAACCATCTCTTGAGGTATCTCCCCACGATTCTCTATTGTAAGATATGACAAGCAACGCTCAGCTTTCATGTCTCCTTCTAATGAAAGTGCCCCTGTAGGACACGCATCAACACATTGTCGACAGTTCCCGCAGTGGGATTTGATCGGACTGTCGTAAGCCAGCGGGATATTTAAGAATAATTCTCCCAGGAAGAACATACTACCGGCATGAGGGATGATCAGTTGATGATGCTTGCCAATCCATCCTAATCCTGCCTGTGTAGCCCAATAACGTTCCAAGACAGGTGCACTGTCAGAGAAAGCACGGTAAGCGAAGGGTTCTTCATCATGCCATTGATCTTTGATGAATGCAGCTAATTGATGCAGTTTCTCTTTGATGATGTCATGATAATCCTGTCCTAAGGCATAGGCAGCCAACTGATACGTATCGTTGTTTAATTGATGAGAAGGTTTATAGTTCAAAGCTACGCAGACGATGCTCTTCACCCCCTCCATCAGTAATTGCGGATTCAGGCGTTTTTCGAGATGATTCTCCATGTACTGCATCGTGGCATGATGCCCATCGTGTATCCACGCCTTAAAGCGTGTTGCCTCCAACTGATTTACGGGTTTTGCCTCTGTTACTCCGCAAGCATCAAAGCCGAGACGATGAGCCTCGGCTTTGATAGATTGTGTCAATATCTGCATGGTTCCCATGTAATCAGGGTATGACCTTAAACTCATATCCTTGGTCTTTCAACCATTGTATCGACTCCGGTAATGCCGTATAGAGTTTATCGATACTCTTGAGGGAGTCATGGAAGGTGATTATCGATCCGTTGCGAGTCAGACGTTTTACGTTGTTCACCACATCCTCAGCCGTCAAACGGTTAGAATAGTCACGTGTCACCACATCCCACATCACCACACGGTAATACTTCTTTATCCAGTAGTAAACACTGTGTCTCATCCATCCATGAGGTGGACGGAAGAGATGGGAGTGGATCAGTTCATTTGCCTGAAAGACATTGATGATATAGGTGGTTGTCCAATGCTTGAACGACCCCAGATGATTCATGGTATGGTTACCCACCTGATGCCCTCCGTCGACAATCTGTTGAAAGAGTCCTGGGAATTTCTTTACGTTGTCACCCACCATGAAGAAGGTCGCCTTGATATTGAAGTCGGCAAGTGTTTTGAGAATGAATGGCGTAGCCTCCGGTATCGGACCATCATCGAAGGTCAGATAAACCGCATGCTCCTCAGGATCCATTCTCCATGTAGCATGAGGATAGAGTTTACGCATCCAGCGTGCCGGCTGTTCAATCATCTCCTTCTACATCCGAATAAGGCATGTGTCCACCTTTTTGTATGTAAAGTTGCTGTATAGGAACATACTTCTTATATAAGGTGTCTACATATTTCTCATCCACGAGATCAGCCAGTTCAATACAATTCTGCATGATATACAGATGCAGCATACACTCTTGCTGATAACCTCTCATCTGATGGTCGTCAAGAGAGGTGTACCAGTTCATATACTGACTTGCATTGTTGAAGAGCTGGTCAATCACATGCTTTGCTTTGTCTTTCTTACCCAGTGTGCCATAAACCTTAGCGAACTCCAAAGCACCACTCATATAATTCATCGGGACGTTATACTCAGGAATCACCTTTTCGGCATATTCCAAAGCTTTTAGAGCCTGCTCGTTCTTACCTTCAGTTACCAGATTGCTTGCCAGTGTGCCGAACAGTCGGCGATGGGTATAACACATACGCATCACGGTCTCATCGATATACAATCCTTTCTTATCCAATCCACCATACTTGAAACGTGTCATCAGGTTTTTGTAAACCTTCTCAGTATCAAACTTCTTTGCTCCTATGGCATTGGTGGTGAAAGGCGTGATACGATTGACAAGACCCTCTTGTACGAAGTTGTCTCCCAGGTTCATATAGTTTTCGGAACCCACTGTCAAAGCCACGTATATTGGACGTGTCCAGTTGCTGTTGGCAATAAGTTCCAACATCATCAGATCCTGCTTATAGAGATTTCTTTTCCCTTTCAATGAGATCACCATCTTCTCAGGGATTGTATCGGCAGCCATCATCATACCACTCTTCTTAACCGCTTCTTTGTCGATGGTGACATAAACAGTGTCGGTAGGAATGAAATGTAAGTCGGGATTCTTCGAACGTACCCAGTATCTCAAAATGTTCTTCAGTTCGAAAGGCTCCTCGCCAAACTGTTCTTTGGCAGTTTCAGGATTCTCTTGGTAGAATTCCATAATCTGCTGTTTATAAGAAGGATCCACCTCCACATATTCGTTTGTTCCTGAGCAGTAGTCGAGACGTGGCCAGGTGATAGGCATGGAAGGAGAATCGTATGCGGGACGACACATCTGGTCGATATACCAGTCGGTCTGGAGATAACTGAGGTTACATACCCTGGCATCCGTACGCACACCTTCAACCTCCTGATTATACCACAGTGGGAAGGTATCGTTATCACCATTCGTGAAAATGATTGGGTTACCCTCATCCTGCATAGACATCAGATAGTTCTGCCCAAAGTCCCGGCATGTATATCTGCCACTACGGTCATGATCATCCCATGTCTGGCTGGCCATCTGGATA
Source organism: Prevotella sp. (assembly GCA_017550455.1). Taxonomy (GTDB): domain Bacteria; phylum Bacteroidota; class Bacteroidia; order Bacteroidales; family Bacteroidaceae; genus Prevotella. Next base: position 9,170 of record JAFZPF010000256.1, read on the forward strand.
GGAACAAGCAGACTGATTACTCCCACGGCTGTTGCCAGTATCTTTGCATCAACCTTGATATATTTCTTCAGATAATCGATGATGGCGGCAACACCCATACCACACCAGATAGCGAAGGCATAGAAACTACCGGCATATGCGTAGTCACGCTCACGTGGCTGCATCGGTGTCTGATTCAGATAGAATACGATAGCCAGACCGGTCATGAGGAAGAGGAAGCAAACCACCCAGAATTGGCGAATACCTTTCTGTCCTTTATATGCTTGCCAGAAGAGTCCTATCAAGCCTAATAACAGTGGCAGGCAGTAGAATACATTGTGTCCCTTGTTGTTCTTCAGCTCATCGGGCAGTTTCTCCTGATTACCTAAACGGGCGTTGTCGATAAACGGAATACCTGTCAACCAGTTACCATGCTCCAGTTCTCCGTTACCTTGGATATCATTCTGCCTACCGGCAAAGTTCCACATAAAGTAACGCCAATACATGAAATTACATTGGTAAGAGAGGAAGAAATAGATATTCTGCAACTGTGATGGCATGTGTACAGAAAGCATCTCACCACATCGGTCGTAAGGTACATCATAACCTGATGGTAACCAACTGGGAGCCCCACTCATCCAACTCTCATATGCTTGGGCATGACCACTGTCGTGCATACGTGGGAACAACATGTTCTGTGCATACTTGTAATCGATCTTGTTACGGACTACGAAGTAAGAGTCTTTCTCATCTGCCGAAGCCTTTTCCTTCTGCTGATAAATGGGGGCTCCTTTGACAGAATGAGGTTTACAGTAGTCACCGTCACGCTCGAACAATACCTGTGAGGAATAGGCCTGTCCGTAGATCAACGGACGGTCACCATACTGGTCACGACTGAGATAACTTCCCAAGGTGAAGATATCCTCGGGTGAGTTCTGGTCCATCGGGGGATTGGCAGAAGATCGGATGACGATCACGGCATAGGTTGAATAACCGATCATCAACATCAGCAGACAGAGGGAAACCGTATTTTTGATACGTGCGGTAACCAGTTGTTTGCCTCCCCGTTTGAATTGTAGTACAAACCAGATAATGGCCAATACGATGATACCGATGATGAAAGCTTTCCATCCATAGCTGTAGAATGGTATACCCACCATGGCAACAGCCAGAAGGAAAGAGATATTTTGCCGGAGGACACTACGGTCGTGATAACTTTCGTATATAGCCCATAAGACAGCGGCAACCAACAGGAAGATATAGATGATCAATCCCGTATTGAACTTCATATGCAGGGTGTTGACGAAGAAGAGTTCAAACCACCCACCCACGGTAACGATACCCGGAACAACACCATAGAGGATCACTGCCACTAAGAAGAATGAGATTAACAGGGCAATCAGAGAGCCTCTCAAGTCGGCATTGGGGAATCGTTTGAAATAATATACTAACACGATGGCCGGCAGACAAAGCAGGTTCAACAAGTGCACACCGATACTCAGACCAGTCATATAGGTAATCAGCAACAGCCAACGGTCGGAATGAGGTTCGTCGGCATGGTCTTCCCATTTCAGTATCAGCCAGAAAACGATGGCTGTGAAAGCGGAAGAGTAAGCATATACCTCTCCCTCAACAGCACTGAACCAGAATGTATCACTGAAAGTGTATATCAGGGCGCCCACCAGTCCTGATGCCTCGATGGCGATCATCTTGGATGTGGTCAACTCATCCCATTTGTCTATCAACAGCTTACGGGTGAGGTGAGTGATCGACCAGAACAGGAACAAGATACAAGTGGCTGACAGCAAAGCACTCATGATGTTCACCATGCGGGCTACCTGAGAGGGATCACTGACAAACTGTGAGAAGAGATTGGCAGTAAGCATGAAGAAAGGAGCACCCGGCGGATGACCAACTTCCAACTTGTAACCTGTAGCAATAAACTCTGGACAGTCCCAAAAACTGGCTGTCGGCTCTATCGTAGAACAATATACAATGGCGGCTATGGCGAATGCCACCCAACCTAAGATATTGTCCACCAATCTATATTTCTTCATCTATAATTTGTATTATGTTTTTTCTATTAATCTGCAAAGATAGTTCATTTTACTGAATAAAGCGTCTTGAATAAACAAAACTTTATTTGTCAGTTCTTATTTTTTTATTTTTTATCTTTTTATTGAGCTTTTTTAGTTGAAAGACATTAGGCTATACTGGGTGTCCATATTCCATGGACATATTATCCTTCTCCCTTCGTACAGTTATTGTACAACCTATAATTGGTTAAAAGAGAAGGTCCACGCCGTAGATCAATAACAGATATCGCAAGAACTTCCCGATAGTAATACTCAGGAAGGAAATGAACATATTGGCACGCATGAAGCCCAGCAGGATATTGATAGCACTTCCCAAGAAGGGTAGGAAGGCGAAGAAACCCATCCATGCTCCTCTGCCTGACATGAACCGTTCAGCCTTATCGAGCTGTTCCTTGCTGACATGCAGGTATTTCTCCACCCAGGAGAGTTTTCCCAGGCGCCCAACAAAATAGTTGAAAACTGAGCCCAGCACATTCCCGATACTACCATATATGACCAATGGCCAAGGTGCTAACCCAGTAGCTAACAATCCTATCATTACGGCCTCGCTGCTAAAAGGAAAGAAACTTCCCGCTAAAAAGGCTGCTATCAGCATGCCCCAATAGCCGTATTGACTCAGAATATCGGTGAGAAACTCCATAGGTTATAGGCCGTTAAGGCTATCCACATCACTATCAGTATGATAAATGAAATGTTTGTTATGCGTGTTCTTGTGAGAGCCAGGTAGTGAGCGATGAGCGGACTGACATGGACGATGAGTAATGCCAACAAGATATCAAAATGCTGTGTCTGTAAGACCATAAAGATCAGAATGAGCATGGTCAACACGATGAAAATCGTATAGAGCATACGTGTTCGTATCTTGTCCATATAACTCTTCCGTAGGAAATGAATGATTCCGATAAGGGTCGCCAACACGACAAAGGCAAAGGTCACAAGCTGATTGACAGACAAATCTTCGTATTGAACAAGTGGATGAAACTCAATAATCTGTGTAAAATGATTCACGATGGTATTGAAGTCTTCTGTTAACAACCAATAAGGGATGGTAAACCAATAAGGTGTGATCAGTCCGATGACAGATGCCCAAAAGTTCCGGTGACTCATTGCCATCAGGTTGAGTGTCATCAGTATCCACAAGAAAGGCACGAAGAATAGGATCTGCACAAAGAAGATACTAGTGATACCCAAGAAGAGAAATGCATGGAAAACCTTCCCTGGTGACTGTTTCTCCTGGTAGGTATGGAAGAAGAGCAGGATGAACAGCACATAACTCAGGGTAGTGACCATCACATTCAGTGTCGGCAACAGGAAGATACAGGCAGAGAGCATCAACAGGAATGATGATGATACCATACGACTGTAAATCCTGATGAGTGCATTCCCATTGTTGATCTCCATCATGACAAACGTAGAGAAGATAACGGTGGCGAACGACAGATATAGAGGTGTCGTCGTCAGTCCTGCCAGATACCATATCACGATAGCTATCACAATGGATATGGGTAGGGTATGCCTGCTCTCAGCTATTCGGTTTTGTATTCTTTTGCTTGTCATTACAAATCTTGTCCGATGTCAGAACGGAAATACTTATCGGTGAATTGTATCTTCTGGGCCTCGGCAAACGACTGTGCCAGGGCCTCTTCCTTGTTCTTACCATAACTGCTCACGGCGATAACACGTCCGCCGGCTGTCACAGTTTGCCCGTCTTTGCGGGCTGTTCCTGCATGGAAGACGATGCTGTCTTTCACCTCGTCGATACCACTGATGACATACCCTTTTTGATAAGCTTGAGGATAACCACCGCTGACAAGCATCACACAGACAGCTGCACGCTCGTCGAAGACCACAGTTTTCTGGTCAAGATCACCGGCGGCCACACCTTCGAAGAGTTCAACGATGTCGCTTTTAAGACGAAGCATGACGGTCTCCGTCTCTGGATCACCCATACGACAGTTGTATTCGATAACCATAGGGTCACCACCTACATTGATAAGACCGAAGAAGATAAATCCCTTGTAGTTGATACCTTCGGCAGCCAGTCCTTCCACGGTAGGACGTACGATACGATCTTCTACTTTCTTCATCCAGGTCTCATCCGCAAAAGGAACGGGAGATACTGAGCCCATACCACCGGTATTCAGCCCTTTGTCACCTTCACCGATACGTTTATAGTCCTTTGCTTCGGGCAAGATCTTGTAATGCTCACCGTCGGTGAGCGCAAAGACAGAACATTCGATGCCACTGAGGAATTCTTCGATGACCACCCGGCTGGATGCATTGCCAAACATACCGCCGAGCATCTCGCGGAGTTCTTTCTTCGCCTCGTCCAACGTATCGATAATCAGTACACCCTTGCCGGCACACAGTCCGTCGGCCTTCAACACATACGGTGGCTGGAGGGTCTCCAGGAAAGCAATACCCTCATCTACATGCTCACCATCGAAGGTCTCATAACGGGCCGTGGGTATCTGATGCCTTTGCATAAAAGCTTTGGCAAAATCCTTCGACCCTTCGAGGACTGCTCCTGCCTTGGAAGGCCCGATCACGGGGATATGACAGGTACGGGTATCCGACTTGAAATCATCGTAGATACCACGAACCAGCGGATCTTCAGGACCTACCACTACCATATCAATGTTATGATCTATGGCAAACGATTTCAACTTTTCAAAATCATTGACGCTGATAGGCACGTTTTCACCTACGTTGCTTGTTCCTGCATTACCGGGAGCAATGTACAACTTAGCACATTTCTTACTCTGTGCAATCTTCCATGCCAGAGCATGTTCACGACCACCACTGCCGAGCAGCAGGATATTCATCTCTTTCTTCATTCCTATTGTAGGAACATAGATTTTTTTTACGTCAACGATATCGTTGGTTCTGGGTATTATGGCGTTAAAACTCATATAATTTGAATGGAAAATGGAAAATTTAAAATGGGAAAATGGAAACTCTGAACTATTTCAAGTAATCCTCAAAATACTGTGTGATACGTTCATGGAGATGTACACTGGAGTGTCCACGCATGTTATGTGGCTCACCGGGATAGACGAAGAAGTCAAGTTGTGTGCCAGCCTCAATACATGCCTTGAGGAACGACAGACAATGCTGGGGCACAACGGTATTGTCGTTATAACCAGTGATAATCTGTAGTTTCCCTTTCAGGTCTTTCGCCTTGGCTAGCAGACTGGTTTTCGCATACCCTTCGGGATTCGTCTGTGGAGTGTCCATATACCGTTCGCCGTACATCACCTCATACCATTTCCAGTCGATCACCGGTCCTCCGGCCACGCCCACCTTGAACACCTCAGGATGATTCGTCATCAGGGTGATGGTCATAAAACCGCCGAAGCTCCAGCCGTGAACACCGATGCGGTTGCTGTCCACGAATGGCAGGCTCTTCAGATAGTCTACGCCCTTCATCTGGTCTTGCATCTCTATCTGCCCGAGTTGACGGAAGGTAGCCTGTTCGAAATCCCTTCCACGGTTCTCACTACCTCTGTTGTCGAGGATAAACAACACATATCCTTTCTGGGCCATGTAGGTCTCCCATGAACGACTGCTGTAATGCCAGCGGGCATCCACATTATGGGCATGTGGGCCGCCATAAACATACACCACAGTAGGATATTTCTTGGCTGGGTCGAAATCATGTGGTTTTACCATCCTGTAATACAGGTCCGTAACCCCGTCGGCGGCCTTGATACTTCCACATTCAAAGGTAGGAACCTGATAATCCTTCCAGGGGTCGGGAGCCGAGAAATAAGAGGTGATCTTACCATTGATAGTATTCACGATCGTGATGTCACGAGGCACGTCCGGCTCTTGATATTTGTCTATGAGCCATTCTCCGTTTTCACTCAGCACACCACTGTGATAACCACGGCCATTGTCCAAAGCTTTACGCTTGCCGGTCTTGATATTTACAGAAAAGAGATTCTGCTGTATCGGACTTATCTCGTTACTGCTGATGATGAGAGTCCTCTGTTTTTTGTTGAATCCTAAAACGCTCATTACCAACCATTTCCCACTGGTTAACTGACGGATCATCTTGCCGTCTGTTGAGAACAGGTAGAGATGGTTATAACCGTCTCTCTGACTCTGCATAATAAACTGAGTCTTATCCCAGGGCAAGAAGACGATGGGTTTTTGAGGCTCAACGTATTTATCGGATGTCTCACGATAGAGTTCTGCGATCTTATCACCTGTCTGTGCATCATAGCTCACCAACCGACAGTCGTTCTGGTCACGGTTAAGTTCAAACATATAGATGACTGTTCCTTCTGGATTCCAGGTAATATTCGTGAAATAACGATCTGTGGGATCACCGGCCTTCAGATAAATGATATTCCCTGTCTCCACATCATAGACACCCACGGTGACCTTGTGGGATGTCTCCCCGGCCATGGGGTATTTGTCGGGTTCGTAGGCTGCTATCCTTTTGTCGATGTTCACCTGTGGATAATCAGCCACCATCGACTGGTCCATGCGATAGAAAGCCAACCGCTGACGGTCTGGACTCCAGAAAAGTCCGTCCATGATGCCGAACTCATTACGGTGGACAGCCTCGCCATAGACCAGTTCCCGACAACCGTCGGTGGTGATCTGTTTCTCAATACCATCAGCAGTAGTCACGAAGATATTGTGATTCTTCACCTCAGCCTTGTTTACCAGACGTTTCCTCCATGCATTGAAAGCTTCTCTATCCTTCTCAGGCATTACCTCTTCCAGACCAGTTTTCTTGTCCACGACATAGGTGACTTCCTTGTCCACCCTTACCAATGTGTTCTCCCACCAAGTCACATTACGATTTGCCGGCGTCATCTGACGGTAGTTCTTCCCGCCATAGTTCAGTTCTTCAAGGGTGAACAACTTCTGAGCTGTTGCTGTCATCGTTGTCAAAAATACCAATAGTAATACTTTTGTTCTCATCGTTATTTCTTGTTATAGGTTTTCCTTCTTGGTTTCTGACCACCTCTCTCTACCTGATCGAAAGAAGCCTTCCCGGGTTTACGGTAATCGTCTTTCCCTTGAAAACGGTTTCCTTTCTTAAAGCTGTCACGGCCTTTTCCGCCACGACGGGCATTGTTATCTCTAGGACCACGATCTGTATCTTCATCCCGGTAGGCACGACGGTCACTGTCTTCTTTCTTCCTGAACCTACGCATGAAATCTTCCTCATAGGCAGGGTTGTGTTTATGGAAGATAAACGAACGGATATCTCCCTTCTCGTTGGCCTCATTCTCGTCCATCCGTTTCTTAAACTCCCTGTTTTTCTTGAAACGGTGTTTCTCAGCCATGGCTTTTTTCTCTTCCTCCGTCTTCAGAATATTACCCTCCTGACGGAACTCCTTCATCTTTCCGTCGAACATTACGTATTTGCGGAACTCACATTCCAAAGAACCGTTGTACAGAGGTACTTTCAGGGTAGGACGTAAGCCGATTTGGTCGAAACACTCCTCACGATAACTAAGTATCCAGGCATCATTCCCCTGGAAGGCATGCTTGAGGCGCTCACCGATCATCTTATATGTGGCAAACAGGTTGTTCGTAGAGATACGTTCACCGTAGGGTGGGTTGGTGATCATGATGGCCTTCTCCTCAGGCTGTTCGAAATCCTTGAAGTCCTTCTGTTCGATGGTGATACACTTGCTGAAACCAGCCGCCTTCACGTTCGTACGGGCCTTCATGACAGCAGCCATGTCTACATCATAACCATAGATATGATGAGTAAACTCTTTCTCTTGCGAGTCGTCATTGTAGATACGGTCGAGTAGATCCTGATCAAAATCCGTCCATCTCTCGAAAGCAAACTGTTGACGGAAGATGCCTGGTGACATATTATGGGCGATGAGGGCAGCCTCTATGAGAAGTGTGCCGCTTCCGCACATCGGGTCGATGAAGTCGGTTTCTCCCCTCCATCCGCTCATCAGGATCATACCGGCGGCCAACACCTCGTTCAAGGGGGCTTCTACCGATTCCTGACGGTATCCACGACGGTGGAGACTCTCGCCGCTGGAATCCAGACAGAGGGTAGCGTCATCCTCCGCAATGTGGATATGCAGACGGATATCCGGGTTGGCGATACTGACATTCGGACGGATACCGGTCTCCTCCCTGAACTGGTCCACGATGGCATCCTTTACCTTGTAAGCCACAAACTTCGAATGGCGGAATTCTTCTGAGAATACCACAGAGTCCACGGCAAAGGTCTTCTTACTGTCAAGATAGTCAGACCATCTCACGGCTTTCACCTCATCATACACGTCATCGGCGCTTTTCGCCTTGAAATGACGGATGGGTTTTAAGATACGGATGGCGGTATGTAACTGCAGATTAGCTCGATACATCATTTCTTTGTTGCCTCTGAATGAAACCATTCTTCGGCCGATTTGGATATCATCGGCCCCGAGGTTGGTAAGTTCTTCTGCTAATACGTTCTCCAATCCCATGAAGGTCTTGGCAATCATCTCAAATGATTCATTGTCCTGGATGATGTTCTTTTCGAATTCGTTATCCATTTTAAATATATATATAATTAAGGGAATACGTATTTTCTTCAAGAAAAACACTTGAAGACAGCCTGTTGCTGTGACATGACAGATGCGTTCCACATAGATGAACCCCCGACTGGGCTGTTTCTATCCGGTTGATCTTCAGAATTATTGGATCAATATTCATGGTGTGTCAATAATATCTATGCAAAGGTACGCTTTTTCAGTCAGTATTTGAGAGTCAAAGTAGTTAAAAGGAGTTAAAGATATGGTATGGGTGAATGAAATGTGTACCTTTGCTCATCAAATATAATAAAGTGTCGGAGAAATGAAGTTTGCCATTATAGCAGCAGGAGAAGGTCGGCGTATCACCGAAGGAGTGGAAAAAACCTCCAAACCGATGATGCTCTTGCGGGGAGAACCTATGATAGGTAGGCTGTTACGAATCTTCTCGGAGTATCATCCCACTGAAATAATCGTGGTATGTCGGGAGGGTCATTACGATGTGATTGCTTATTTAGAAGCCATTCAGCAGGAAGGGCTAGCCGGTACACGGATACCCTTGCGTGTGGTCACAGCCACTACGCCCAGTAGTATGCACAGTCTGGAAGTGATTAGTTCTTATCTTTCCGCCGAACCCTTTCTGCTCACCACTGTGGATACGATCTTCCGGGAACGTGAGTTTTCGGCGTTTGTCTCCCCGTTGGAAAAGACGTTAGAGGATTACGATGGATGCTTTGTGGTGACGGATTTTGTGGATGATGAGAAACCTTTGTATGTGGGGGTGGATGCCTCAGGGAAAATCACCGGCTTCTACGATCATCGAGATACCGATATTCCGTTTGTTTCCGGAGGAATCTATGCGATGCGTCCTGCATGCCTGGAGGTGTTACATCAGTGCGTCAGGCAGGGGGAACAGCGGTTACGCAACTTCCAGCGGGCCCTCTTGCGCAATGGCCAACGGATCAAAGCCTGGCCTTTTAGGAAAATCATTGATGTGGATCATCCTTCCGACTTGCTGGCAGCCATCGCTTTTTTAGAAGAAGAACAATGAAGAAAATAGTCATGATACAACGGGCCGCATGTTTTTCCCCCGGTAGTGTGGAGAAAGACTGGGCTATCTTATATGCTGTCGGCGAACGCCTGCGGGCCAACGGTGAAGAAGTGCGTTATGTGCCTGAGAGCCTTCTCTCTGAGGATGATCAGGCGGATGTCTTCCTCTCGATGGGCCGTCTGCCTAAGACCCTCGACTTCCTGCAACGGCAGCCTTATAACACCTTAGTTATCAACACGGCAGAGAGCATCCTCCATTCTTCACGTATAGCCCTTGACACCTTGATGCGTGAAAGGAATATCCCCGTAGCCCCGAGGGAAGGCAACTGTGGTTATTGGATCAAACGGTCGGACATGGGTATGCATAAGATGGATGATGTGGTGTTCGCCGAGGATGAGGCTACCTGCATGGATTACGTGTCACGGATGCGGCGTCAAGGTAGTGAGGTGTTGGTAACTGCCCATGTGCAGGGTGCTCATGTGAAATTCTACCGCGTCAGAGGAACCGGTTTCTTCTTCTCTCTCTTTCCTGAGCCCGGGCCTCATATCCCCTTTGATATGTCAGCTTTACAGCGAGATGCCGATATCGTGGCGTCGGCTATCGGCATGCAAGTGTATGGCGGTGACTGTATTGTCCGTGATGACGGCAGTTATGTGATTATCGACTTCAACGACTGGCCCAGTTTTGCCTCCTGCCGTAATGAGGCGGCTGAGGCCATTGCTTCGTTAGTTTGTCAGACTGAGTGATATGGGTGGGGAGAGATCATACAAAGAACTGTTTCGGGAGTCGTTGAAATCAACGGATACTGAGGAATGGTTAGATATTTACTTTAACCGTCCTGTAGGTTTCTGTATCACCCTCATCGGCCAAAGACTTAACATCCACCCCAATACGATTACGCTCATCTCCATCGTCCTCGGCATACTGGCTGCCATCATGTTTTACCATCATGATATCCTTCATAACCTGTTGGGTGTCCTCTTCCTGATGACGGCAAATTTCTGCGACAGTGCTGATGGACAGTTAGCACGTATCACGGGTAAGAAAACCTTGCTGGGGAGAGCCTTGGACGGTTTTGCTGGTGATGTGTGGTTCTTCTGTATCTATGCCTCCCTCTGTCTGAGGATGATGCCCCAGCAGATACCTTTTACAGATATGTCTTGGGGATATTCCATCTGGGCCCTGGCTTTTGTTGCTGGTATTCTCTGTCATACCCGCCAGGCGTCGTTAGGCGATTACTACCGGCAGATACACCTGTTTTTCCTCTTTCAGAAAGGGAATGACGAACTGAATCGTTCGCAACATCTCTTTGCTACTTACCGTCAACTACCTCGTAAAGAGTGGTTTGCCCGTTTCTTTTATCTTTTCTATGGGCGGTATTGCCGTAGTCAGGAAAGGCGTACGCCGATGTTCCAGCATTTCTTCGAGGCTTATCTCCGATATGCTGATGATCATGACGCAAAGGTAGTTCGGGAGTTGTTCTTGGCGGGCAGCCGTCCGTTGATGAAATATACGAACATCCTGACGTTCAACGTGCGGGCCATCTGCTTGTATATCACCTGCCTGGCCGACCAGCCGTGGATCTATTTCGTCTTTGAGATCCTGATCCTCTTACCTTTATATTTATATATGCTGGCAAGACACGAACAACTATGTGTCAGATGTACTGCTCGTATGAACGGATGAACCTTGCAAAGGCAGGTATCCGCATCAAGACTTGTTCGAACAGTAGGATGCCAACGATGGCCAAAGCAATGCCCAAGAGCACATCGATGATGTAATGGTGGGTACTGTAAACGGCTGTCCACCAGATACCTATGGTGATGATGGCGAATACGATAATCAGCCACTTACTTTGTTTGCTCAGGATTGCATAGACGGTGGCTATCAA
>JAFZPF010000257.1 GCA_017550455.1 Prevotella sp.
GATGTGACTGGAGTATTGAGCTATCTCATCAATTTCCTCATCCGTATATGCCGGTGAATATGTATGTGCCAATGAACCGAACTCCTCTTTTGCCAATCGAGCCTCGAAGAGGGAGCTGGCTGTTGTTGCCCGTATGTACTCACGGAACACCGGAAAGGTCTTCCACAGAGCAAACGCTTTGAAGGCAAGGATGATTTCTATGTCTGCCCGATGTGCTATATCGGTAATGATACGAAGGTTTTCGCGTAAACGTGATTCCTCCATGATATACATAGGACGATAAACGCCCTCTAAGGTGATCGGATCTATCTTCATGCTGCAAAGATACGATTAAGCGAGTGAAATACAAAAGAAAAGCTTGTTTTTCTTTTTATTTCCGAACGAGAGTATCTTCGACGAAGTCAGAGATACGAAAAAACTGAGTAAGCGAGAAGGGAATAAATTTATTTATTATCTCGAGTGTGAAGTTTTTATTCAATAAACGAGTGAAATACAAAAGAAAAATGAAAAGATTAAGAATTTTATAGTCGTTGTATTGGATGTTTCCAATATTTTTAATACTTTTGCAGTATAATTAAGTAAGTAACGATGAAACTCGTTTTAATGACAAAGCCTTCCTTCTTTGTGGAAGAGGATAAGATCATTGCCACCCTCTTTAATGAGGGATTGGACAACTTGCACCTATATAAGCCGCAATCAGCTCCCATCTATTCCGAGCGATTGCTCACCCTTTTACCCGACGATTATTATCGCAAAATAACTGTGCACGACCATTACTACCTAAAAAACGAATATGGTCTGTACGGTATACATCTGAATGATCCAGACATGCCCCTGCCAGATGGCTACAAGGGGAAATTCAGTCGTTCCTGCATGGATCTGTCAAAACTGAAGATGGCTAAGAAGAAAGCAGAATATGTCTTTTTAAGAAACATCTTCCAAAGTCAGAGTGATCCACAGGCTGAAGCCACCTTTACCCAGCAGCAGTTGGAAGATGCCGCCGCCGATGGATTAATTGACAAACATGTGTATGCCCTCGGAGGAATGAATCTCGATACCATTAAGTATGTCAAGGACTTAGGATTTGGTGGTGTTGTTATCTGTGGGGATCTTTGGAACAGGTTTGACATTCACCAGCAACAAGACTATAAAGAGTTGCTCCACCATTTCGAACGACTAAGGAAAATGATATAACAACTGATTATCAACAATATATTAAAAACAATATCCAATGATTGATCCAAATTCTTTTATGGTATTCTCAGGGACAGCAACCAAATATCTGGCAGAAAAGATCTGCCAAAGTTTGGGATGTCCTTTAGGCAAGTTGTTAATGATGAAGTTTTCTGACGGTGAGTTTGCTGTATCTTACGAGCAATCAATCCGCGGGCGCGATGTCTTTCTTGTACAAAGCACCTTCCCTTCATCTGACAATCTGATGGAACTCTTACTGATGATCGATGCCGCAAAACGAGCATCCGCTAAGAGTATCAATGCTGTTGTACCTTATTTCGGATGGGCACGACAAGACAGAAAAGACCGTCCACGTGTCAGCCTCGGTGCAAAACTGGTTGCAGATATGTTGAGTGCTGCTGGTATCGACCGTCTGATAACCATGGATTTACATGCTGATCAGATTCAGGGCTTTTTCAATGTTCCTGTTGACCATCTTTATGCATCAAGTGTTATTCTCCCCTACCTCCAGAGTCTGAACATGGAAGATTTGGTTATCGCATCCCCGGATATAGGTGGCAGTAAACGAGCTAATACATACTCCAAATACTTAGGTGTGCCACTGGTGATGTGTAATAAGACGCGTGCACGTGCCAATGTTGTGTCGAGTATGCAGATTATTGGAGATGTGAAGGATAAGAATGTTGTTATCGTCGATGATATGGTCGATACCGCTGGCACCATAACCATGGCAGCTGATATTATGAAACAGGAAGGTGCTAAGAGTGTCAGAGCATGTGCCACTCACTGTGTGATGAGCGGTCCAGCCAATGAAAGAGTACAGAATAGTGCTTTGGAGGAAATCGTCTTTACCGACTCTATCCCCTACAATAATAAATGTACAAAGGTAAAGCAACTCTCTGTTGCCGATCTCTTTGCTCAGACTATTCGTCTGGTACTTGAGAACAAGAGTATTAGTGACCAATATCTGATATAGTTTATTCTATATACGTTTAGACATAAAAAATGGAGTTCGCAAAACGAACTCCATTTTTATTATTCAATAGTATTCCTATTAAAATTCTATCCACTTAACATAAGCAAAGTCCTGACGGTGAGGCAACAACTTGTTCTTAGGATACATACGGATAGCTGCACGATAACCACCAGCATGAGAACTAGAGAAGTTACTCTCGAATGTATAAAGATTGCCAGCCTTTGCAACAACATTGAATGGCTCAACACCTGCAACTCTGTCTTCACCGTGCTCATCAGTCTTGATGACAACGAACTCCAAGCCAATAGCATCGTCAAGTCCTTGTTCGTCGATCACAACCTTGATGTTATACTCTTCACCCGTAACAACTCCTTCAGCAGGCATATTGTTCTCCATAGATACCACACGGATAGAGTCCCAACGTTCAGCTACAGTTTCTTTCCACTGTGCTATATCCTTGGCAACACGGAAATTATCAGCTGCCAACTGCTTGAAGCGTGCTGCCTCCTTGTTATAATACTTATCGTAGTAGTCATCCAACTGACGTTTCATTGTATAATGAGGAGCAATAGTCGCGATAGAGTTCTTGATAACCCGAATCCATCCTTCACTATAGCCTTTCTCATTCTTCTTATAATACAGTGGGATAATCTCATTCTCCAAAAGACCATAGATAGTGGCAGCATCCAACTGATCTTGATAAGACTGATTCTGGTAGGTTCTCTTCTCGGTCAGTGCCCAACCGGCTCCCTCACGATAACCTTCCAACCACCATCCATCAAGCACAGAGAGGTTTACGACACCATTCATCTCTGCTTTCTCACCAGAGGTACCTGAAGCCTCCAGCGGACGAGTCGGAGTATTCATCCAGATATCAACACCTGAAACCAGACGACGAGCCAAACGGAAATCGTAATCTTCCAAGAAAATAATCTTACCCAGGAACTCAGGACGCTGACTAATTTCATAGATTCGCTTGATAAGACCTTGACCACCGCCATCAGCGGGGTGAGCCTTACCAGAGAACAGGAACTGTACAGGATGATCAGGATCATTAACGATCTTAGATAATCTGTCAAGGTCGGTAAACAGCAAGTGTGCACGTTTATAAGTAGCGAAACGACGACAGAAACCGATCATTAACGCATTGGGATTGATCTTATTAAGCAAAGAGAGTACACGTGAAGGATCACCTTGGTTCTTTAACCAGTTCTCACGGAATTTAGAACGGATATAATCAGTTAATTTGTTCTTCAATGCCATACGTGTTTCCCAGATCTCTTCATCAGGAACATTATAGATAGCATGCCAGATCTCTTCATTACTCTGATCACTCATGTGATTCTTATCAAAGTATTTCTCATAGAGATGACGCCACTCGGTAGCACACCATGACGGGAAGTGGACACCATTGGTGACATAACCCACAAAGTTCTCTTCTGGGAAATAACCTTTCCATAAAGGAGCGAACATCTTCTGAGATACCCATCCGTGTAACTTACTAACACCATTCACCTCCTGACAGGTATTGATAGCGAAGGTACTCATGGAGAACTTCTCTGTATTTCCATCAGGTGTAGGTCTACCCATATCGATAAGTTCATTCCAAGAAATACCCAACATCTCCGGATAACCACCCAGATATTTTCCAAGAAGTCCTTCATCAAAAGAGTCATGACCTGCAGGTACCGGTGTGTGACAAGTATAAAGACCGGAAGCACGTACCAGCTCCATGGCTTGATTGAATGTCAGATGATCTTCCTTCACATAATCCACAAGACGCTGAAGATTACATAATGCAGCATGACCTTCATTACAATGATAAATATCTTTCTTAATGCCTAATTTCTTCAGTGTAAGCATTCCGCCAATACCAAGAAGAATCTCTTGCTTCAGTCGGTTTTCCCAGTCACCGCCATAAAGCGTATGGGTGATAGGTTTGTCAAATTCTGAGTTCATCTCATTATCAGTATCCAACAGATATAATGAGATACGACCAACATTAACACGCCATACATAAGCATGAACATGATAATTCATATAAGGAACATCGACAATCATCGGAGTTCCGTCTTCATTCAGCTGACGCTCTACAGGAAGAGAGTTAAAGTTCTGCGCTTCATAGTTAGCTATTTGTTGTCCATCAATTGCAAGACTTTGAGTAAAATAGCCAAAACGATATAAGAAACCGATAGCGCACATGTCCACATTACTGTCAGAAGCTTCTTTCAGGTAATCACCAGCTAACATTCCTAAACCACCTGAATAAATCTTGAGAACCTGGTTCAGACCAAACTCCATACAGAAATAAGCAACAGAAGGACGGTTATTATCAGGCTTGACATCCATATACTTACGGAATTGCTGATAAACACTCTTTACGTTCTTCATAATCTCCTTATCCTGAACAATCTCTTCCTTACGTTTATAACCTAAACGCTCGAGCAACATGACCGGATTGTGGTTGACTTCCTCATAGAGACCTTCGTCAAGACTTCTCCACAGTTCACGTGCTTCATAATTCCATGCCCACCACATATTGTGTGCCAATTCATCCAAACACTTCAATTCCTCAGGTAATTTGGATTTTACAGCTAACTCTTTCCACTGGGGAGCACTCGAATAATCTGATTTAATCTTCATAAATTAATTTATTTAGTATTTCGAACTTCTGCTTTATCCAAAGCAAATTGATATGCTTCAAGATAGTATTTGATAAAATGTTTCCATAATGCTTTCTTAGAAAGTTTTTCAGCATTATTTCTGCATGTTAATACCTCGGAATCATTTAAACCGGAGAAATAAGATACTACATCTTTTATCCGATCGGCCACTTCCGAATAATTATAGTCAGTACGGTGGATCACTTCTACACCATCGGTAATCTTACCAGGGGCACCTATTTCTTTATTAACCCATAATCCGAAACCGGCTAAGTCTGTTGTAACACATGGCACTTTAAATGCAATAGCTTCCAAGGGCGTATATCCCCATGGCTCATAATAAGAAGGATAGATGCACAAATCATTACCCAACACAAGATCATAGTAGGTAAGGTTGAGTATTCCATCATCACCTGTAAGATAACAAGGTAGGAATATCAATTTTACCTGGTCGTCTTCTCTGTTGTGCATATCCAAGAATTTGAGCATACCCAACACATTATCATGCGTCATATTATGAAGCCAATGCGTAATCTCCGGAACATCCAAAGGAGTATTGAAAGTCTCACCCGACTGCAAGCGTTGCAACAGATCCTGACGAGCTTCTCCGACCCAACCCGGAACCTCAATAAAAGCAAGTACCGTTTTCTTAAGATTACGATCACGCAATAAGCGGTTCATCGCTTCTATAAAAACATCCACGCCCTTATTACGGAACTCATAACGGCCACTTGTAGAAACTATTAAAGTATTATCGTCTAAATGTGTGCCTAACAATGCATTAGCGACTTTCAACAAAGTATTTCTTGCAGTCGTTCTTTTCTTATCAAAGACCGCACCTTTAGGAACAATACTGTCATCAAAACCATTCGGTAAAACGAAATCAACAGGTTTGTCTAATAACTCTAAACATTCATTTGCCGTGATATCACTGACTGTCGTAAAACAATCCACATGATGCGCTGTTTGTTTCTCGACAGAATGTTTACTTTGCATATTCAGTTCCCAAGACATCTGGTCACCGTTATAAGCAAAAAGATAATCATACAAGGGTTTGTTATTACCTGCTATACTCCTGCCGATACTGGTTGCATGTGTAGTAAACACAGTACCTATCTGCGGTAAGACTTTATGAATATAAAGGAGCCCAAGACCCATCATCCACTCATTACCGTGATAGATGACTTTCTGCTTCTCATTAAGGTAATTCTTATAAAACAGCTCAACGATTAATGCTGCTGCATAAGAAAACATAGAGGCTTCATCATAATCACCATAAGCATGAAGAGAGTCAACCTGGAAATTTTCCCACATCCAACCATAGATCTCATCTTTCTTCTCATATAATGATTGAAAATCTACCAAGAAAGAAATCGGATTGCCCGGGATATCCCAACGTCCAATCTTTAAATCTAACCCATGTTCTTTAGCAACAATATGGAAATCAGAATACAATGTATTATCCTCAATAAAATAAGGATTGGATTTCTCCCCCCAGCAATCTGGGCCAATGAAGATTATCCTATCCTGCATCAGTGTGTGAAGAACCTTTGCGCGCGTTGATAATACAGTATATATTCCTCCTACCTTATTACATACTTCCCAACTTGATTCAAAAATAAAATCGGGAATATTTAAAGCATTTGTCATTTCATCTTTTTATAATGGCTGCAAAGATACCAAAAAAAACGCGGAAATCAAACAGAAATAATTACTTTTTATGCAATTTGTTTTTTTTCTTGATTAAAATTATTATCTTTGTATAGATTATTCAATATACTGTATCAATAGTAACATTTTATAGAAATATGAGAAAGTTATTTTGGAGTATTTTTCTATTGTTTTTGTGTAATAATACTATTTTTGCACAAGTAGATTCTACATATATAGGAAAGTTTTACAACGCTGAACACAAGATTTTTCTCAAGATAGATCTTGTCAATAAGAATGTTGTAGTTGCAGATCAAGACATATTCGGTGAACTAGACGGATATATCGGTTCTGACCAATGTAATCATATATGGGCCATCGTATCTTCTGAGATAATAGAAGATAAGGTACAATTGGAAATAATCAACAATTATGGAAGTGAAGACTTCCGTGCTACTCTCACAAAAGATGAAGATGGTAATCTTCTTTTTAAACACACAGGTGGTAGTGTATTGAAATTCCCAGTTAATAGGAAATGGCAAAAAATACCATCAAAAATTATCTTTATCAGGCAAAAATAACTATGAACTACGAACTATGAACTCTAAACTATGAACTATGAACTATAAACTAAAAAAGAGAGGTTCCTGCTCCTCAGAACAAGAACCTCCCACTTGAAAAAGGCGGCTACCTACTCTCCCACATTGCATTGCAGTACCATCGGCGATGTCGGGCTTAACTTCTCTGTTCGGAATGGGAAGAGGTGGAA
>JAFZPF010000258.1 GCA_017550455.1 Prevotella sp.
ATAACGACTACCCATGCCGGCAGCTAAAAGTAATAATGTTGGTTTCATACAATAAGTTTTTATTAATTAATTAAATAGACTGCAAAAATAATAAAAAGTTCGCAATTCAACAATTATTTTAAAAGAATAATGATTGTGTAAACGTGAAGAACATGGAGTTAAGTATTACTATCACATACAACCTAAGTGGTATGCACTTGAAAAGCATATTCTGTCCACGTTCATAACCTATTACAAACATCCTCAATGCTTATTCCAAACTCTTTCCCGCTTAAGTCAGCAGATCTGTCGTCTTCTGTCAGCAGATCTGATGACTTAAGTAGGAAACATTGCTGACTATTGTCGGAATGTATCAATGCAGCCGCTTATACGACTTCTTAAACCTATCAGGATGGCATTATGGAGATCTTCTATAAATACTACCAACAACATGAAGATAATACTCCGGTAAATCAGAAAGGATATCCCACTGCCAGATGAAGAGCCTGTCCATCCTTGAAGCTACTGATATTATAGAATCCTTTCTTACCTGTTTCGTAAGGAACATGTAATCCAATACCCCAGTCAAGACGAAGAACTAAGAAATCAAGATCATAACGAAGTCCGACACCAGTGCCTACAGCCATCTCCTTTATCATATTCTTTGCCTTGAAAACAGTATTACTTCTCTGTTCGTCAGAGCGCAACGCCCACACATTACCCGCATCGATAAAGGCTGCGCCGTAAACAGAACCGAAAAGACGTGTTCGGTATTCTATATTCATCTCTATCTTGATATCACCGGTCTGATCCATGAATGACCATAAATTTTGCGGGGAAACATATTTTCCCGGACCGATACTTCTTACTGTAAAAGCACGGATACTGTTAGCTCCACCTACATAGAACTGCTCGGAATAAGGAGCCGACTGACTGTTGCCGTAACTATAAATGATACCGGCACTGGCATGTCCGACAAATTCTGAGAATGCGCTTAGTTTCCAACTCTTGGTAATATCACTCTCAACCTTCACAAACTGGGCATAGCTGTTGTTAAAGAGTCTCTTTCCGTCGGTCCCCCATTTATTACCTGCCAACACATAACCGACAGACAGGAGGTTGGCTGATTCAGACAAGAGAATATCCCATTTGATTGGATTCTTGTATGATGACGGACTCTTATACGAATAAACATATCTCATCTTGGGAATGAAGACATCCTGCATAGTGGTTTTCAGATAAGGATTTGCTTCAAGGATATGGACAAAACTATCAGTTTTGTTACTCAGATACTGATATGTAAAGGTGATCGGACTCAGTTCATGCCTACTTGTTGCCGTCTTCTGCCAGGTATATGTCCACTCCCCTGATGCACTGATCATCTTAAAGAAAGAAGGACGGAACAAAGCATTGCGGGAGATCTTCAAGATGGTTGTCGGAGTAGTGAAATAACGCACACGGGATCTTCGATTGCGATTAGGATTGTTGCTTCTGGTTCTACGTCCAAAAAACTCCTTCCAGGGTATCAACAAACGGGGAAACTCAATAGAGGCATCAGCCCCATACTCATAACTATTAATGCGCTTACTGCCGTTGATGCCTCCTGAACGTTGCCATTCATACGAACCGTGCAGATTGATATCCAGCAGTTCTCCACCACGGAAAGCATTACGTTTGGTAAGGCCCAACACCACTTCAGGACCTACCCTACCTGTTGTTTTGTTCTTCACATTCGTTTCCACGTAGAAATCATAGGGTTTCTCGAACGTGCAACTGAGCAAGAGGTCAAGTGTATCACAATCTGCCGTAGTATCACGCGGAGTAAATGAGAAATCAGTCATTGAGAACATGCCCGTAGCATTCAGTTTATTGGCAGTCTCTAAATAAGCATCGTAACGATAACAGTCCCCATGGCGTAGCGTCATATCTTTCATGATCACACCAAGACGCACAGGGGGACGACGACCAGGGAATCTCACCTTGAAATAGTTACGTCCCAGCGAATCTGTCATCTGTTGCATAAAGGTTTTCCGCAAGTCGATAGTGATATTTCCAATATACCACGGATGCCGGGCAGCCACAGGCACATCATCAGCCATCTGCAGACGTAGTTGAGCCTTACCAGGAATAACTAGTGTATCAGCTAGATACGAGGCGTATGTTGATTGATAATAGTAATAACCATTGTTACGAAGAAGGTTTGTCACTCGTGTACGTTCTGCATCGAGAGAAGCTACGGTAAAAGGACTGCCAGTGCGGAGATATGCCTCATCGGCAGTTGTGGAAAGAAGACTGTCTGTAAGAGGTGGGAAATTCACATACTGCATGGTATCTACAGTAAGCAGCGGTCCCATACTAACCGTGTAACCGATCTTAGCTTTCTTAGGATTCGACTGTGGTACTATCTCATAATCCACATGACCATGAAAATAACCATGAGCACGAAGCACTGACTGCGCTACAGATGCCCTCAAGACCGGATTTACCCAACTCATCAGTACCGGTGGCTTGGAAAAGTTTTCCTCTGCCCATTTTGAAAGACGATCTTCTTTACCATGACAAGCATTCCAAATCCACAACTTCAGTGGAAAGGGTGTACGATAATAACTACTGCCGAAAAGTGCTCCATTTGGGGCTGTAGCCAAAGCTGCTTCCACTTCTTCCTGCGTAGAGATAAAGTTCTCACTGTTGTCATGGTCTCGATAATCAATCTTTGTAAGTCCGATGAACAACTGGTCGTCCTCGGGAATATTCTTTGTCGTACTGCACGCAGTCAACAACAATACGATTGCTATCAGATATGGTAGTCTTCTCATGTTCACTCTTTTACGACATTTATTGAATCTGTCCTAACGACCCTTGTCGAATCAGATTGACGCACAGGTATTCTGTTTGAATCATCTTTTAACCGGAAGATATCCTTGAAGTGCTGGATAGTACGACGCCAGATAAAACCACCACCGTATTCCTGTGTATAACCCTCCAACCAGTCGTAAGAATTATTGTTAAAGAACAGTTTCACATATTTATTGGCAGTATCATCCAATCGATACTCCATCGAGACATTATCAAAGATAGACGTATTCTGGTTAGGCATCTGATTACCAGTAGTTACCTTTCCCCCCACAGTTATCTTCAACCTGTTGTTCCAGAAACGTTTGGCAAACTTGAAACTATAGTCAGTATGCAGTTCTCCCGAAGCGTCTGTTGTATTGTCCATGCCGATAGAAAGGTCAAGTGTACGAAGGGCATTACCGGTGATATTGGATATCTCACTTTCCAGGAATGAACTCAACGCACTGTTCATCGAGAAACCCTTCGTATTTCCATCAGCCAGATACATACCTGTTGTCAGCATTGTCACGGCAAGTTTACCACGTTGTTCTTTACTCATCGACATCAGTTCGTTATGTAATGACAGATCTTCCGGAGAATCTAAAGTGAACTCCAGACCCATATCCTTCAAAGTCTTGGTAATAATCACTCCGCAATCGAAGTTGACACTATGCCCTACTCCATTTGTACCTGTTACGGTTGCCTTGGTATGTTCAACGGCAGTAATATTGAGAGTCGGATTCATCACATCACCGGTAAACTCGATATAGCTACCATCTTGAATGGTAAAGGTCTTCAGAGGAATAATAGGTAGTGAATATTTCATTTCACCATTATTGAGGGTGTATTTACCCGTCAGTCGAATATCATCAGTCGGGTTATATTGCATTCTTAGTGTGCCACCACCCATCAGATCTACATAATTAGACTTATCACTATTCAGATAAGCCATGATATGAGCACCCTGTGTAACACCGACGGTAAGATCCATGTTAAAACCTGTAAGTTGCGGACGGTTCACGACTGTCTGTGTAGTATCACTGAAGTCTGTAAATCTCACTAACTCATCCAATTGATTATCTGTCGTTAAAGGAGAATCACGAAGGATATACGCCATATCTGTAGTGCCCAACACATCCAGTTTTCCACGCAAAGACAGATCATTGACCGGTCCGTTCAACAATCCGAAGAAGTTTACATAAGCTTTACCATATGCAATGCTCTTACTATTCTCCTTCGTATCTATCAACAGGAATTGTTGAGCAATCATCCTAAGATTCATCGACATCCTATCGAGATCAGCAAAGTTGATATCTCCAGTGATACGCAACGGGTTATTGTTATGGGCATACATCTCGAAGTTATTCAGTTGTATCTTACTGTCAACGATATTAATAGGCCGCTCCGAGAAACGCAGATCCATACCATAGGGAACACTGACCAGATGACATGAGTCTAACTTTAGCTCACCATTGACAAGTGGCTTTGACAACGGGCCTTTGATAGACATCTTACCTTCACCGAAACCTCGCAACGCAACGACTTGATCAGGAATAAAACCATTTATCAACGACATAGGTAACCGGTCAAGATTTGCTGTTGCATCCAACGTTCCGTCTTTATGGTAAATACCTCCAACCGTACCTACTTCTTCTCCATTAACACTCAAGATACCATCGACATAATGTCCACCTTCTTCAGTAGGCATATAAACGAATTCCATCCCGAGATCGCCCATCGTATTACCTTCATAGGTGAGTTTATCAATACCCATCGACGAAGAAACCGTTAGTTGTTCTGCATCCTGTACAATATGATAATCACCATTGACAAGACCTGTTATCGACGGGAAGTAAGGTAATACAGATGTCAACTGAGCCAAATCAAGATTGTTCAACGACAATGTCAAGTCTTGCAGAACATCAGGGTTGTCATCATTGCTGTACAACTTCATACCGGTACCTTCCTCTGAGAGGATCTCCACACGGGCAGACACCCGACGGTTATCTGCCATAAAGAGATAGTTGTCATCATTGATGCTTGCCTTGCGATAGGCTATGACAGCATCCTTTGGCGACAGATGCAGACGAATACCATTCTCTTCCATCATCGCTTCAGCACCCAAACGTATTCCTAACTTGTCTTCCTGATCATAATATCGCATATTGACACTCAACCCTTTTTCCAAGAGAGTACCATCGAAGAGGGTATTGAAGACAAACTGTGGATTGTTCTTATTGTTACGGACCTGTGCTTTGTAATGAATATTTGTACTGTCAGAATTTAATGCCAAACGGATGGTATCCAACTGAATACTGTCTGCCATCAGGTGTAAGACTTCTGCATTTCCGTTCAGTCCATCCTTGGGTGAAGAGAGTAAATTGACATTCAACTGATCGAATGAATAACCTTTTTGAGCCAAAAGTTGCGTGAAGAAGTTATCATTTCCACTATTAATGAGAATGCGGGCATTCGGCAACTGCTCACGAAGAACGGCATGATTGATCTGATGATGCTCCAGATTCGTTTTCAGTTCTTTCATCAACGACTCTCCTGTTGACATCAACTTTTTGTATCCCCCACTGGCATCAGCATCCAGATGAAAGTCTCCACAGTCCACAACAGCATGTGTAGTATCACGACGAGTAAGGATATCCATGACAATATCATCCGGACGATATACATCATTCTTCCGATAAATAGTGAGATCAGATGCCATACCTTGTATACGATAATAATCGTTCATGTCGGTAGCAACATCAACATGACAACAGAGAGCTGTCGTGATAGAGTCATCAGTCAATTTTAACCCTTTTAAATCGGCATAACGGATATCTGCTGATAGTGTAGCATCAACCTTTTTCTTGTTCATGAGACCATCAAACTGGATATTCCCTTTTAACAAAGGGTTGTCTGAAGAAATATTGGCAAACATCTTCCCATTACGTATCGTTGCTGTTCCCTTCATCTTATCGAGATTGTAATCCCCATACGTAAACTGTGTGATATCAGCCTTAGCATCCATCAATGTCTTCTTGGAGAAGATATCTGTACCGGAACCCTTCAGTTTAACTTGTCCTGTGAGTGGTCCCATGTCATAGTTAGGAAGGAAATGACGGATATTGAAGTTGCGAGCATCAACATCGGCATTGTAACGCATTGTCTGCGTGTTGATATCTGCAACAGCCTTGACCCTTCCTTTACCTTCTGTCAGTACACTATTCACGTTATAATGATTCCCGTCTACCTTCGCATGACCATTAATACCCATACCACTGGGTATACGTAGATCTTTTGCCGTGGAAGGATCTAAGAAAGCTTTTACAAAATCAACATTATAAGTTTTGGCATCAAAGGTGACGTCAGCTTTCAACTTATCAAAATCATTCAGGTTCTCTAAAGTGCCGTTGGCATTAATATTGAAAGCACCTGGCAGTTTGGCATTCAAGCCACTGAGGGAGAGACGTTTCAGATTTCCATTAACAACAGTCTTCACCGAAAGTGCCTGATTAGGCCACTGACGAATAAAAGAGTTTGGCAAGTCTTTAAACAGACGGATCATATCCTGTTTACCCAATGTAGCATCAACAGACATCTTCACTCCTTCATCACTCTGCAACTGATTCTTTAAGTCATCGGTCAACGACGATGACTGTAATTTGTCCAAATCCACATTGATATGTGCATTCAAAGACGACTCAGAAGTGCGTAACGATAAATCAGGAATACTGAGTTTACTACCCACCATGTTGACATTGCCCGACAACGACGACACTTCTAAACCACTCTTTTCCTTCATTGATGCATTCCGCAAAGAGAAACGTAGCTCAGGGTCATGATAATAGAGGGAATCGATACCGATATTCACATCACTCATCGACAGGTGGTTATAATCTATGCCGTCTGTCTTAGGTTCGAAAGGTTTGTCATAAGTAAATGATCCTCCCTTCCAATCGACCTTCCCTATCTGGTAGGTTTCGGACTGTAAATCTACTGTCCCGTTTTGTGCCTCCAATTCACCGATATTGGCAGCTACAAGCATACTGTCATTTGGAGTACGTACCGAAACATTACTGTTATTAATAGCTAACTTATCAACAAGTATTTTCCAAGAATTCTCTTTCTTCGTCGTATCATTTGAAGTAGAGTCCGTCAGAATCACAGCCACATCAGCTTCTCTCAACATGGCATCATTTAACCGGATCGTTTTCTGTTTCAAATCAATACCATGACTCGTCAGTGACAGTTTTTCGGCCTTGCCTTTCACATGGGCAGAAGAAATAAAATCCTTTGTATTAAACTGAACACCGTCGAGTGAAAAGCCGTCCACCTCTACCTTCTTTTTCAGAAGGGGAAGGAACTGGACGTCTAAATCCATTCCTTTAATGAAAGCTATTGTATCTTTTTTCTGAGGAAGGGAATCGTTCGCCTGAAGAACCTTTACATGATCGACATGCAGATCCAAAGGAAATTTCAGTCGTACATGTTCAACAGATATATCAAGACCGGTTTTTTCTGAAGCGATAGCGGAGAACTGCTTTACAGCCCAGTTTTGTACAGGTGGCAGATAAAGCAGCAATGCCAGCAATAAAAAGATAGAAACGGGGATCGATACGGCTATCCCCATCCATTTTAATATACGCTTCATAGATTGCAAAGGTACATTTTTCAAGGTAGAAAACCAAATTTTAAACGAATAATTTGGTATATAGGGATATCAGTTCAATACGATAGGAATCAAACCGATGGAATGATACCTCTCCAAATATTATCTTCCGGAAGGGGAGCTTCAATCATAATATGTTCTTTACTGACAGGATGAATGAACTCCACCCTACGTGCCAACAAAGAAATACTCCCATCAGGATTACTTCGCTTAGCGCCATATTTAAGATCTCCCTTAATAGGACAACCGATATGAGCCAACTGACTACGTATCTGATGATGGCGACCTGTCATAAGATGAATCTCTATCAAGGTATAATGGTCAGTAATTCCTATTACTTCATAATGTAAACGAGCTCGTTTGGCATGTGGCTTTTCTCTGTCATAAACGTAACTCTTATTCTGTTTCTCATTACGTACCAGCCAGTTATCCAAATCGCCCTCCATCTTCTCAGGACGATTAGAACAGAGCGCCCAATAAGTCTTGTGTACCTCTCCGTCACGGAACATATTGTTCAGCCTGGTAAGTGCCTTGGAAGTCTTTGCAAAAATGACTACCCCACTGACAGGACGATCTAAACGATGTACGACACCCAAGAAGACATCACCTGGTTTAGCATGTGTCTTTTTAATATATTGCTTGACTTTATCAGAGAGGGGGATATCGCCCGTCTTATCTCCCTGGACGATCTCCCCACTCTCCTTATTGACAATAATAATATGATTATCTTCGTAGAGTACCTGCATACTCATTACATATTCATACCACCATCAACCTGAATAACCTGACCAGAAACATAGCTGGAGAGATCGCTGGCAAGATAAACGGCTGTATTAGCAATATCATCTACTGTTCCACCACGACGGAGTGGTATCTTGTTGGTCCATTCCTTACGAATATCCTCAGGTAGAGCCTGAGTCATAGCGGTATCGATAAAACCAGGAGCTATGGCATTTGCACGAATACCTCGAGGACCCATCTCCTGAGCAATACTCTTTGCCAAAGCAATAAGACCAGCCTTTGAAGCTGCATAATTAGCCTGACCGGCATTACCATGAACACCGACAACAGATGCCATGTTGATAATAGAGCCCTTACGCTGACGCATCATGATAGGAACACATGCATGGATAAAGTTGAATGCACTCTTCAAATTGACAGCAATAACAGCATCCCACTGCTGCTCTGTCATACGAAGCATCAAACCATCCTTGGTAATACCTGCATTGTTTACCAGAATATCTATACTACCAAACTCTTCTTTTATTTGTTTAACCACTTCTTCTGTCTGTGCAAAGTCAGCGGCATTGCTGGCATAACTCTTAGCTTTGACGCCCTTAGCAGCTATCTCTGCCTCAGTCTCTTCATTAACATTCAAATCGGTGAATGCAATATTTGCACCTTCTTCAGCAAACTTCAAGGCTATAGCCTTGCCAATACCACGTGCTGCGCCAGTAATCAGAGCAGTCTTACCTTCTAATAATCCCATATTCTAATCGATTAATTTATAAATGATTAAATACTAAGTATTAAACGTTATTTCATCTTCATTTTTCCCAAAGCACCATAAACCACCTTGGCAACTTGTGGTTTACTGGTTTCAGGGGTAATGCCTTGTCCTAAACGACCACAGATATAAGGAACTTCCAAACCTTTTATACAGTAGTGAGTGATATCTGCGACTAACTCAACATTATCAATATCAAATTCCCCATCTTCGCGACCTTCAGAAAAAACCTTACGGAATAATTCTATCTCGTCTTGATCGAAATTCTTACGGACTTTTTCCACCATCCAAATATTACGGAAGAAAGCAGCACGCAAATTACCATTACGCATGACAGTCTCCTTGATCATATCCAAATGGGTATAAATCAACTCTATTATCTTCTCTTGGGGCCGTATCTTTTTCGCAGCCACCTCATCCATCTTGTCAGATAAACGCTCCAACTCACTCTCTATCACTGCAAAGTAAACATCTTCCTTATTCTTAAAGTAAGTATATAAGGTACGGCGCCCCTTACCTGAAGCAATGGCGATGTCATTCATCGTGGTATTCTCAAGCCCTTTCTTAGCAAACAATTGTCTAGCCACGTCAACAAGTGTTTGTCTTGTCTTAGATATTGACATAATTACCTCCTTACAAATATTTGCACATTGGTTTTAATGTGTGCAAAAGTATTGATTTTATCCGACATCTCCAAATAAATAAAGAGATATTTTTATTAAATAACTATTACTATTATCTTTTTACGTTATACCATTTATACATAAAACAAAAAAATCCTATGCATAAATTGGTATTTCTGGCAACTGACAGTTATTGATCCCCTAATACATTATTAAATATAGTATCTTAAACTGAGAATAATTACGACAAACAGTCAAAATAAAAAGACAAAACAATATTTTAATAGAAATAAAGGCTCAAATATTTGGATATTACAGAAAATAGTAGTATCTTTGCACCCACAAATCGCGGAGTGGAGCAGTTGGTAGCTCGCCAGGCTCATAACCTGGAGGTCGCATGTTCGAGTCCTGCCTCCGCAACTAACAGCCTTCTGATTCATCAGAAGGTTTTTTGTTTTAATAAGATCAGACACAAAAAACCGGTTATCCTAATAAAAGAATAACCGGGTATAAATAACACATAATTCCTAGAGATAACTCATCACCTTCTCGAAGTATCTTTGTGTACTTTTGATCGTGTACTGCTGACCTCCATTCCAAGAACGAATGGCATGTTCAATGCTGTTCTTTGGATTATGAAAAGACTGGATCAACAAGAACATCTCCTTAGATTTCTCCAAATTGAAACGATCAGATAGTTTATAACGCTTTTTGCAACCCTTCTTTTTTAAGATATCATTACACTCACGTACTAATATCGGGGTTATTTGCATAGCACCACATTGGTTACCATTCTTTGCCGTACATTTGCCATTACTTTCTACTTGGATAATGGCATTGATGACAGGTTCCCAATTAACTTCAGAAGATTTCTTCTTTCCCCTATTTCCAGCATCTGCTGCTGATGGGACAAACATTAATACTGTTAAACTTAAACATAACACCTTAATAAATTTATCCATTATAAATCAATTTATGAAACCCGAACAGATAATATCGCTTTATATCCTTTAGTTCACAATAACACTTGTAATCACAACAAGTATTATTTAAGTTTCAGTTAATACTTATGAGAATACTCTCTACAAAGAGAACACTTCTCACTTACACTTTACAAAAGTACAAAATATCAACGACTTACGCAAATTTTTGAGATAAAGAACCTCGTTTTTTAAGACTTTTATTGATTTGAAACAAGAATCAAATCTAAATTTAACAAAAAAGACGATGCTGATTATAACTAAAAAAGAGAGGTTCCTGCTCCTCAGAACAAGAACCTCCCACTTGAAAAAGGCGGCTACCTACTCTCCCACATTGCATTGCAGTACCATCGGCGATGTCGGGCTTAACTTCTCTGTTCGGAATGGGAAGAGGTGGAA
>JAFZPF010000034.1 GCA_017550455.1 Prevotella sp.
TCTCATTGACAGACAAGACTCCTTTGAAAGAGTTGTTTGAAAAGACTAAATTCAACGATGTCAAAGAACAATTTGCTCCCCTCATTCCGGGGCTATTTGATTAATATTTAACTCGTCCCAATTTTAACGGGACACTAATGAAATAATGTATAACTGCCAGGAGGTAATGTGTTAAATACCACCTTATTTTCATTCGTATAGAACCATTGTGTATAAAGCTTTTCCAGTTTATAGGCATATTTTATTTTATCGGAATTCAATAGATCACCAGCGGCAAATTCAATGGTCACTAGATTATCATCATATTTCAGGGCTAATGATTTTGTCTTGCTGAAAACTTTTGTCAACAGTTTTCGTCCTTTGTAAATGGAGTCTACTTCTATGGTTTCATTTCCGATGGTCAGTTTCGTAAAACAGACCTTGGCAAGAGGGCGTTTCTTTTCGGTAAACTTGTTTGGATTTATATAAGTATATCCATTTGGTTCTCCGAAAAGCAGGTCTCCATTTGACAATTTGCACGAGGAATAGGAGTTGAAACAATTCTCCGACAAACCATCTTTGGCAGAAATGTTGTTGAAAGAAAAGCTGAGTCCCCCTTGAGCATTTTGATCCACTTTCATTACCGACAACCCATTGTTTGTTGACAACCACATGTTTTTGTGGTTGTCTTGAATGATTGATTTTATAAGATTGTCACACAATCCATTGTCTGTGTCAAAAAACATCAGAGAGTCATTTCTCATATCCCATGCAGTAAGTCCTTGTTTATGTGCCATCCACAGGATGTCCCTATCGTCTTTGTATAGTGTTGAAATATAGTATTGTTTAAATGATTGTGTTCCTTTACGATTAGAGAATACCATTTCGGCTTTTCTTGTGGTAATATCCATTATACAGAGTCCGTATGCTGTACCGATGAACATTTTGTCACCACCGTCATAAAAGATGTCAACAGCTTTGATAGCATCTCCTCCAGATAGTAGATAAGTTCTGAATGTATGAGTTTCTGGATCGAAGCATGCCAATGTCTTATTCACACAACCTAACCATATATTACCGTATCTGTCTTCTTTCATATTCCAGATACTGTTGTAGGGTAAATTGCTGTTTTCCATAGTGAAGTGACGAAGGGTATTGTTTTCCCATACATATAGTCCATCTTGATAGCTGCCTGCCCATATCCGTCCTCTTTTATCTTCAACCAGAGAGATGATAGCAATGTTTGGGATGGGGAGTTTGCGGAGGGTAAAGCCCTTTTGTTTTTCTTTAATAAAAAGTCCATTCCCATCAGTACCCAGCCAGATATTTCCCGACTTGTCTTCCAAGATAGAAGAGATATCACCACATTCCTGGTTAATTGTACTGATAGTGCCATTAAAACTGGTATGTGTATAAGAGATACCTTTCTTTAAATGTCCTAACCAAAAGATTCCTGTGTCATCAGAGAAAATAGTGCTTATCCTGTTGGAAGAGAGTGATGTGGGAACTGCAGGATCATTCAAAAGGTTGAGAAAATGGTCATTCACGTAATCATAGATAAAGACTCCCTTGTGGTCTGTACCTATCCAGATATGGCCATTCTTGTCATCCACAATATTCCTAATAGCATTACCATCGATAGGTATTTTACAATGGAGAATGACTTTTTGCCATTCTGATTTCAGATCTTTCTTGTGAAAAAGGACTTCGTTGATGTTAGAATAAAGCCATATGCCTCCATGATAGTCGATGAAAATCCTATTCAACTTGACTGATGATAAAGAATTGCCGAAACCGTTTATTTTTTTTATTTCCTTGTTGGCCGTTTCTATTATATGCAATGAAGAATCAAAAAAAACATAGAGCTTCTCACCATCGTCATTAACACCTATTTCCATGAGATTATCAAACCGAAGATCGGTCTTGAATGATAGCAGGGCTTTACGTGAGAAATCATAATAATAAAGATACTTATTCTGTAACACCCACAAGTTTTTCTTTTTATCTATGTAAACCCTGTATTGGCTATTAATCCGTATACCTAAACGCTGCAGATATAAGGGGATGTTAGTAATGAAGTTGTCCTTCTCATTGTTGTAGACACAATGTTGTAAACCGGATCTGATCCATAAATGGCGGGAGCCGTCTTCCTGTAAATCCCAAATATCATTGAACATGATGGAATTGAGGGCTTTTTCCTTTGGCTGGTAAACTCTTATGTTATACCCATCGTATCGGTTCAATCCATTATTGGTTCCTATCCACAAGAACCCCTCGCTGTCTTTCAATATCGTTTTGACGTTATTACTTGACAATCCGTTTTCAACAGTCAAATGACGGAATGAATATGAATTCTGACTTCCTGTTGTCATAAAAGGAGGCAGCAGACAAATGAATGAAAAAATCCATCGATTCAAATAGTATGTACACGAATAACTCATCATTTAATAATACCTTAATAATGTGTTTGTCTGATATTATGATGCAAAGATAACAATTTTATCATGAAGCCAATGATAACATGTTTCAAATTAGGGTACACTATGTTGCTTTATTATATTCTGAGAGAAAAAAATGCCTTATGTTATTCTTATTTTGTATATCTTTGTTATAAAAAAGCTACTTACCTTCATTTTTATTTGTTGTTGATTATGAAAAGAATCACATTTTTGTTTTTTATTTTAGGAATAGCAATACCGGATTGTATGTTTGCGACAGAGATCATCTCCTTGAACGAAGGATGGTCTTTTCATCGAGGATTTCAAGCATCTGCTTTAGAAACAGTGAACTTGCCGCATACTTGGAATGTCGTTGATGGCATGTTTGGTAATACGGATTATTACAGGGGGTTGTGTAACTACAGAAGGAAAATTCAGGTTCCATCTGACTGTAAGGGAAAAAGAATTTTCCTGAAAGTGTTGGCGGCACAGACTGTTGCCGATATTTTTGTGGATCATCATTTCATTATGCAGCATAGAGGTGGATATACTGCTTTTGTGGCAGAATTAACCGATTATTTGGTACCTGGAAAAGAAAGCGTCCTGGAAATACGTGTCAGCAACGCCCAGACAATGGACATTGCACCTGTCTGTGGTGATTTCAATATCTTTGGCGGTTTATACAGGGGTGTTGAATTACTCATTACAGATGATGTATGTATTAGACCCGACTATTATGCCTCGTCAGGTGTTTTTTTTACTCAGTCTAATGTGACAAAAGAATCGGCAGATCTACACATAGAGACATTGCTTTCCGTAAAGAGTACTTCTTTGAGTGGTTGCGAAGTGGAGTTCCAACTTTTTGATACAGATAAATTACTTCATAGTGTTGTTAATAGAGAGATTGGGGATGACAAAAGAGTGATGATGGCGATGACGTTGAAGAATCCACATCTGTGGGAGGGAGTGAACGATCCTTATTTATATAAAGGAGTAGTAATCCTGCGAAAGAATGGAAAGGAAATAGACCGTCGTGAAGAAAAAATTGGTTTTCGTTTTTTTTGTGCCGACCCAGACAGAGGTTTCTTCTTGAATGGAAAACCCTATCGCTTGAATGGTGTTAACAGACACCAAGACAGGGCGGAAAGGGCTACAGCCCTTTCAACCCAAGACCATGATGAAGATTTGGATATAATCCAAGAAATGGGATGTAATGCCGTACGACTCTGCCATTACCCACAATGTCAATATATTCATCAACAGATGGATAAACGTGGTTTAGTCGCTTGGGTTGAGATTCCTTTTGTCAATGTATATGTTAATAATGCCTTTTATGATGACAATCTGCGTCAGCAGCTAAAAGAACTTATTTTACAAAACTATAACCACCCGTGCATTTTGTTTTGGGGGTTGTTTAATGAGATTAATTCAGGATGGTTAGACCGCCCTTCGACAATGGTGAAAGATCTTCATGCCATAGCTCATCAGTTGGATCCTTCTCGTTTAACGATGGGTGCCAGTAATCAAGATGATGATTTTAACGACTTTCCCGACTTGATCGCTTTCAATAAGTATTTTGGATGGTACAACGGGGAAATGGAGGATATGGGTACATGGGTTGACCAGGAACACAAAAAGCACCCGAAAAGGAGAATGGGTATAAGCGAATATGGTGCTGGGGCAAGTATCTATCATCAAACAGACACTTTGAAACATCCGGAATCTGGTGGAATGTGGCATCCGGAAAATTGGCAGACTTACTATCATACAGAGAATTGGAAACAATTAAGGACAAGGGAGTATCTGTGGTGTAACTTTATTTGGTGCATGTTTGACTTCTCTGCAGCTGGCAGAAGGGAAGGATCTACAATGGGACGTAATGACAAGGGACTTGTGACATACGATAGAAAAATAAGAAAAGATGCGTTTTATTTTTATAAAGCCAATTGGAATAAGAAGGACAAATTCTTGTATATCGTTGGAAAACGTTTGGTGAACAGAACCCGTAAAACGATAGACTTGCAGGTATTTAGTAACAGTGGTCCTGCCTGTCTTTATATAAACGGTAAAAGATACGGATCTGTCAAACCTGACTCCATTAATGTGCTGGAATGGAAAAATGTTGAATTGACTATCGGAGAAAATATAGTTGAAGTAAGTAATAATTATTGTAAAGACAGTTGTGTATGGGTATTGGAGAAAGTTCCTAAATCTTAATAATTTAACTTATATCTTCTCTACATACTACTAAAAAACTTATGTCAACCAGCAGCTATTTCGGTTTTTTTCCCTAATTTTGCAGCCCAGACAGCTCTGAAAGTAAAATAGGAAAGGACATGATTGTTTGTATTGCAGAGAAACCCAGTGTAGCGCGTGATATCGCGAGAATTATCGGTGCTACAGCCTCCAAGGATGGATATATGGAAGGTAATGGCTATCAGGTGACATGGACGTTCGGACATCTGTGTACCCTGAAGGAGCCGCATGACTATACCCCTATGTGGAAACGCTGGAGTCTGTCATCACTGCCGATGATTCCACCGACCTTTGGCATTAAACTCATTGATGATAAGGGCATCGCCAAACAGTTCGCTACGATAGAACGGTTGATGCAGGCAGCCGACATGATCATCAACTGTGGTGATGCCGGACAGGAGGGAGAGCTGATTCAGCGGTGGGTGATGCAGAAGGCAAATGCTAAATGCCCGGTGAAACGGTTGTGGATCTCCTCGATGACCGACGAAGCGATACAAGAAGGTTTCCAGCAGTTGAAAGAACAGCATGATTATGACTCATTGTATTTTGCAGGACTCTCACGCGCTATCGGTGACTGGCTCCTCGGAATGAATGCCACCCGTCTGTACACTTTGAAATACGGACAGAACAAACAGGTGTTGAGCATCGGCAGGGTGCAGACTCCCACGCTCGCACTGATTGTCAACCGACAGAAAGAGATTGAAAACTTCGTGCCAGAGCCTTACTGGGTGCTCTCTACAATCTACCGCGATACTACCTTCCTTGCGACGAAGGGAAAATATACTTCTAAGGAAGAGGGTGAGAAAGCCTTCGAGACGATTGCCGACAAACCGTTCACCGTTACCTCCGTACAGAAGAAAAACGGTGTGGAAGCACCGCCACATCTGTATGATCTTACCTCTCTGCAGGTGGATTGCAACAGGAAATTCTCGATGAGTGCGGAACAGACACTGAATACCATTCAGAGCCTGTACGAAAAGAAGCTGACCACTTATCCTCGTGTGGATACCCAGTTCCTCAGTGATGATATCTATCCGAAATGTCCCGGGACGATGAATGGCTTGTATCAGCTGCAGCACAATGGGGCACAACCATATGCCCAGTTGGTGAAAACACTCGGCGGAAAACCCTTGAGGAAATCGAAGAAAGTATTTGATACCTCTAAGGTGACCGACCACCATGCCATTATCCCTACGGGCGTGAGACCCTCTAATCTTTCAGATTTTGAATGGAAGGTGTACGACCTGATAGCTAAGCGTTTTATCAGTGTGTTTTATCCAGATTGCAAATTTGCTACCACTACCGTGATGGGTGCTGTCGATGAGGTGGAGTTTAAGGTTACAGGTAAGCAGATTCTCGAACCAGGTTGGCATGTGGTGTATGATTCTTCCAAAGACGATATACCTTCTGAACAGGAGAAGAATGACAAGACGGAAGAGGTGAAGACACTACCGGCATTTACGAAAGGGGAGTCGGGACCGCATACTCCTACTTTGACGGAGAAATGGACGACACCACCTAAATATTATACAGAGGCAACCTTATTGCGAGCCATGGAGACAGCTGGAAAGTTCGTGGAGGATGAAGAACTGCGTGCTGCCATGAAAGAAAATGGTATCGGTCGCCCCTCCTCACGTGCCGGCATCATCGAGACCCTTTTCAAACGTCATTATATCCGTAGGGATAAGAAGAACTTGCTGGCAACCCCTACCGGTATAGAATTGATAGACATCATCAAGGAAGAACTGCTGAAGAGTTGTGAACTGACGGGTATCTGGGAGAAGAAACTGCGTGATATCGAGCACCATACCTATGAGCCAGGTGTCTTTATCAACGAGCTGAAAGAACAGGTTACGCAGATTGTTTATCAGGTGATGGCGGATAACAGCAACAGAGTGGTGACGGTAACCACGGCGGAAGATCTGAAAAAGAAGGCCAGCCGTAAGAAAAACAGTGCGTCAACGAAGCCCACGACAACCGTAAAGACTGTTGACACAACCTCTCTGTCGGCTGATGACAGTATCATCGGAACCCTCTGTCCGGTATGTCAGAAAGGACATATAATAAAAGGTAAGACAGCTTACGGTTGCTCAGAGTGGAAGGGAGGCTGCACATTCCGTTTGCCTCTCAAGCAATAATTTATTTGTTCTGCAGTTATATTAACAATGAGAACAAAGCAGTGTCATATCTTTTTCGTAATCTTCGTGTTTCTCTTTTTATTCTCCTGTGGACCGGAGCGAGACATGAAGAAAGGTGAGAAGTTTCTTGCCATCGGCGAGTATTATGATGCTGCTGAGGCTTTCAAGGCAGCCTATAATAAGACACCTGCGAAGGAAAAGACACAACGAGGACAACGGGCTATTAAGATGGCGGTGTGTTACGAGAAGATCAATGCTACACAGAAAGCCATCGCTGCCTATCGGAATGTCATCCGATATAAGCAGGATGATGTGGAAACTCATTTAGCATTTGCACGACAGCTATTGAAGAATGCCAATTATAAAGAGGCAGAGAAAGAGTTTCAACTGGTACTTGACTCATTACCAGATAACACACTGGCGATGAATGGCTTAAAGTCAGCACAGGAAGCGCCTCAGATAAAACAGTTAGGCTCGCGTTATACCGTGAAGAAGATGGATATCTTCAATTCCAGGAGAGCCGATTATTCCCCCATGCTTGCCGGTGATGAGTACGATCAGTTGTACTTTACTTCCACACGTAACGAGGCGCAGGGTGATGAGATCAGTGGTATCACTGGTGCCAAGCCCGGTGATATTTTCCTTTCACAGAAGGATGACAAAGGGAAGTGGACACGTCCCCAGACAATAGAGTCGGGACTGAACAGTGAATATGATGAAGGAGCCTGTTGTTTCTCTGCCGATCAGCGTACGATGTATCTTACACAATGTTCTTCCGATCCTTCTTACCCGCGTTATGCAACGATCATGACTGCACAGCGCAGTGACGCGGCATGGGCCAAACCGACTGCCTTGGAGATTACTCATGATACCCTCTCCAGTTATGCTCATCCTGCTATATCCCCCGATGAACAGTGGCTGTACTTCGTTTCTGATATGCCAGGAGGAAAGGGTGGGTTGGATATCTGGCGCTGCCGGATCACTGCTGTCGGATTAGGTGGTGTAGAGAATGTGGGCAGTCCGGTTAACACAGAAGGTGATGAGATGTTCCCCACCTTCCGTCCCAATGGTGATTTGTATTTCTCTTCCAACGGTCATCCGGGATTAGGTGGTTTGGATATCTTTATCGCGAAAGTGGGGAAAGACGGACGGTATATACTTGAGCATCCTGGATTCCCTCTGAATTCCCAAGGAGATGATTTCGGTTGTACGTTTGAAGGACCTCACAACCGTGGGTTCTTCTCTTCTAACCGTGGGGATGGTAGGGGATGGGACCATATCTTTAGTTTTGAGAATCCAGAGATTATTCAGACCATCAAGGGTTGGGTGTATGAGATGGACGGTTATGAGTTGCCTGCAGCACAGGTATATATTGTCGGTAATGACGGTACCAACGAGCGACTCAGTGTGAAGGGAGATGGTTCTTTTGAGAAGGTCATAGATCCGAATGTGGATTATGTGATGCTTGCTACATGTAACGGTTTCCTGAACCATAAGGAAGAACTGCGTGTGGATCCTGTCACCGAATCGAAGGAATACACCCTGCAATTCCCTTTGGCATCTATCCGAGTACCGGTATTGATCGACAATATCTTCTACGATTTTGATAAGGCGACTTTACGTCCTGAGTCGGCTACTGCCCTTGATGAGTTGGTCAAACTCTTGAACGAGAATCCGAATATTACCATTGAGTTGGCAGCCCATGCCGACTATCGTGGTGCTGCCCAATACAATAAGAATCTATCCCAACGAAGAGCGGAGTCTGTGGTACGTTATCTGATAGAACATGGAATTTCCTCTGACCGCCTTACCCCTGTTGGCTATGGTAAGGAACGTCCGAAGAAGATCAGGAAGAAAGTTACGGAAAAATATCCGTGGCTGAAGGTGGATGATGAACTGACGGAAGAGTTCATCAAAGCCTTGGATGAAGAGAAGCAGGAGATATGCAACCAACTTAACCGTCGTACGGAGTTTACGGTGCTGCGTACTACTTACGGTATGTTTGATGAGAAGGGACAGCTGAAGAAACCGTTGCCAAGCAAGCCGAAGACGGATGCTCAGAAGGGTAATGATGAGGGAATCATCATTGATATCTAAAAGTCCTCTCTCTGGAAGAACGAATAGCTGGCGATGACGGTCAATGCCGACAGGGTGAGGATGACAGACAGAAGCATGGTGGGGGTGGGATTGAAACTATGTAGTTGTGTAGCTATCGTCTTCAGACTGTCTGCCAATCCCTGTAGGGCATGTGTGAAATACAAGAAGGCTATGCCTATCATCACACAGACGATGGTCCATATCTTATTCAGCCAACTGGCAGAGACAGGTAATCCCTTCATCACCTTCTCAGTGAATCCGTTGTCATCGATCTCCTGTTGACAGCTGTTGAAGAAATCCTCCAGCAAAGCCTCATCTGAGGTGATCGTTTCCCTGTTTTCTTCCGTGTTAATCTTTCTAATGTCCATAACCGTTGTTCCTTAAATAAGTTGCTAATTGTTTCTTTCCTCTTGACAGGTGAGATTTGATAGTGCCTTCTGGCATCCCTGTGATGGAAGAAATCTTGTCGATGGGCTGCCCGTCGATCATTTGCAGGATGATACAGGTGCGTTCCTCTTCTTTCAGTATCTTCAGAGCTTTGTACATATCCATCCGCAGATCGTGGTTGCTGTGAAGTGATTCGATATTACGTACTGCCGTTGAGGAAATATCCTCTGTCAATCGATGTTGCCGTGTGTAGTCGTAGAACACATTATAAGCGATTCGGTAGAGCCAGGTAGAGAAGCCGGAGATACCCCTGAACTTATCGATATGGGTGTAAACCTTGATAAAAGTCTCCTGGGCCAGATCATCACTCAGGGGCTCGTTACCCATGGTGTGGTTTAGGAAGAAACGCCGTACAGGCGACTGATATTTCCTGACAAGCTGCTCAAAGGCTTTCTTGTCGTGAAACATAGTCACCCGCGCGACCAAGGTCATATCATTGAACTTCTCTGACATCTCTTACACTTTACTCCGGAGTACTTCCCTAGACATGAGGTTCTCTATACTCTAAACTCTACACTCTAAACTATCTCTCCGGCATGATAATCCAAAGAATCGGATAGAGGATGATCCCACAGAATGCAGTGAACAAGGTTAGCAAAGCATAAGCTACGCGGATAGCTGTGGGGTCAACATCCAGGTATTCTCCAATACCACCACATACACCACCAATCATACGATCCTTAACAGAACGTGTTAATCTCTTTGTTTCCATATCACTCTCCTTATTTAATTATTAACTCTAAACCCTAAACTCTAAACCCTAAACTATTACTACTCTTCTTCAGCTGGACGCTCTACAGGCTCATTCTTTACTTCCACAAAATCATCGTTGGAGGATTTCGTAGCCGTGTCCTTCGCTCTCTCGGAAAACACTGTCGGTTCCTTTTTCTTGGAAGTCTTGGCAATGATTACTTGACCGAGACCGTAGCAACTCATGAGCCATCCGATACCTGCTATCTTGTCAGCCCCCATCATACTCAGGAAGATCACAATACCGATACCTAAGAATATATTCTTGATACCACGGTTTTGCAGCATTTGATTACCGTCGGAGGCTGACATATCAATATTATCATGCAGATGCTGTCGGTTTAAATCTGCGTTTTCATTCAACTCCGAACGCATTCTGCGGTTCTTCACGATCAGATAGATGATGAATCCGAGGATGATAAAGGGTGCTAAACCGATTAAAAAGCACAAGATAGTGACGATGAAAATAAAGATCCAAGCCAATGTCTCGTGATTATTAAACCACTTAAACATCTTTTCTACTGCATCGCTATCAGACTCAAACTCCCAATCATTGTCGTTTGGAGTAACCGTTGTCTGAGCTGTGTCAACAGAGGTAGTGTCGCTGTATGCCTCAATACCTGCTGTGTCGGGGATGTTCGTAACATTGCCCACCTGTGGTTGTTCCTTTTGTTGTGCAAAGGTTGCTGTTGTGCCACCTAAGAACAATACTATGAATACTACTAATAAATAATTTCTCATATCTCTATATTTTTTTGTTCGTTTGTATGTTTGACGTAACCCGACATGAAAAAGTTGCAAGTGGTTGCAAAAATAATCATTTTTTTTGTAATTGTCCTTTTTATGTTATTTATAAATAAGATAGGATGCACCTCGGCAAAAAAAACAATTAATTATTTTGTTTTGCTCTCGGTTTTCACTATCTTTGCAACGTAATACTTAATTCTTATTAGAGATGAAAAACTTAGATTGGGCAAATTTGTCATTTGGATACATGCCAACTGACTACAATGTACGTTGCTATTATCGTGACGGAAAATGGGGAGAGATAGAGGTTTGTTCCGACGAATATCTGAAGCTCCACATGGCAGCCACAAGTCTTCACTATGGTCAGGAAGCTTTCGAGGGATTGAAAGCCTTCCGTTGCCCCGACGGAAAAGTACGTGTTTTCCGTATGGAAGAGAATGCAGCGCGCTTGCAGTCCACATGCCGTGGTATCCTGATGCCAGAGGTTTCCACAGAATTATTTTGTGAAATGGTGAAAAAGGTGGTACGTCTGAACCAAGAATGGATTCCTACTTATGAGAGCGGTGCTTCTCTGTACATCCGTCCGTTGCTTATCGGTACCAGTGCACAGGTGGGGGTTCATCCTGCCAAAGAGTACATGTTCTTGATTTTCGTTACTCCTGTAGGACCTTATTTCAAGGGTGGTTTCGCTACGAATCCTTATGTGATCATCCGTGATCACGACCGTTCTGCACCTCTTGGAACCGGTATCTATAAAGTGGGAGGAAACTATGCTGCTTCTCTGTTGGCTAACAAGAAGGCTCATGATCTGGGCTATGCTTGTGAGTTCTATCTGGATGCTAAGGAGAAGAAATACATCGATGAGTGTGGTGCTGCCAA
This sequence comes from Prevotella sp., assembly GCA_017550455.1. GTDB lineage: Bacteria > Bacteroidota > Bacteroidia > Bacteroidales > Bacteroidaceae > Prevotella. The sequence continues at coordinate 11,732 of JAFZPF010000034.1, forward strand.
TTTCTTCGGTATCAAAGATAATACCTATGTGACACCGCTGTCAACATCTATTCTGCCCAGTATCACTAATAAGAGTCTGATGCAAGTGGCAGAGGATATGGGCATGAAGGTAGAGCGTCGTCCGATACCTGAAGAAGAGTTGGAGACCTTCGAAGAGGCTGGTGCTTGTGGTACAGCAGCTGTGATATCTCCGATCTCACGTATCGACGATGTAGAGACAGGCAAGAGTTATGTCATCAGCAAGGATGGCAAACCTGGACCTATCTCTGAGAAACTCTACAAGCATCTGCGTAACATCCAGTATGGTATCGAAGAGGATATCCACGGATGGACAACAGTGGTGATAGAGTAGTGAAGAAGAATAATCAAAAATTGTGGGGACAGGTCTGCACGGCGGCCCTGTCCTCCCTTTTTAATGTTATATAATGGGAAAAGGTAAGCTGGCGAAGTTCGCCGACATGGAGCGTTACGAGAATGTGTTTCAGTATCCTTATGGGGTAATGGCAGATATCCCTTTTGAAATGAAGGGACATTGGAATGAGCAGTATTTTCATAATGACCACCCGATCATCCTCGAATTGGGTTGTGGTAAGGGAGAATACACGGTAGAGTTGGCACGGCTCTATCCGCAGTTGAATTTCATCGGTGTGGATATCAAGGGTGCCAGGATGTGGACCGGTGCCACACAGGCTTTACAAGAGGGTTTATCCAATGTGGCATTTCTCCGAACAAATATAGAGATTATTGACCGTTTCTTCGGTGCCGATGAGGTAAAGGAGATATGGCTTACCTTCAGTGATCCACAGATGAAAAATCCCCGTAAACGACTCACCTCCACGTATTTCATGAACAGATACCGCAGATTCTTGGAGGACAAGGGCATCATACATCTGAAGACCGACTCAAATTTTCTTTTCACGTATACCAGTTATATGGTGGATATGAATCATCTCCCTTTGTTGTTTCGAACGGAAGATCTCTATGGCATATTGGAGACAACAACAGTTACATCCGGTGATGAGGCTGCTCTGCCGAAGGAGATCCTGTCTATCCAGACATACTATGAGAAGATGTGGATGGAACGTGGGTTGAATATCCGTTATCAGAAGTTCCTGCTACCCCGTGAAGGTGAGTTGAAAGAACCGGATATAGAGATCCCCCTCGATGAGTACCGTAGCTATCGGAGAGATAAAAGAAGTGGGAGCGAAACACATGTGTGATGCTCCCACTTCTTTTATTATATCGTAGTACCCATCTTTGGTCACTAATCATATTAACATGATTTAGAGAAAA
>JAFZPF010000259.1 GCA_017550455.1 Prevotella sp.
GAACATTCTCACGGATAGCTAAAGCGGGATATTCGCACTGAAGAATCTCCCTGAAATAGGTCTTCCATTCCGCAGCCGTTCTCTCGGGAACTTCGTCAGAGTATGACTGTTGGGGAGCTACTTCTTTAACTGTTGGGCGTGTCTTTTCAGATACAGCATTATTGATGGCTTCTTCCACTTCTGAGATGGCTTTTCCTGCCACGGCTTTGAGAATATTCGATAAAAGTCCCATAAGCAATTATATTTAAAGGTTTATATCTTCTGCAAATATAATGAAAAGAAATGAAAGTCTCAAGGATAATTCAATTATTTTTACTTTCAACTATGGTGGAAACTAAAATATAGATAAAAAACGTAGATTTATTATTTTTGTTAGTATATTTGCACAGATGATGGTACGTGTACAACTTTCTGAGTTATGGAAGAAGCCTATGATAATGCTTCTTCCCCTGTTCGTAATATATACAGTGTCCTTTTATATCATGGACAGTTATGCTATCTCCAATATTGATGACTGGAGATATGCTTTCTTTTGCGAGCCTGAAGGGGAAGACTATCTGTCGGTTTTTAAGGATGGTTTCACCAGAGAGCCGATAACATCCTTTACGGATGCTGTAAAATCACAGGAACATGACTATTTTAAGACTAATGGTCGCTTTATCACTCACACACTGACACAATACTTTTGTGGGACATGCTCCATGAAACAGTTTGTCATCATTAATACACTTGTATTTGCAATCTTTGTTTTGTGTGTTATCAAGCTGACAAGGCCAAAACAGTTAAATATAAGTAGTCTGCTAATTATACTGATGGGTATCTGGCTGCTTATCCCATTCAAAGGCATCACTTTTATGGGGAATATCTCACTCAGTATCAACTATCTATGGGCGGCAGCTTTTAATCTGCTCTTTATCATACTTTATCAACATATATTCAATCGACAGTGCTCCCTCTGGTGGTTGGTATTTATTCTACCATTTGCAATTATCACAGGTTCATTACAAGAGAGTTTTTCTATAGGTATCTGTGGTGCCTTGTGCTTTCATGCTCTTATCCACTACAAACGTCTCCGTTTTTTTGAAATAGCTATCCTATGTGCTTATGTGATCGGTTCTATGATATGTATTCTTTCACCTGCCAATTTCAATAGAGCTGATGATATTGGAGGATTTGGTTTCCATATAGGTGGTATCTTTGGACTATTTGCTTCACCCGTTATGTGGTTGTTTTTAATAACGCTCATCTTTCTTGCCAAAAGAAAGGCTCTCCTTAGCTATTTCCTGAATGATTCCATGATGCTATCAGCAGCCATCATTACCATCCTTTTTGTTCTTTTTGTAGCATATAATGGACGACATCAACTGATGTCTGTCAATATATTCATGTTTATCTTCGTTTGTAAGACATGGTTCTCTCTCTGTAAACAACGAAGGATTTTTCAAGCCGCTGCCATAATGCTTACCATTATATTCCTACTCACATGGTATCCTATATTACATGCCCGAAAGACTTATTATGACGCCTATCAACAACTCGTCAAGAGATGTTATGAAAGTCAAGATGGTTATGTTAACGGTCATGATTTTGAATACCTCTCAGCAAAATACTTCAGAAATCTTTTCCTCAATTACAATTATGTCGGGACATTTACTTTTTTGGATTGGGGTCTTCACGATCGTGACCTGTCACTATGGTTGACAGAGGGTAAAAACAATACTCAGGTAACTACTATTCTGCCTGATGAGAAATCCTTTATTGTTAAACAATGTAATAGAGATAACGAGATACAGCCCAATCTGTTCAGGATATCAGATGGTCCGTTATTGTATTATGTGTTGAAATCATCTGTCTTCGTGGAACCAGAGCGTATTACGAGCAATATCCAAGCACCTTCCAAATATATTATTCTCCCGGATGAAAAGAAAGAATATCATCCCAGTGATGTGTTTGAGTTTAATCATCATTATTACTATCTTATCATTAATCCCTGGAGAGATTTCAAGGTGTTATCGGTCATTTCTGAATCAGGAGAGTAACATCCATAGTGTTTTTGCTTTTTAATCATTATTAGAAGATCTTTCCGAAAACGATGTTGATGAATGTCTTGGTGAGAATCTTGATGTCGAGCCACCATGAGCGATGCTCTAAGTAATACAGATCCAGTTCCAGTCGGCGCAGCATCTTTTCCAACGTATCTGTATAGCCGTTATAAAGTGTGGCATAGGAGGTCACCCCCGGCCGTATCTGATAAAGATACACATAACGCGGATCACGCTCCATAATCTGTTTGATGTAATACTCCCGTTCTGGTCTTGGACCGATAAAAGACATATCCCCTTTCAGTACATTCCACAACTGCGGCAACTCATCTAAGTGATGATCACGTAGGAACCTGCCAATCTTCGTCAGTCGTGGGTCATTGTCAATCTGCAGCAGTTCGATACCATTCTCTTCTGCATTCGTCTTCATGCTGCGGAACTTATAGATATAAAATGGTTTACCCCCCTTCCCGATCCGCTCTTGCTTATAAATAGCCGGACCTCCCGTTAATCTGATGGCCAGATAGCATATCAGCATTAATGGAGAGAAGATAATCAGGCATATGATTGATAATATGATATCAAAAGCACGTTTCATGTGGCGTGACGGATCTTGAGATTAATAAAATAATTAACCACACAGTATAGAGCAATGTCGATAATGACAATGACGGTCTGTGGCAGGACGGAGAACAACAAGTAATTAAGAACGATGTAACATACTGCTAGTAAGAGTATGCTGATAAGTGCCTGATGCTGTGATAATCCTGCACGCATCAGTTTGTGGTGAATATGGTTTTTGTCGGCATTGAAAAGAGGTTGGTGATGACGCATACGGTGTAATGTTACCCTTACTACATCTGCTAATGGTATGAAGAGTAATGTCAGTGGTACGATGATAGCTTCTTGGCGAGTGGGCCATACGGCGGTATTGTCCATAGCACATTTTACAGCGAAGAATCCTAATATATAACCGAGGGAAAGACTACCGGAGTCACCCATGAAAATTTTTGTATTGATTTCTGGCTTCCCGAATATATTGAAATAACCGAAAGCTACCAATACCCCCATCATACCTGCAGCAAGGATACAATAGGTATTTAGGAATACTTCATAGTGTAGGAAATATAACATGAAACCTGCAAGTGCGAGGAGTGATAGACAAGTCGCCAGTCCATCGATGCCGTCAATGAGATTGATGGCATTGTCTATAGTGACGATAAGGAATATTGTTAATGGGAAACCGATATAATACGGTATCTCATGTATTCCGAAGAGTCCGTAGAAATTATTGATATATAATCCTGCTAAAGGGAAAAGAAAGCCGGTGATTATCTGGATAGTGAATTTCGTCTTAGCTCCTAAACCAATCAAGTCGTCGACAATACCGGTAGCATAAATCAATACCAGTCCGCATAAGAAACCGAAACTCCACAGGTTGATGGAAACGGTATCCTCCTCGGTGATAGAAAGGATCACTAAGATAGCCGCAAAGGCAGTCAACATGCTGGGTAAGAAGGTGATACCTCCCATCCGTGGCGTGGCATTTTTGTGTACCTTTCGCTCATTGGGGATATCGTAAAGTCTCCGACGTTTACAGAAGTCAAGAATCATCGGTGTGAACACAAGTCCACAGATTAAACTTAATAAAAATGCACCGAGTAAATATATAGTCATAAACTGTAGTCTGCCAATACCATATTATTAACTGACAAACATGGTTATTATTGTGCTGGTTTATTGAAATTTTATGCAGTGGTATGAGCTAATAATACTACCACCATTTAAATTCAAAAACCTTAGCAAAATATTTCACGCATATAAAGATGAAATTAGTGTACATCCCATTTCTCCTGCAAGCTATCACATCCTCCTTTGATATCTGTAACCTACTTCGGATATTGCGAGTGCTGATTCCCCCTATACGCATGGTTACGAAATCAAGATTGATATATTTAGCACGAATCTTATACTTGTAAAACAGGCGAACCATCATGTCATAGTCAGCAGCAATCTTATAATCAAGAGCGTATAATCCATAGTTTTCATACACGCTTCTCTTAGCATAAAAAGAAGGATGAGCCGGCATAAAACCGAACCTCAGTAGCCAGGGACGGAAGATGGCTGATGAATAGTAACGAACACATTTGTCCGGCTTACCATCATGTATGAAATGTACGTCTCCATAAAGGGCATCTATCCTGTTATCTTCCTGAAATTCATAGACAACCCTTTCTAGTATATTATCTGAAGAGTAGTAGTCATCTGAGTTAAGTATCCCGACGATATCCCCTGTAGCCATACAGATACCTTTGTTCATGGCATCATAAGTTCCCTTGTCAGTCTCTGATATCCATCGCATCTTTCCTTTGAATAACGGCTCGTATTCCTTTATGATGTTCATGGAATCATCTGTAGAAAGACCATCTACGACAATTAATTCGAAATTGTCGTATGTCTGTCGAAGAATACTCTCAAGCGTGTCTCCAAGCGTCTTCGCACTGTTAAATGACGCGGTGATGATGGATACTTTCATCTTTTATTCAGTTTGTTTGTCTATGAGCATTCGATAAAGGTTAAGATAATCCATATACCGGTCCTGCTCATTGAAATGTGACAGGGCATAGTCGCGGCAGATAGTTAGGTACCTGTTTTTATCCGCACTACATATCTGTCGGATGGCCATACATACTTGTTGCAGATCTCCTTGGTTAACAACAAATCCGTTACTGTCGGTGATACATTCGGAACAACCGCCAGTATTGTAGGTTACTACAGGCGTTCCACAGGCTAAAGCCTCAATATTGGTTGTGGGGAAGGTATCTTCCCAAGTAAGGTTGAGAAACACATCTGCCATACTATATAACGAGGCAAGCTCACGAATATTGTCTGTTCGTTCAATACCAATGATGCCATCAGGTAGGACTTTAAGTTGTTTCTTATTCACTCCTACCATGATGATTGCGTATTTCTCTGGAAGTAGTTTTCTTAGCGAGATAAATTCGTCAAATCCTTTGTTCTTATACCACTTGGATGCCACACCGAGAACGATCTTTTTCCCTTGGGGGATTTGATATTTTGTTCTTACTGATGGGTCGGTTTCCTGCGGACAGAAAAGGGAAACGTCGATGCCATTGTAAATATGCCTCACCGGAAAAATTTTCAGAAAAGAAACGGATACTTTCTCTTCTAACCATTTGCTGACAGGGATAATAGTCATGTCTCCCACCGAGAGGAAGGTACTTTTCTTCTTGATGAAATTTCTTGCAGACTGATCCATCCACCAACTCTTGGGATAGGTATGTGTCAACGGACAATTACGACAACTCGTCTGCCATTTTTCACAAGCCTTTGTCATGAAATGAGCACAGTGACCTGTAAATGACCAACAGTCATGAAGGGTCCATACTACGGGAGTTCCTGATTCTGCTAAGTATTGAAACAAGATGGGGTAGTTCAGATAGTAACCATGGATGTTGTGAAGATGGATAATGTCAGGGGATAGCTGACGGATATACTCTACCAACTGGCGTGTAACTCTTTTTGAGCCCAATCCGTGGCTGTCAAAAAGACGGGTCAATGCTACATGTCCATATTCATCTGCCATGTTACCAATATGATAAAGATGTGACACACTGGCATTTGCGTATCTACCGTATGCAATATAACTATCCCATCCCTGACTTATGGCCAGTTTGCCTATACCCTCTGCGATTTTCCCGTGGGAACCCCAGTTTGCTGTGATATTGATTTGCAGTAGTTTGGACATCAGTATTGTTTATTACAACTTAAGAAATAGTTAACATGACGCAATGGCCAAAATGGTTCAAAATGCCTTCGGTTGATCACTTTACCATCAAAGGAGAAATAGTGCTTGTAGTCTGACTGGGAGAAAACAAATTTATAAGTATCGCAGGCGATATCAACAGCCTTACGATTAGCATGCTCAAGTCTCCCATAAGGAAAGGCGAAATAGTCACATGGCGTATGAAGGTGACTCTCTATACTATCCTTACAGAGGGCTATCTGCTGATGGAGAATGACGGTGTCGTCGGTATTAATCATATAATGATCCATCGTATGTGCTCCAATGATATGTCCCCGTTGTGTTAACTCTTCCAGTTGTGACCATCGCATAGGTCGCTTGTTGGGTGTCATGACAACCTGTTCATTAAAGTGCTGGATATAATCTTCATCCCCGTCAACGTAGTTCGGATTAACAAAGAACAGGGCATTAACGCTATGTCTTTCCAGCACGGGTGCAAAATATTGGTAGCAATCCTCAAATCCGTCATCGAAAGTAAATGCTACCAAGGGGTGGTCTGGTTGAATATGCCGTATAATCATGTTGACGGCATCTTCTACCCGGATAAAGGAAACTTGTTTAGACAACTCATTTAGCAGATGTTCAAAGGTGTCAGGTTCCATCTCTTTATAGGTACGATGTCCATTCAGCAGATGGATGCCATTTGCCGGATGAGAGAATGCTCCTAAGATATCAAGGACTATTCCTCTTGCGTATGATCTGATAGCAGACATATTATAATTCAGAGATTACTTTTTTTATAACATCTATTTGATAGTGAATATTCCATTTGCGGTCAATCTCTTCAAAGGCAGCCATCCTTGCAGTATGTCTTTCTGAGGGGGAGAGGCTGGTCCATTTCTTGATGCTTTCTTTCAAACTGTTGACATCGTCTTGTTGAAAGAAATCTCCTGTAATGCCTGGTTTAATGGATTCAAACTCGGGCATCTGATCGGGGAAGTTCCCGTGGGTGATGACCGGACAACCGAAGGATAGGGCGTGGATGGCCGTAAGCCCCACGTTGCCTGGAGAGACACATACTTGGGCATTATAGAACAGTTCTCCCAAAACTTTCGCATCATAGCAAGGACCATACATCCATATCTGTTGCTCAATACCTGCCACTCTGGCATATTCCTCAATATGCACACCCTCCACATCTTTACCTACGAAGATGACATTTACCGGATAGCCCTCTTGTCTTAACAGTCGTATGCCGTCGATGAGCATCTCCAGTTTTTTCCCTTTTTGTATTCTTCCGCAGTAAATAATGACGGGATAATCATTGTGGAAATAATCATTATAGACAGAAGTCTTACATAAGTGCTTCCTGATGTCCTTCTCAACATCGGAGTCAAGAGAATTGGCTATGCAGAACATCTTCTTTGGATTGATCCCTTCCTTCTTCATAAGAGCAATTGCATACTCACTGTAGATAAGCAGCCGGGTGTGCATGGAGAAGAACACTTTCTTGATAACTCTTTTAAGGAATGACTCTCTGCCGTACCAACCATGTGTCCAGGCGATTGTCTTCTTCCCTGTCAGTTTCGACAGCAGCAGAATCACCCATGATGAAAGACAATAAGGCTCTCCATCCATGATATAATAGGTGTAGGGCTTGAAGAGAAGTCCGACCGATCCGTATTGCCAATAGAAAGGGTGAAAGAAATAATTCTTCAGTGTTTTCCGATACCCTTTCAGCGACTCATACTTGAATGTTTTTATGGGACTCTTCCACTTGTCACCTAAATAAAAGTCACATGGAAGTTCTTCCCCCATCAAGCTAAAGATAGGAAACCGATAATGAGGCCCGATATTGGTGATAAAGCATATCTTATGATCTTGTGCCATTAAATCTTCAAGAAAAACTGTCCTACAGTATTTGTTCAAATATCTTCACCTACTCTAATAACGTTGGTGTCTTTGGAATTATTGTTTTTCTCCCTTTTATTCTTGTAGCCTCCAAACACATATCCGAAGATTAAGAACAGTTTAAAGGATGAAATCCAGTATCCGCTGAACGCTGCTTGTACGAGGGAACCGAGTAACAGTAACAAAAGAAACATATCGAAGTTACTGTTCTTAGAACGGTGAAGCAGACTTATCACCATTCTCGCGATGACAAAGAGCATGATGGTGGTTCCTACTAGTCCCATCTCTGCTAAAAAGTCGGTCAGGATATTATGAGAATAGAACCCCACTGTCCACCAGATGGATCCAATTCCCCAACCGATGAGTGGTGATTCGGCAAAGGCATTTAGGGCATCTGTCCATGACTGCATTCGTAACACATCGGTGGTAAGTCCCTTTGATACTCTTTCGGCTCCTACTGAGTGGAAGATGTCAAAGTAGGTGGCAATGATAACCATCAAGACACCGACAATGCCGAGAATAAAGAAATATTTAATCTTGTTCTTTCCCTTGCTTCTCTTGATGACACGATATACAAGATAAATGGTTATTAATACCAGATATACGAATGCGCCACGACCGCCCCCGAGAATACAGCCGACGGCACAGAAAAAGATTAGGAAAATGACGATCAGATACTTGATAGTGCTGAGGAGTCCCTTTTTATCTTTGTTGTCCTTATGATAAAAGAAAACGTAAAAGAAACTGTAGGAAAAGCAATATGACAGATAGTAGGATGAATTCTGATAATCAAATCCGTCGCCGGTGCCATTCAGCAAGAAACCGAAGAAAGCACTAAACAAGACCACATAGCCTACGATCAAAGAGACAACAATTAAGAACAGAGGCAGCAACTGCAGCATGGCTTTCTCATACCCGCCTCTTGCCAGTCGTATTCCAACGTAGGCGGCAGGTATGCTCAACGAACCGTAGGATAGCAGGTAGGCTATATAATTGTTATAGATGAATGTGTGAGGGTAGAGAAATCCTGTTAGCACATAAAGTGCTAAAATGATGAAAAGTGTGAGAAACTGAAGGTAGTTTCTGAAAGAAAATCTGTTTTTAAGAATATCCCACGTCATCATCATATACGCTACTCCCGCTATCAGCATGGCTTCTTTGGATTTCATGCCTGATTCTATGAATATCCCGCTAATCAACAAAAAGGAGTTGAACAGCTCATCTGAAAAGATGACAAAAAGCGCGAAAAACGGAAAGATATATTTGGATATGCTCATATTCTTCTTGACGTTGTTATCAAAGACAATTATTCGTTATGGATGGAGAATCCTCTCAACAAAATGTTCTTTTCTCATCTTCTCCTTATATGCAGTCTCTATCAGATAGGGCTCGGCACTCTCCATTGCTTTTGCTAGTGTTCGTGGAGTGATGCTTTTTAAAGCTATTCCAAGATTGTTCCTGCGGATAATCTTACCGAGAAGACCGTGGGAAGGACCGATGACGGGCTTGTTGTAATAAGCTGCATAACTTATTACGCCACTGGATTGAGCTTCTGATTCGTAAGGTGCTAATAAGTAATCGGCTGTGTAGCAAAGATCAGCAATCAGCTCGTTGCTGCAGAAAATATCATAGATAATAATCCTGATGGTGTTTTTTAATTGTTCTGTAACACGGTAGAACGTGTCGTGAATGTCTGGATATACTTTTCCTGCAAATACGAGAGTCATCTTTTCACGTTGTTCTTGCGGTATCTCATTGATGGCTTCTAAGACGGTGAGAGTTCCTTTGCGTTTGGCTAATCCTCCAAAATGCAGAAATACTCTTGAGTCATTTGCTATCCCCAGTTCTTCCCTGATGTTCTTAGGTTCATAGTCTATCTCGTTAAAAGGATCTGGCAAAAAGGCAAAACACTCAGTCTTATATAACTTGTTAAAACATAAGGTTGCCGAATTGTCGTTAAGAATAAATACCTTGTCAATCGCTCTTGTATGAGAGAGCAACCAGTAGATTATCACACTTTTTGCTTTCCTTAACCAGTTCATCTGTTTCCATTTATATAGATAGATGTGATAGATGATGCCTGAGATCTTCAGATTGGAAGGCAGGATGAAAAGAATGAAGGGCAGGTAAGCCATCAGGTCAATAAGAAAGATTGTATCCGGTCTGTGTGCGTTTATCTTCTTCTTCACTAACATGGCGTTTCTCCAGGCTGATTTGATAAGACTCTTATTAGAGGCCGCATCCAATTCTTTACTAGTGAGGAAGTCAAACTGTATATTATCTGCCTTCGGCCAATGATACTTATCGCGTTCTTCTTGAAAAGATTCAGGAATGGCAAAGACGTACTGAACATCATGATCTTCCACCATACCCATGTAGAGATGGTGGATATATTCCAAGTGGTGCCCTGTGATATCTTTGTCAAAAAAGAACTTTTTCATATCTGATGCTATGTGTAAACGATAGAATTCTACAATCTTTCCGCGGTATAACCCGTGGTGCTTATTTTTTCCATATCCCTGTGGCCTTATCGTTGATAATCTTATGAAGCTGTATATTCCCGAAAATACCTTGTGTTAAATAGACCAAGGCAGGGATTGAAATGATACCGATGATGCCCCAGCGACATGATAAAACGAACAGGGGCCAAGCGATGAGTGCAAATATGACATACAGTATGGTCTGCAATCTTACATATCCGATGCCATTGATAAGATACATGTTAATGACACCGTAAGTCTGCACGAAGACACTTATTGCCATCGCGGTGGTCACATCATATGGGATGTCCATGGTGTCTCCTATCCAGATGAAATAACAGTATTTGGAGATAAAGATCATCACGATGTGGATGAGGAAGATGACCGACAGTCCGATATATAGTTTTGAATAGACTTTTTTCATCCAAGTGAAATCTTTTTTTGTATAGGCATCCGTGAACGCAGACCAGAATGGCGAGATAAGGGCAATCACGCTCATATAAACAACATTGAAATATTTGTTGGTGATGTTATAGACAGACACTTGTCGGACTCCCAACTCTCTGCTGATGACGATGTTCACGATCTCAAATATAAAGATCATGCAGATGTTGATGATGAAAAACTGTACACCAATATTACAGATGCTTCTGATCAACTTGAAATTTACCTCTTTGTAGGTAGGACGGTAGATCTTATATCTGCTAAAACGGAAGGCTATGACTGACACCAATAAAACGACGATACATGGTATTCCTGAAAAAAACAGGGCGAGGTAGGTCAGGCTTCCTTCCGTTGTCTTTGACAGGATATAAACGGAAAAGAGGGAAAGCAATTGTCCGAGTGCCTGAATGATAGATGCCAATCCGATCTTCTGGTCTGCCGCAAGAAACGAGATGAAGATGTTCGCAATCATGTTGATGCTGGTAAATGTCAGTACGACTGAAAATACAAAGTTCAGTTCTTTCTGATAGCTGTCGCTTACTTTAAGAACATCCGACCAGTTAATGAAACAGTTTGTAATAATGGCAACGATGAAAGCGGTCACGACGATTGCGGATAGAGCAAAATAGGTTGTACTTAAATATTGCTTTGCCAGACTTAAGTTTCCGAGTGCCTTTGCCTCTGCGAAACGATTCCGGAATCCGTTGCTCAAACCTAAATCAAAGAAGGTGATCCATCCGATAATGGAAGATAGCGTAAGCCATATTCCGTATCTTTCCTGGTTCAGGTAATGAATAGTGAGTGATACAATCAGCAGATGTGAGATGATTGTTATGACGCGTGATAATCCAGAGAGACCTATATTTACCATTGCCTCTTTGGAGCGATGATCTTTATGGAGAAGCTCTTGGATAGACGAAATGCGTGATTTGTTAATTGCTCTCACGAATTGCTTTTTTGATAATGTCTTTATTAATGACAATAGCGGTACTTATCATTGCCAGGAAGAGCATGGTAAGTACGAAGGCCATTCTCTTCGGACCGGCAGGGTGTAGTGGCACGGAAGCACCTTTTATGACCGTAAAGGCGGGAGTTCGCTCCTGCAGTTTTGCCTGAGCCATCTGCAGTTGGTTCTGCATCATGGTATAGGTGTTGAACTTCAGTTGCATGTCATTTTCCAAATCATTCTGTTTCAGTCTGTAGCTTTCTATGATAACATCCATATTACTATCGGAATAACTACCGTACAGTTGACGTGCCTTCTCATAGTTCTGTTTCGCTTCTTGGGCAAGTTTCCGATAATGATTAACGTCTATTCGTGACTTGTTCGTACGGTAGTCGATAATGAAATCCTGAAGTTTTGCTCTTACAGAATCTGCAATCGTGGCACAGATGAGTGGGTCTTGTTCCTTAACAGAAATCGTAATGGCACCCGTCTTGATGTTGATGGAACAATTTACTTTACTACTGATATCCCCGAACACATTATTCTGCTCTTCTGTGAGTTTAAAGGGATTCAAGTCTTTATTGCCACCGGTATTACTGGCATTGTCTTTTTTCGAGGAAAAGAGACTGCCGATTGCCCCTCTCATTTTATCCAAAGGAATCAATAGCGGATTCTTTTTCTTGTGCTTGAGGATATATTCGTAATAGGTTGTCTTAATGGAGTGGTCTTGGCTTTCAATGGGGATGTTGATAAGTTTCTTAATGAAATTGTTCGATTCCAACACCTGTGGGTACAAGTCGGGATAGATAGCATCGCTAGTAAGGGCATTGCCAAGATTCATGCCCATAGCCGATGTGATGGTCCCCAGCGCTCCTTCACTTCCTGCCGAATTCTCCGGAGCCAGTACAACACTACACTGGTAATAACGTGGTACACAGAGTATGAACAGACTGGAGACAACAGCAGTGATCAATGCAACTTTTATAAAGAGTGACAGTTTCTTACGGCAGTTTGTCAGCACCGTAAAGATATCAACATCCGATTTGATTATATCATTATTCTCCATGGGACAGTTTACTTAATTATATTTGCCAATGTTGCGATCATCGTGGCGATGCTTGCCACGCTGGTGCCGATGGTTAGGATCTCTGCGAGGGTCTTTCCGTCGCGCTTGGGTTTTGTCGGCACAACGATTTCGCAACCAGGTTGCGGTTTTACGTTATGACCCACCTTCGAGATCTTTCCGTTCATGTAGATGATATAGGTATGACTCTTCTTCGCCCGGTTGCCGAATCCACCGGCCTGGTTAATATAGTGACTGACGTTCTTTCCTTTCACATATCCCACGGTGTTGGGATACATCACATCACCACTTATCTTAACTGTACCGTTATACTGTGGGATGATGATACGGTCGTTCTCGCGCAGTACGATATCGTCATCACTACCCGGATTAGCCAGTGCTTTGTCCAATTCGATGCCCACATAATACGAGTCTCCGAAGTCGAGTTTCTTAATGTCTAAAGTATCCTTCTCACCACTTTGTGCCTGTGTCATCTTCAGCAAAGACTCCATGCGCAGACGCTCCTCAGGAGTGATATAGCGCAGCAGACGGGCGCCTTTCACATAAGCACGGTCATTCACGCCACCGGCTTTCTTGATCAAGTCGCTCAGTCGCTCGTCTTTCTTGGAAAGGGTATAGGTACCTTCAAACATGATCTCTCCTTCCACATACACATTCTCCTGAGTGTGATAACCAGGACTCTTTCGTACATACACCTCATCGAATGGCATCAGATGGAATCCGGATTCTCCATCGACGACAAAGCCGTCTTTCAAGGCAAACGTAAAGGTCTGA
>JAFZPF010000260.1 GCA_017550455.1 Prevotella sp.
GCCCATCAACCTTGATGCGCCGGTATTCCGACTCACCCATACTATGGGTTTCAAGAATATTCTGGGCGGAGAATATAACTATAACATGACCGAGGCGGAGTTCTACAAACGTATCTGGATGCCGCAGAACTTCGGTAAGATTGACCTCCGTATCAAGGCAGGTGCACAGTGGAACAAAGTGCCTTACCCCCTGCTCATCATGCCGGTGGCCAATGTGTCGTATATCCTCGAGGAACAGACTTTCAACCTGATCAACAACATGGAGTTTCTCAATGACCGGTATGCCTCGCTAGACGCTTCATGGGATATGAATGGAAAGATCCTGAACCGTATCCCGCTCCTCCGTCGATTGAAATGGCGTGAGTATTTCGGTGTGAAGATGTTGTGGGGACATCTTACGGATAAGAACAATCCTACCCTCGAACAGAACCTGAATAATGACATCCTCATGCAATTTCCCGAGGGCTGTCATATCATGGACAAACATCAGCCGTACGTCGAGCTCATCGCCGGCGTGCATAACATCTTCAAACTCCTCCATGTGGAGTATGTACGAAGATTGAACTACCTGAATCTTGCCACGGCTAACAAGCATGGCATCCGACTGATGATACGTGTCACCTTCTGATGCCTCGTGAGACTATGGTGAATGCACTGATCTTCGATTTCGGAGGGACTCTCGATACCCATGGCGATCACTGGAGTAAGGTGATATGGAGGGCGTTTCTCCGTCACGGCATTCTCAAAGAGTCACAAGCCACGGCCTTCCGCAAAGCGTATGTCTTCGCAGAACGCTCCCTCGGCAACGGCCATATCATCCGACCGAATTATACCTTTAAACTGACACTCGACGTAAAACTGCGACTGCAGTTGGAATACCTCATCACCCATGGGGTGCTTGACATCTCAGAAAAGAAGGTGTTTCAGGATCTTCATACTCAACTGCATCAGGAGCTCTATGAAAAGGTTTGGCAGAAGATCCGGGAGAGCAGGGATGTGCTTATCCCGCTCGTCTCCCACTATCCTGCGGCCTTGGTATCCAACTTCTACGGGAATATGCCGATGGTTCTCCGTGAGTTCCAACTGGATATGTTTTTCCTCCACGTCGTAGAATCGGCTGCCGTGGATATTCGCAAACCTGATCCGGCACTCTTCCAGTTGGCAATAGAACGCTTAGGTATACCGCCTCAGGAGATCCTCGTGGTGGGCGATAGTATGAAAAACGATATCCTGCCGGCTAAGCAATGCGGTTGCCGGACCTGTTGGCTGAAAGGGGAGGGGTGGGACGCTTTCACCGATAATGTCGCTGAATATACCATCACAGATATTCATCAGTTGAATACGATTGTTTTGTAGTGTTTTTTCTTTATCATACGTTGATGATAGACAAAAAATCGGAATTGTTTCGCAACAATTCCGACCTTGATTTCTAACTAACTTATTATCAACTATTCATTACTCATTTGATTTTCCGTGCAAATATAACATATATTCATCGAAAATCAATGGTTTTGATATAAATATTTTACGTAAACGTTTGCGTAAACAAGAATATTTATTAACTTTGCAAATGATAGGTATAAGACCTATTGACATGTAAAATATCTTTACCAATAATTGATAGCATGAAAAAACGTAGGGTAACCTTAAAGGATTTAGCGGCAGAACTGGGTGTCAGCATGGCTACCGTGTCACGGGCACTCCGCAACTCGCATGAGGTGAGCGACGATATGAAGGAACGAGTGCAACGTCTCGCTAAAGAACTGAACTTCCGTCCGAATCCCTTTGCACAGAACTTACGTATGGAGGTGCCCCGTCATATCGGCGTGGTGGTGCCCAACTTGGTCACACATTACTATGCAGCCGTGTTGGACGGCATCGAGGAATATGCCCTAGAAAAGGGATATGCAGTCATCAGTTCGAACTCCCATGAGAACCATGAGCGGGAGAAGGCAGCCATCGACAACTTCATTAACATGCATGTGTCGGGAATCATCGCATGCCTGGCACAGGATACGGTGGACTACAGTCATTTCACGGAGATTCACGAGATGGGTATCCCCCTGGTTTTCTTTGCACGTACCTGCCTGCCCGACCTGTTCTCTTCAGTGGTCGCCAATGGCGATGAGGCAGCCCAGCAAGCCACACAACATCTGATCGATACAGGCTCCCGGAGGATCGCCTTCATCGGAGGACCGAATCATCTCGATATGGTCGTACGACGGAAACATGGTTATCTCGAGGCCTTACGGGAGAACAGGATACCTATCGACCGTGAACTGGTGGCCTGCGGGAAGATAGATTTCGATGAGGCATGTAAGACCACCAACAGTTTGCTCGATTTGCCTAATCCGCCGGATGCCATCCTCGCATTTAATGATATCATCACCTATGCTGCCTTCGATACGATCAAGTCGAGGGGCTTACGCATCCCGCAGGATGTGGCGATTATCGGCTTCACCGATGGAGCCACCGCTGCCTTTGTCACCCCGAAGATGTCCGCCATCGTCGACCAAGCCTATGAGCAGGGTCGCAAAGCCTGTGAACTTCTGATCCGTAACATCAACGGCGACCGTAAGATCTACCGCGAAGTCATCCCCATGATTCTCAAGATCCAAGAATCGAGCAGGAAGAGATAGTTTAGAGTTTAGGGTTTAGAGTTTAGAGTATCGGGGACTGTCATATAAAGAGCCAGTCCCCGATTGTGATTCACTGCCTCTGGGGAAGGCCTAGAGGCAGTGGTGGGGCCTATCTGGAAGTGACGGCCACACATAAAGTACGCCCGTGTAATGGATTAATATCCGGGATTTTACTCATTCATCAGAAACTCCTTGAAGGCGGGGAAATCTTTGAGCATGGGGATGCTCTGCTTCTCTCCCTGCATGAAGGCGGCGAGGCGGTCGGGGATGGCGACGGGCACACCGATGGCTGACTCTACCGTTTCCTTGAACTTCGCCGGATGGGCAGTCTCACAGAATATGCCAACCTCACCCTCTTGCAGTTGTTCTGATAATGCCCGGTATCCGCATGCCCCATGAGGGTCAAGGATATAGTTGTTTGCCTCGAAGCATGTCCGCATCGTCTCCCGTATCTGATCATCGGTATAGGTGGCTCCACTGATATAAGAGGTAATCTCTTGATGGTTGCTGTGATGGAGATCGTATATGCGGGCGAAATTACTGGGGTCACCTACATCCATTGCGTTGGCAATAGTCTGTCGGCTGGCTTTGGGATGGTATTCACCTGTCTGCAGGTATTGATAGAAGATATCATTGGCATTGTTGGCGGCGATAAAACGCTTGAAGGGTAATCCCATCTTCCGGCCGAACAGCGCACTGCAGATATTCCCGAAGTTTCCACTGGGCACACACATCACCAGTTGTTGCATCTCTTTCCTGCTCAGTCTCTCCTTCATCCGCGCATAGGCGTTAAAATAATAGAAGGCCTGTGGCAGGAAACGTGCCACATTGATACTGTTGGCTGAGGTCAGACGGAGGTGCTCGTTGATATCCTTATCCATGAAAGCACTCTTCACGAGGTCCTGGCAGTCATCAAAGACACCGTCAACCTCTATGGCTGTGATGTTCTGTCCCAAGGTAGTAAACTGACATTCCTGTATCTCACTGACTTTTCCCTTAGGATAAAGCACATATACGTGAATACCATCCACGCCCAGGAATCCGTTGGCCACGGCAGAACCGGTATCGCCAGAGGTGGCTACCAGGACGTTGACAGGACGTTTGTCTGACGCTTCCTTTTTGATGAAATACTGTAGCAGGCGAGCCATGAAACGGGCTCCCACATCCTTGAAGGCAAGGGTAGGACCGTGGAATAACTCTAATGAATAGATATGGTCTGTGACGGGTACTACCGGACAGTCGAAAGCCAGCGTGTCATAGACAATTGTACGCAGGGCATCCGCCTCTACATCCTCTCCGAAGAATGCATCCGCCACGGTATAGGCAATCTCCTGAAAACTCCTTTTCTCAATATTCTCGAAGAAGGAGGTAGGTAATGACTTGATATGCTCCGGCATATACAGTCCGCGGTCTTCTGCCAGTCCTTTGACAACGGCTTTCTCCAGTGTGGCTATAGGTGCCTGTCGGTTCGTGCTGTAATAATTCATGTGGTTGTTGTTTTAATGATTATCCTGATGTTTTATGTTCCCATTGTCATGAGCAGTTGCATGAACTCATTGAGTCGCAGTAATCCGAAATCTCCTTTCACACAACTGTATTCATCGTAGGTGTTCACCTCGTCGGGCTGTATACCCGGGTAATAGATGAGGAAGGGTACAGGCTCGTTGATGTGGATACGCATCTCCACGGGAGTGGGATGGTCAGGCAATACGGCGATACAGACGGGCTCTTCCCATGTAGCTGTCTCTTTAACGATAGGGGATATCAATCGTTGATCCAGATAGTTAATGGCTTTCAACTTCAGTTCTAAATCACCGTCATGCCCTGCCTCGTCTGTGGCCTCCACATGCACGAAGACGAAATCTTGTTTTCTCAATGCCTCGATAGCGGCGGCCGCCTTTCCCTCGTAGTTCGTGTCTGCTAGTCCGGTGGCCCCTTCCACTTCAATGATGTCGAGTCCGGCATAATGGCCGATGCCTTTGATCAGGTCGACGGCTGAGATCACCGACCCAAAATGGATCTGCGGATACTGTTCCATCAAAGTACGCATCCTCGGACGGTAACCGCCACTCCACAGCCAGATACTGTTGGCAGGTCGCTCTCCCTGTTGTATCTTCATCTTGTTGTATGGCAGTTGTGGAAGCAATGCCTGTGAACGGAGTATCAAGTCATTGAGCAGGTCTGCCGTCTCTCCGGCAGTCATCCGTTCATGAGTGATACCCTGTTCATCTACATACACCTCCTTTTTATTCGCCCATCCCGGTTCGGGTTGTACGAGCAGAGCCCGCCATGGTTCGTTGGGATGATCGTGGGGTGGGGCACAGACGATATGTTTACTACCCCCTTTGATGACCAACAGATGGCGGTATTGTATGCCAGTGATAAAACGGATCTTCTCGTTACCCAACTGGCGGTTCAGTTCTTTAATCAGACCATCGGCATCGGCAGTAGCCAGATTACCGCCATTGTGTGTCAGGATGATATCGTCCTGTAGAGTGATCAGGTTACAGCGTAAAGCCAGGTCTTCGGCTGTCATCTCATAACCGATGGAGGCTGCCTCCAGCGGCCCGCGTCCTTCGTACACCTCATTGAGGTCGTAACCCATGATGGCCGTGTTAGCCACCTCACTGCCGGGAGGAAAATCTTCCGGAATGGTGATCAACCGTCCGGTTTTCCCCTGCTTTGCCAACTGGTCCATGCAGGGCTTGTCAGCATATTGCAGGAGCGTCTTATTACCTAATTTGGCGATGGGATGATCCGCCATCCCATCACCTAATATGATGATTCTCTTCATTCTCTCTAAAAAATTATATGTTGGCGATAGACATCACATTAGCGAACACACCGGCAGCAGTCACACTGGCACCCGCCCCATATCCTTGTATGAGCATCGGATACTCTTTGTAACGCTCGGTGGTGAGCAGCACGATATTGTTCGAGCCGGCAAGCGTGTAGAAAGGATGTCCCTGTTCGACCTCCCGGAGAGAGACACTCGTCTTACCCTGGTTCATCTCAGCCACGAAACGCCAGTGCTTACCTTCCTGTTCAAGTTTCCGGCGACGAGCCTCAAAGTCGGCATCCAACAGTGGGAGATTCTTCCAGAAGTCCTCCACACTGCCTTGGAAGTAGGAATCAGGAATGAAGAGACTCTTCTCCACATCCTCCTGTTCTACCTTATATCCAGCCTCACGAGTAAGGATCACCAGTTTGCGTATCACATCGATGCCGCTTAGGTCTGTACGTGGGTCAGGCTCGGAATACCCCTGTTCTTTCGCCCTCTTGACGGTCTCGGAGAAGGGAACATCGGCCGACAGCTCGTTGAAGATGAAGTTCAGCGTACCACTCAAGACTGCCTCGATCTTCAGGATCTTATCACCGGAGTTCACCAGATCGTTGATCGTTCCGATGATAGGTAGTCCGGCACCCACATTCGTCTCAAAACGGAATTTCACACCTCTCTGCATGGCTGTCTCTTTCAGTCGCATATAGTGCTCGTAGTTCGACGAGGCAGCCACCTTGTTGGCAGCAATCACACTGATATTGTTTTCCAGGAACGACTGGTAGAGTCCTGCCACCTCCTGACTGGCTGTACAGTCCACGAAAACACTGTTGAAGATGTTCATGCCCAGTACCTCTTCCTTCAGTCGGTGAATATTACTGGGGGATGTGCGGAGGAGTTCGCGGTAGTTGTTCAGGTCGATACCTTCCCGGTCGAAGATGGCATATTTACTGCTGGCGATGCCTACTACGTTGAGTTTCAGACTGCGGTGTTTCTTCAGTTCTTCGTATTGCTCACGGATCTGCTCGATGAGTTTTCCACCCACGGTTCCTACACCGCAGATAAACAAGTTCAGCACTTGGTATTCCGACAGGAAGAAGGAGTCGTGGAGCACGTTCAGTGACTTACGCAGATATTTTCCATCCACCACGAAGGAGATGTTTGTCTCTGAAGCACCTTGAGCACAGGCAATCACACTGATACCGCTACGTCCTAACGTTCCGAACAACTTTCCGGCGATACCTGGCGTGTGCTTCATGTTCTCACCCACGATGGCGATGGTGGCGAGTCCGCTCTCGGCATACATCGGGTACATAGCACCCGTTTGAATCTCTTTGGCAAACTCATTGTTCAGCACATCCACAGCCGCCTGTGCATCTTCGTCACGTACACCGATAGAAGTGGAGTTCTCGGAGGATGCCTGTGAAACGATAAACACGGAGATACCGTTGTCTGCCAAAGCAGTGAAGATCCGTCGGTTAACACCGATGACACCCACCATGGAAAGTCCGCTGACGGTGATCAGTGTCGTTCCACTGATGCTCGAGATACCCTTGATGGGTTTGTTATCGTCGGCCACCTTCTCTTTGATGAGTGTGCCGGGGAAGGTGGGGTTGAAGGTATTCTTTACCTTTATCGGAATATTCTTCACACATACGGGGTAGATGGTAGGGGGATAGATTACCTTAGCTCCGAAGTTACACAACTCCATTGCCTCGATATAACTCAGTTCGTTGATGGTATAAGCTGTACGTATCACCCGCGGGTCGGCCGTCATGAAGCCATCCACATCCGTCCATATCTCCAGAACCTCGGCATTGAGGGCAGCCGCGATGATGGCAGCAGTATAGTCGGATCCTCCTCTTCCAAGGTTAGTAGTACGGTTGGTATCACGGTCACGACTGATAAAACCGGGTACTACCGCCACCTTGGGCATATCTTTGAAATACTCCTGTATGAGCTGGTTAGTCAGGGTGAAATCAACGGAGTGCTTGCCGTGCTTCCTTTCTGTCCGGATAAAGTCACGGGCGTTCATTCGTTTAGCTCCTTTTATCAGAGTTGCCACGATATTCGAGCTGATACGTTCTCCGTAGCTCACGATCGCATCTTGAGTCTTCTCACTCAGATCGTGTACCAGATAGACACCGAAATAGATGCTCTTCAACTGTTCGAAGAGGGCATCCACGGTATAGAATAAGATTTCCCTTTTTTTCGGTTCGGTGATGATCTTGTCGATCATCTGGTGGTGACGGCTGACAAGTAAATCAAACTCATTACGGTATTTCTCGTCACCATTCAATGCCATCTGAGATATGGCGATCAACTGATCGGTAACACCACTCAGGGCACTGACAACCACTACTACAGGACTTTTCCTGGATTCTTTCTCAACAACTTTTTTTAAGCTTAGAATGCTTTTTACGGAACCTACTGATGTTCCGCCAAATTTTAATACTTTCATTTTTTATTTTTTTATCGTGAGTCTCCCTCTTACAATTGAGGGTCAGTGACTCTTTTTTCATTATCGGGCACAAAAGTAACAAGATTTCTTGTGATGAACAAAGATTTTACCACTTTTTTTAGTGACCTTCCCCATCCGTGCCTATTCACAGCACTGTAGTGAACTAGTATGTGTGCACCTCGGAACAATCACTAATCCCTGGTAAAAAGGTTATTGAAGTACTCTACTTTATTATAAAGGGCAAGGAAAGTTACAAGACAGTTTGTTTATTGTTTTTAATTAGTTGATGAAAGATATGTAAGGGCAGGATTAATCACTATCCGGCTGACGTGCACAGATAAACTACGCCCCTAACTTATATTTAGCGTTTATATCCCCAAAGATGTGTATAGTGAGAAAGTTAAACTCAGCCTCAAAAAAGAATATTTACCAGTTCTTCCTCTTGTATTTTTAATATTTTATTCGTATATTTGCAACGACTTAGCCAGCTCGCATGGTGTGGGCTGTACGGGTCAAGACATCGATGGATTTGCCTTGTTTGAGGTTATGATGCAATACATTCGTGTTGCTGATTTCTGAAAGCAGGCATAAAAGGACGTTTTGAACGTTATCTTCTACGTGCAAATCTCGCAAATTTGTTCTCAACAAGAAGGTATCGCAACGAAGCGTCTACGTGGGTGTATTATATCCCTATGTTTCGTGAATACAAAAGTTCACGACATAATTCATATAATACCCAATGGCGTGGGCTGGCTGAGTTGCTTATCCTTGTTGAGGGGCAATGCGAGAGCCTGCACGTGGGATGAGCGGCAAAGGTTTCTCCCACGTCTTTTGTTTCCATAGCTTTTATCATTATTAATCGCCGAAGTAGGGAGAGCGGTAGGCAAGGACTGTTAAAAATCATATGAGTAGATACGATTATGTCTGTGATTTTAAGACGAAGTTTTTAGAAGAAAATCCCAGTGTATGGAAAAATACATTGAAGCCGTCATACATTTCTATTAATGGTGATGATACCAAAGTTTCCAGTAATCCCTATGCTTTTGAAGAATCGGAACATGGCCTAGTTATTTTTAAGTATACATACACTGTGCAAACACAACCAGATGATTGCATAGTTCCCCTATTTTTTAATAAAAATGGTGATATCGAAGATTATATTGAACTAGAGGGCTGGAAAATGTCTTTCTGTAAACCAATAACTTCATCTTACAGATGTTATAACATATATTGTTACATATCAAATGGACCATTAAAGAAATCCATAAAAATTGACAGATATAAGGTAGATAAAGAGTTTGATGATATATGGAAACTTTTTTCTGTGGCAAGAAGGTGTAAGACACAATTAGAACTCGATTATGCATACAAGCTATATAAGGAGAATTTAAATGTTCTTAGTCTTAAAGAGGCGAACATAAAGCAAGCTACTGAAATAGACTCACTGAAATTATTAAATAAATCATATCAAACACTCATTGAGTCGATAAAGAAAATAGTTGATAAATAGTCGTAGTAATATAATAGAACAGAAATTATGGAATATTTATTCGTGCATGTAGACAACCACAAATTGTATAGGTATTATAACATAGGAGATAAATGGCATAACTCATATGTCATTGAGTTTATAAAAGGAGACGAATCCTATAGACGTATGTATTGGGGAGATTATTCATACAACGCTAACAGAGAGATAATAGCTTCCTTCGTACATTATCTTGATGAAAAGCCATCAGATATGTTCCCATGGGTACTTCTCTCAAATGTGGATATGTTTGATAGCATCATACAAATTGCTAATAACGAAATACAATGTAAACTAAAGAATGATAAATAATCCAATTAGAATTATGAAAGCAAACAAATTTAAAAGTATTATGCTCCTGATGGCGTTAATCTTCTCCGTCAGTATGAGCGCATTTGAAGTGGATGGGATTGCATATAGAATAACGTCCGCTACAGATATGACAGTAGAAGTAAAGTCGAAAGTTGGTGATTATAGTGGAGATGTGGTAATTCCTGAAAGTATACAGTATAATGGAAAAGAATATAGTGTGACGGGTATCGGAGAAATGGCGTTTTATAAAAATAGCGGTCTTACCTCTATTTCCCTTTCCAATAGTATAATAACCATAGGAGATCAAGCATTCGAGTATTGCAGTAGTTTATCTTCTATTATAATTCCTGACAATGTTTCATCTATCGGTTCTTTAGCTTTTGGAGAATGTAACAACTTAACTTCTGTTAATATCGGTAAAAGCGTTTCGAGTATTAGTTCTACTACTTTTCGAGGTTGTTCGGAATTAACTTCAATTGTTGTAGATAGTCAAAATAAAAAATATGATTCTCGCAATAATTGTAATGCTATTATATTAACATCATCTAATATCTTAGTTGTAGGGTGTAAAAGCACAAAGATTCCCAATAATGTAACGGGAATTGCATATCTAGCTTTTTGGGATTGTATAGGTTTGACTTCCCTGGTAGTACCAAATAGTGTGACTAATATAGAGGCAGGTGCTTTCTCTGGCTGTGCTAATTTGACCACTATAAAAGTGGATGATCAAAATAAAATATATGATTCTCGCAATAACTGTAACGCTATCATAGAGACTTCCTCCAATACCCTTTTTTTAGGATGCAAAACATCGGTAATTCCCAATGAAATTTCATCTATCGGTGCCTTTGCCTTCGATGGTTGTAGTGGCTTAACCTCAGTTACTATTCCTAATAAGGTAAACTCTATTGGAGGCTATGCTTTTGCTCGTTGTATTTAGAGACCTCTTAACAACCACAAACAATGAAAAACACATAGAGATAAATCTCTGTATATCAACTACTTTTAGATTTTAACACTTCAGACTTGCTTTTTGGTGGTTCTCAAAAATCCGCTTATCTTTGCAACGCATTTCTACCGCGGAGAATTTTGAGGGCTTTTATTTTGCCATCTCGTGGACAGGGTTGA
>JAFZPF010000261.1 GCA_017550455.1 Prevotella sp.
TTATGCTATGCCGAGCGAGAGTAACTTCGATGTGAAACATCAAAGGTTGGGAGAGGGGAAACTCTAAACTCTAAACTCTAGACTCTAAACAAAAAAAGACGATTATGAAAAAGAAAATTATCAACATTATCATTCAGGTGCTCATCGCTGCACTCACTGCCTTGGGCACAGCGCTCGGGACGATCAGCTGTACGGTGGATCATGCTCACCTGACCGGGTTGTTGAGCTTTTTGGGGTGATCCCCAACCCCCCTTTTACTTCTCTCTGTTTCGGCAGAGAGAAGTAACCAATATTCCGTTTCTGAATGTTATATAATAGTATACGAGTTATTAGCCTATATACTGGTAGGGGTAGGGTTTATCCCTACCCGGAAACAACGGGCAGACATGAAGTCTGCCCCTACTGGTTGACAGCTAGTTGTCGAGAAAGATCCGTGACGAATCGAACGCCTCGCCCCCTACCAAGGGGGAGAGGACGGGAGAGGGGGCTAGCTCTCGCTATTGCAACTTTACCCCTCCCTCATTCCCTCCCCATAGGCATGGGGCGGGATGTTCGATAGGCATCGCAACCTACGGTCATGGCTCGCTCGTTGCTACGTCGCCGAAGGCAGTGGCAACCCTCAAGAGCGAGACGTAACTATTTCAGTTAACGAGTTATTGGCTATTGGTTATTGTTTATTGGTTATTGCCTTCGGCGATTACCGTCGCGACTCGGCATAGCCTATACAAGCATGGCTCTGCGCTCGCTGCTCCGGTAATTGTCAAAAATCCTTGGAAGTATTGCTGTTGGGGCAACATCCCAAGGAATGAGAGTATATAGTAAACTGTTTCAATCTAAAATCAGGGGCAACGGTTATTCCTTCAGCTTAAACTTGATCCTCGACGAGATAGCATCACAGGAGGTACCTATGAGAGCCTCAAAGTCACCGGGCTCCGCCTTCCAGGCTTGCGAACGCTCATCGTAGAAGGAGAGCGACTCCTCGTTGATCGTCAGTTCCACCAACTGCTGTTCACCGGGCTGCAGATAAACCTTCCGGAAACATTTCAGTTCTTTCACCGGTCGCTCAACGGATGCTTTCACATCGTGGACATACAACTGTATCGTCTCTGCCCCCGCACACTTACCCGTATTCATCACAGGAACGACGAAGGTCAGTTGGCCGTTACGTGACATCTCCTTGGCAGACGACTTTGCCTTGCCTAATTCGAAAGTGGTGTAACTCAGTCCATGACCGAAAGGAAAGAGTGTCTTGATCTTCTGACGGTCGGTCCAACGATAACCCACGAAGATATCTTCCTTGTATTCCTCATCGATGATCTCACGGTCCTCTCGCCAGACACCGGGATAGGTGTTCAGAACATGGGCCCCGCAGTCGGACAACTGCCGATACCAGGTGAAAGGCAGTTTTCCACTGGGAGACACATCACCCGACAACACCGATGCCAGCGCCTCACCGGCCTCAGAACCGATAAACCAGCCCTGTACGATGGCAGGAACCTTATCTGCCCACGGCATCGCCACCGCATTACCGGAGATATTGACAAAGACTACACGACTGTTGACCTTCACCAGTGCCTCGACAAGCTGATCCTGTCCATATGGCAACTCATACTGTTTGCGGTCATGTCCCTCGCAATCCTGATAGTCACTCTTGTTGAGTCCGCCGAAGACGATGACATAGTCAGCATCCTTCGCTTTCTCCACCGCCTCGCGGATCAGTTCGTCACTGCCACGGGTCTCTGCTATCGAGCGTCCTACCGTCACACCATTGTAACTCTGTACGGTATCACCGACATACCCACGGGCATAATCGATCTGCACATCCGGGAAACGGGCACATAAGCCGTCTAATGGAAGGATCTCCTTCTGTACTTTCAAAGAGCTCGAGCCACCGCCGACCGTCATCATCTTGATGGCATTCTCACCGACGACAAGGATCCTGCGGGCATCCCTGACAGGCAGCAGGCCACGGTCGTTCTTTAAAAGGACGATTCCTTCCTGGGCAATCTTCAAGGCTGCCTCATAATGAGACTCCGAACACAGGAAGCCCACTGGGCGCCGGCGGTTCATGGAGGTACGGTAGAACAGACGTAATACCCTTCTCACCTTATCATCCAACTCCTTCGTCGTGAACACCCCTTCCTGGATGAGCTTCTTGTAAGCAGCGGCCATATAGTAGTTGTCATAGGCATTTGAGGCGCCTTGAGACAAGCCGTTGGTCCAGGTACCGAACTCCATATCCAGTCCGTTGGTCACTGCCTCCCGTGTGTCATGACAACCACCCCAGTCGGACACCACAACACCATCGAACGCCCAGTTGCGTTTCAGGATCTTGTTCAACAGGATGTCGTTATGACAGTTATGTTGGTTCTTATAGAGGTTATAAGCGCCCATGATAGCCCAGGCACCTCCTTCACAGATGGCTGCCTTGAATCCAGGCAGATAGATCTCGTGCAAGGCCCTGTCGGAAACGATCACGTTCACCTTATGCCGGTATTCCTCGTCATTGTTCAGCGCAAAATGCTTCACACAGGCAGAGATACCCTTCGACTGCAAGCCCTGGACATAAGGAACGACCATCCGTGATACGAGGAAGGGATCCTCTCCCATATACTCGAAGTTTCGACCGGCCAGGGGAGTACGGTTGATATTCACGCCGGGCCCTAAGATCATATCCTTACCACGGTAGAGGGCTTCCTCACCTAAGCTTTCTCCATAAAGCCTCGAGAGTGCAGGGTTCCAGGAAGCCGCCAGACAGGTAAGTGCCGGGAAGGCGACACAGGAGTCATTGGTCTGTCCGGCCTGTTCCCACTGGTCCCACAACACATCAGGACGCACACCATGAGGACCGTCGTCTGTCCAGAACTCGGGTATGCCCAACCGCTTGACACCCGGAGAGGAGAATTTAGACTGGGCATGGATCACCGCGATCTTCTCATCCAAGGTCATACGTGCCAACGCATCCTCTATCCGCTCATCCACCGTCTTCGAATCATCGAGATAAGTGGGTAATTGTTGTGCATGGATACCCATGGACCACAGCAGGGTCATCACCAATGACAGAGATCTTATAAACATTGTATTTCTTTTTTCAGAGATTAAAAACATTATTTGAAAATACCTGACCTGCGCAACAAGGCTTCCAGATAATAGTAATCTGCATAGTTGATCGGCACATCGATCTCATCCTTGGCAGGGTGGTTGCCGGTGGAATGCAGTAATAGGAAGCCCTGGGCCGTACGGGGAGAGGGCTGGTAATGATTTTCCAACGAGGACAGGATCCTGTCGGCATAGCCACGGTATTTCTGTGCGTCTGCCTCAAGCATCAGGGTGGCGAGCTCGTAAAGGGCGGATGCGGTGATGGCTGCTGCAGAAGCATCCCTCGGACAGCGCCCGTCGAGGGCCAGTCCCTTACCCGTCTTAATGCCCGGATCGCGCATATCCCAATAAGGAACGAGATCCTCCGGTAGGTCTTTCTGTGAGAAGATAAAATCCGCAATCTTCTGTGCCTGCTCGAGATAAGCCTTATCGTGGGTATAGCGGTAACACAGGGTATAGCCATAGAGTCCCCAAGCCTGTCCGCGGCTCCACACACTCTCATTGGCAAAGCCTTGGTGGGTGATCTTTTTGATCACACTGCCATCGTCGGGATTGTAGTCCACCACATGATAGGAAGAGTTGTCTGCCCGGAAGTGGTTCTTCATCGTCGTATTGGCATGTGACACGGCAATATTGTAATACTGTTTGTCTCCCGTCAGGAGGCTGGCCTCGAAGAGAAGCTCGAGATTCAGCATATTGTCGATGATCACGGCATATCGCCAGCGGTCAGGGGTTCCCCAGCTCCAGCTGCGTATGCATCCCACGGTCTCGTCATAACGGGTGACAAGGCTGTTGGCGGCAGCTATGACCACATCACGGTATGACTGTTCACCGGTGAGCTCCCAGGCCTTGCCAAACGAGTTGTAAACCATGAATCCCAGGTCATGACTGCCTTTGTTCATCTTCACCCTTTCTATCAGCCAGGTATTGCTGACAGCCTGTTCACGCCAGAAGGGATCATGGGTGTAATGATACATCTGCCACAGTTCTCCGGGGAAGAAGCCGCAACACCAGTCCGGCTGACGGACCATCCGCAGACTGCCGTCCTTCTCCACGCATCGGGGCATGAGGGTCCAGTCTTTCTTCTCCTTACGGATATTCTCGACCTGCTCCAGCTGATATCTCAGTTGTCCATCCACCCGAGCAAAAGCATTATCTGTAGGGTCAGGGGTATAGTAAAGCAGGAAGAAACGATCGGCAAAGCGTTTCACCAGATGATTCTTGGCGAGGGCGAGATAGTCCGTACGTTGCGGGTCAAGGAGAGCAAGGCGATAGAGGTCCTTCGAGAACTCATTCTGCTTGTAGTCCCAGTCGCTGATCTGCTTATAAGGCCATTCCTTCACCGGCTTACCCACATAGGCAGCGAGGAAGTCGGCAGCCTTCTCCATCCGTGGCAATCCCTCCAAGGCATAGCCTGCATGACGGGCTATCTGCATGACGTCGATCATGTGGGTGAGATTGTACTGCGAATAGCCGAAGGCCAGTGTACGGGTGAGCTCATGCGGCTGTTTGCCGTCGGGTGCTATCTGGGCGTTGATCCTTTTCTCACAGAACTGTCCGAGATACTCGTCCAACACCTTTTGGTTTCCCACATAGCGGGCATAGGCGATGATCTGCACGTCATGGGCCGTAGAGTGGTTGTTACGTTGCTTTCCTTCTTCGATGCCCTGATCACTGGTCAGCATCCAGTCGAGGAACTTCGAGAACCACGCCTTCAGGGCCTTGCTGTCTTTCTTCGTAAACGACTGTGACTGTTCGAGCAACTGTACGGCGTCGAGCATCTCCACGAAAGAGTAGGCATCGATGATTCCGTAGCAACGACCTTTCCCACCATACAGTCCCGGTACGATCTGCGCATAGTTCAGATGAGGATTCATACGGGTATCCTTGTTCAGGAACCACACACGGATCAGTTCCGCTGCTTTCGCCGCATAACGCTCCTCATTACTGAAATACCAGGCCAGCGACAAGGTGGTAACCCCCGAAGCCATCTCCGACAGTCTGTTACGGTCGAGCTTCTTCAGTTCCGGGTTAGAGACGCCGTCAACACTGATATAGGGCAGTCCGTCGGGCTTCGTGGGATCTGGCCAGAAATAACGGGAGAGACTCAGATAATCGTGCTTATCACCACTGACAGCCGTCTTCTCCTTCATCATCACCGAGGGTGGCTGACGATCCATAGTCTTGTCAGCCTCCTCGATAAGATATTGATAAGCCGCCGCGTAGGTGGGCTCCTGCAGGTTAGCCTTCACTCTGGCGAGGTGCGCGCCATCCCAGATAGACTGCGCACCTGCCACAGCAACCAACCTAACAAGTATGAATAAAACAACTATCTTTCGTAAGCCCATAGCTCTTATTTGATCGATATAACAACCTTATAGTTAACGGTCAGACAACGTACCTCATACTGGTCTGTCTTGTTGTTAGGCACGTAATACTGAGTATCGTCATCCTTCGTGCCGCCGTTGGAGATACGTAACTTTCCGGCTTCATCCACATCCTTGGGATCGAAGGTCATAAGGGTTACATTACCCTTGGCCCCGTTGAGGGCCTTCACCTGAAGGTTCTGCACACGGTGGTTGTCAGTATAATCGGGAGAGATCAGATCCCATGTCAGTACAAAAGCACCGTTGGCATTCTGCTGTAACACAGCCCCGTTGCCATCTACGATCTGATAGTCGGTGCCCAGTTTCAGGCTGCTGTCCACATAGACGTAGGCATCGGCATTGAAACCACGGGTACCCTCACACCACAACTGTACAGGCACTGTCACCTGACTGCCCTGGTTGACCGTGTAAGTTTTATCATTATTACTCTTCGGGCCCCAGTCGGCGAAAGCTACGATAAACACATTCTTGTATTCAGGGTTGTCATTACCCCACTCATCATCACTGCAACCGGTCATCATCGTCGTTCCACAGACTGCCACCAGCATCAGTACTAATATATTGAAATAACGTTTCATATCGCGTTCTTATTTATTCTATTATTGTTTCTTCTTATCTCCATCCTGGGTTTTGTTCCACATTACCGTCAGAGGTAGCGATCTCATACGTTGGGATGGGATAGTAATAATCCTTAGCGGGATCGAAGGTACGGTTCTCAGCATTCTCAATCACATAGATATCCTCCTGGTCTGCCACTTTCTTACCGTTGAACATACCGCCGGGGCCTGTCAGCCTGCTTGCCACGTTCTCACGGTGTGTACCTAAGTTGTCTGCATCGTTATACTTCAGACCGAGCATGGCAACGGGTAATACCTTCTCAGCAATCTTCCAACGGATGATATCGTTGTAACGCAGGTTCTCATCGATGAACTCTACCAGTCGCTCACGACGGATCTCCTCGAGCATGTTCAGGCCGTTGGCCGTGGCAAAACTGTTGGTCAGTCTTACGTTGAAGCCTACACGCGCACGAACCTTATTAATGGTAGCGTCGAGCTGAGCGTCGGTGATCTGGCCGTTGTACTCATAAAGGGCCTCAGCGTAAGAGATGAGGATCTCAGCATAACGGATAATCATCTTATCTACGGTCTCCTTATTGGTGGTGTTCCACTCATCCAGCATAAATCCTTTCTTGATGCCATAGCCATTGCCACCCTGATTACTGAAAGGAGTATAGCCGGCCTTGTAGGCTGTCTCATCTTTCTGGTAGAAGGTAAGGGCCATACGCGGGTCTCTGTTGATGAACACATCGTTATGGGTGGTCTCCTCCACCTTCAATGCAGTCTTCTCACGTGGCAGTCCGTCGGCATAGAGGATCTGGTCGATGGTCTGACGTGTCACGGTCACAGCATTCTCCATACCACGGGAGTTGTTGTGTGTGATGACGGCACCTGCTCCGTTAGGACCATAGATCTTCACAAAGACATTCTCTTTGTTTGCACGTCCCTCACCATCGAAATAGAAGAGTTTCTGGAAGTCGGCATACAACGCATGCTTACCACTGTTGATCAGTCGCTCAGCAGCATCGATGGCCACCTTCAGATGAGCCTTGTAGTCACCCTGGAGAGAGTGGTATTTCTTGAATGTTCCC
This sequence comes from Prevotella sp., assembly GCA_017550455.1. Lineage (GTDB taxonomy): Bacteria > Bacteroidota > Bacteroidia > Bacteroidales > Bacteroidaceae > Prevotella. The sequence continues at coordinate 7,135 of JAFZPF010000261.1, forward strand.
TCATAGAGTCCGATACGGACGAGCATACCACGGGCAGCACTCTTGGATACCCTACCCCAGTCGTTGGCACTGCTCACATTGTCGATATCCGGCAGGTACTCCTCAGCAAACTTCAGGTCACTGTAACACTGCTGGATCACTTCCTCTCTCGGTGTGCGGCCCATCTTGATATCAGGATCGCTGGTGGAGTCAAAGGCTTTTAGTACCAGAGGCACATCACCGTATTTCTTCACGAGGTCGAAATAATGATAAGCACGGAAGAAGTAAGCCTCAGCCATCCAGCGGTTTTTCTGTGCATCACCCAGTGGTGAGTTACCGCCTTTCTCAATGATATTATTACAAACGAAGATTTTCTGATAGGGGTTGGTCCATTCACCGGAGGTGGCGGGCACGTTCCAACTGCCGCTGGATGTAGAGTTGGCAGCTGTTCCTATGATATCATCAGCACGGGTGTCATGAGAGAATCCCGGCAGGTCAACATACAACTTATTGCAGGCACCGCGGAGATCGGTCTCACTCTGCCAGAATGTATTGTCAGCAAGTGTTGTCTCAGGCAAACGGTCAAGATCACAACCTGTCAATGCGAAGAATCCGCATACGATACCTAAGGCATAAATCGATTTATATATATATTGTTTCATATCCTTAATCTTTTATCCGTTATCATTATAATGTTATGTTTACACCGAAAGACCAAGTACGGAAGAATGGATAGTAGTTACGTCCTACATTATTGCCTGCCTCCGGGTCGAAGACCTTAAGGATATCGGAGTGCTCCCATACATCATTACCGCTTACATAGACGCGCAGTTTCTGGATATAACGCTTAGGAATAGGTATGGTATAACCTAAGGTGATATTCTTCAGTCGCAGATAGGCAGCATTCTGAACCCACTTATCTGAAGGCTGGAAGTTGAACATATCACCATTGTAGTTGTACAGACGTGGCCAGAAAGCATCGGTATTCTCCGGTGTCCAATAGTCACGATGGATGGTCCAAGGCATCTGATGAGTACGTCCGAATGGGGTGATGGCTTCTGTATCGATCAGCATCTTACGTTTTGCAACACCCTGGAACATGATGGCGAGATCGAAGCCCTTCCACTGAGCAGAGAGGTTCAGACCATAGAGATAACGGCCGTTGGTATTACCGAGATATACGAGGTCACCATGATCTTCCTTTGTACCGCTACCGGCACCTACCTGGTGGTCGATTGATCCGTTGGCATCGGGTAAGGTGATGAATCTCACGTCACCGGCACCAATCTTACCGTCACTGAATGACTTATATCCGGGATGATCGGCTTTGTACTGATCATACTCTTCCTTACTGTTCCAGTAACCGTCAGTCTTGTAACCCCAGATGGTGTTCATCTCATAACCCTCGATCAACTTCGTTGAACCGGCGGTGATCACATCAGCTCCGTCGTATTCCACGAGGCGGTTCTGAGAGTCGGAGATGTTAAAGGCGATCTGATATCTGAAATCACCGATACGGTCATTCCACTTGATGTCAACATCCCATCCCCAAGTCTTCAGCTTACCTACGTTCACTGAAGGTACGCCGATACCGATCACATGCGGCAACTGGAGGTTGGAGAGCATGTCATTGTTGTACTTCCAGTAGTAGTCGAAAGAAGCATTCAGACGACCGTTGAACAGACCGAGGTCAACACCCACGTTGGTGGTCTCGATGGTCTCCCAGGTCTTATCCTTGGAAGCTAACTGTGACTGATAGTAGCTCTTCTCTGTGATATAGACGGTGGATTGTGAGATGGTCGGGATATAGTCGTAAAGACCGAGCACTGCTCCGTTACCGAGCTGTCCCCATGATGCACGGAGCTTCAGATTGCTGATCCAGTCGGCATTAAACCACTTCTCCTGGTTGACACGCCATGCAGCTGACACAGAGGGGAAGGCCTTCCAGCGCTTCTCGGGAGCCAGACGTGAAGAACCGTCATAACGGATATTTGCCTCAAAGAGATATTTCTCTGCATAGTTGTAGTTGAAACGACCGAAGTAGGACATCATCGACCAAGGCTCGATCAGGTCTTTCAACGTGGTATTCGTGGCGACAGAGGCATCGTAATAGTTGAAAGAATAGAAATCGTTGGAGTTCATATTCTTGGCAGTGGCCTCAATCTGATCCTTGCGATAGTTCTCATAACTCGTACCTGCCAGGAACTTAAAGTTGTGCTGGTTGACATCAAACTCATAGTTGGCAGTGGCCTCAAACATATCGTGAAAGTCATTATTCTTGTTTCTATCCAACTGGTTGGGATTATTCGTCTGCTGACGGATGGTGGTTCCATTCATCGCATACCAAGCGAGCCAATGTCTCTCTGAACGCTGGTTGTAATAACCGGCACGACGGCTGGCGCTCAGGTTGATGCGCAGACCCTTGACAAGATTCTTGATGGTCAATTCACCCTTGCCCAAGAAAGCCTCATAGAGTGACTCATTGGTTCCGGCATTCTTCAACATATCGATGGCATTCACCTGCAAGTCACCGGAATAAGGCTGAGAACCGTAGTTAGGTGTCTCTTCGGGTTGCCATATCAACTGACGGGCACGGGCCCCGTACAGGGTATTCAGGATACTGCCTGCACCATTCGAAGGACTGTTGTTTTTCCTCGACTGATACTGCAGGTTGACACCCAGCTGGAGGTATTTGTTGATCTCTGCACTCACCTTCGCATGGAGGTTGACACGGGTGGTGTTGTTCTTGGCATATTTCAACATACCGTCTTTATGGAAATAGTTTCCACTGACGAGGTAGTTGATCGTCTTACTACCACCACTCACGGAGATTGAGTGATTGGTCTGACCGGCATAGTCACGGGTACCTTCCTCCACCCAGTTGGTGGCTGTGAACTGCTCCCAACGACCGTTATTGTTGTTGGGATAATAGTTGAAGTTCGGATTAGCCACCCAAGTGGTCTTCTCCTTATTCCACTCATAAGCTCCACCGGCATTGTAACGACCGATATTGATCCACTGCTGCTCTTCCCATGCTGGCAGACGCTCAGGCATGTTAGCAGGGGTGTTAATGGCATAATAACCGTTATAGGAAATTTTCGGCTTGCCTTCCTCACCGCTCTTGGTGGTGACCAGGACAACACCGGCAGCTGCACGGGCTCCATAGATAGCACATGCAGAGGCATCCTTCAACACGGAGATGCTCTCAATATCATCGGCATTGAGCAGGGAGATATCACCCTCTACGCCATCGATCAATACCAAGGCTGATGTGGTGTTGGCAGAAGAGAAACCACGGATACGCAGACCGGAGGTCTCAGAACCAGGCTCACCACTGTTACGGAGAATAGCTACGCCGGGCAGCTCTCCCTGCATGGCACTGAGCACATCACTGGTCGGCTTGGCAGCCAACTTATCACCGTCAACGGCAGTCACAGCGCCTGAGAGGTTTACTTTCTTCTGTGTGCCATAACCCACTACGACAACCTCTGAGAGGGTCTTGTCATCTTCATTCATCAGGATATTACCGGATGCTCTCGAAGCAGCCAGCTCACGTGTGACATATCCAACGTATGAGAATGATACCGTGGCATTCTGACGAACACTGAGGACGAACTTTCCGTCAAGATCCGTCACAGTTCCGTTAGATGTACCTTTTTCTACTACACTGACTCCAATCATTGGATCGTTAGTGCTTGCATCAAGCACCGTTCCACTGATGGTCCGAGATCCTTGAGCCAATGCTCCTACATCAAAAAGGAAAAACAAACAACCAACGAGCATAAGTCGTATGATTTCCCATGAAACAGTTTTTAATCGCATAATAATAATGTTATTTAAAATTTGGTTTGTACAAAATTATGAAATAATTAAACGCCCCCTTGCTTAATATGGACATGAATATGGATATTTCAGAAATCTAAAAATACATAAGTTGTTATATACAAGCGCATTACACATATAGACACCCTATGGAAAATATGGATATCGCCCGCTGTTTTATAAAGGTTTTCAAGGCTTCAACCCTAAACTTTTGATATAATCACGCTGGGGGTGGCAGTTGTCAAAACGGCAATTCTCTATAAACTGCGAGAGCAACTGCCGTACAGTCTCCTGCCGGGGATGCGCTTCACGCATCTCCTTGAAAGTCTTTCTCGAAGCCTCAGCGTATTTCACGACAATACTGTCCCACTGCTCGGGCTTGGAGAATCCCATCATACACGAACCGTCCACCTTCTTGTATGGCCAGAAGGTATAACCGATATTCAGCTGTTTCATCAACTTGACGAAACGCGTCTGCCACTCGATGGTATTATGACCGATCTCGCCCATATACATTGGTAAGCCGGTCTTTTCACGGAACTCGAGATAGTCCTTGATAGCCTCTGCCGTGGGCTCATTACCGTAACGGTGACAAGTGTACATGATATTGTCATCAAACGTCCAGTCGGTGAACATATAGAAATCACTGTTCCAACGGGCTCCTCCCAACAGGATAACATGGTTTTTATCTACCTGACGGATGGCTTTCACAGCACGTTTATACAGAGGCTCGAGCTTGTTGTTGAGGTCCTCCTTGTTTTCGAAATGAGGGGCGATAGGCTCATTCATCAACTCATAACCGAGGATCACCGGCTCATCCTTATAACGAGCGGCTATGCGTTGCCAGATGTCACAGAACAACTCTTGACTGGCCTCACTGTCGAAGAGCCAGGGATAACCGTAACTGTCGTCGATATTATCACCAGTCTGTCCACCGGGGCAGTCGTGCATGTCAAGGATGAGATACAGATGATTCTCACGACACCATTTCACGACGGAGTCCACACGACAGAAACCATCCTGATGACTGGTCAAACCCATATAGTCCTCATCGGTGAACAACTTATAGTGGAAAGGCAGACGGATGGTATTCGCACCCTGCTCACGGATGAAAGCAATATCCTTGTGGGTGATATAGTTGTCCTTGAACTGCTTCCAGAAAGCAGCGGTCTCGTCGGGACCCACCATCTCCTTGAACAGCAAATCAATCATCCAGGCTGAGTTGACACTCTTGAACCCGAACATATACCCTTCGGGGTTCAACCAGTTACCCAGGTTCGTTCCCTGAATATACAACTTCTCTCCGTTGGGCTGAATAAGATCCATACCCTTCACATGCACAAAGCGTCCCCCAGCCTGTGTGCCAAGGACGATCATCAACAGCATGCATGTTACTAATCCAATCTTAAATTTCAACATATCTTTATAGTTTATTATCAATACAGAATGCACTTTGGTTTCAGCACAGAGGTATAGAGTTGCAGAGGATACCTCTTCTTTCATAATAACTCTCGTTTCTGTTTGCAAAATTAATAAGAAGAAAAACACGTAACATCCCCATCAAGATACAAATATGGACTATTTTACCCTACTTATACAATAAAAACACCATATATCAACAACTTACGAAAAACAATTTGCAAAAACGATATAGACACATCATCAAATAAATATAACTTTTCTTATCAAAAATGTAAAATAATTGTTCAGTAAAGGATAACGAAAGAAAAAAAAGTTTACCTTTGTAACAGAAAATGATAACAACCTATGAAACGTATCTTACTAACCATGATAACCACACTCCTCTTCTGTCATGTACACGGAGAAGGACATGTCAACCTGGACTCACTCTATCGGGTCCTGGATGCAGCCATCGACTCTGCCGATATCTTCCTGCAGAAAAAAGAACAACAGATAGCAAACCTTAAAGAGGAATATCTCAAGGCAAAGACGGAGATGCAGCAATACGAAGCGGCAACAAAGATATACATGGAGTATATCCCCTTTGAAAACGATTCGGCCATTGCCTATCAATACCGTTGCATCGAACTGGCAAAAAGCATGGGAAGAGACGATCTGCTCGCAACCGCCACCATCAGTTTGGCAAACCAACTGTCAAACTCCGGATTCTACAATGAGGCACGCATCCATCTGAGTGAGGTACCCGAGCAATACTTTGGCGACGAACATCTCATAGCCATGAACCGTCTCTATGGTGAGATGGGATTCTACTCGCATGACGCCATACTGAGCCGGGCTTTTCACCAACAGGCAAACGAGATGAGAGCCACACTATTGGAACGCCTCGACACCACCTCTACGGCATGGCTGACATTCCGCACAAATTTACTCAACAACGAGAATAAACAAGAGGAAGCACTGACATATAGTGACCGGTGGATGCAGGCATGTGAGCCCGGCACACGCCCTTTTGCCATCATGGCATTCTTCCGTTCAGAGATATACAGAAAACTCGGTGATGTGGAGATGCAGCGTTACTGGCTGATACAATCGGCATTGGCGGATATCCGCAATGCTATCATGGACCAGGGATCACTGTGGAGCCTGGCTAACTCACTGATTAGTAAGAAAGAAGATGTGAACCGGGCACATCGTTATATCGACTTCTCATGGAAATGTCTCACACGGTTCTCCACTCATATGCGTTCATGGCAAGTTGCCCCCGTCGTGGCACGTATCAACGATGAGTATAAACAACAACTGCAGACAGCTAACAACCACCTGAGATGGACCATCGGCATCATCAGCCTGCTGCTCCTTGGCCTCCTCTTCTCTCTGCTGTACGTCATGAAGAAACGCCGACAACTGGCAAAGGCACGGAATGAACTGAACTCTCTCAATGATCAACTGGAGGTCAAAAACCAACAACTGCTAGAGAACAACACCCTATTGTCGGATGCTAACCAGATGCTTTCTGACACTAACGAACAACTGCGGAATGCGATCATGCACCTTAATGATACAACACGCGTGAAAGATGAATATATCGGGAAGTTCCTCACGATATGCTCCGACTATATCAATAAGTTGGACAATTACCGTATTAAGGTGAACCGTAAACTGAAAGCTAACCAGTATAACGATCTGTTGCGTATGACTTCATCTGAACACCTCAAAGAGGATGAACTGAAAGAACTGCTGGAGAATTTCGACTCAGTATTCCTCCATCTGTTCCCTACCTTCATCGATGATTTCAACGCCCTGCTGCGGAAAGAGGAGAGGATCATACCAACCGACAGGAACTCACTGAATACCGACCTTCGTATCTTCGCCCTCATACGACTGGGTATCGACGAGAGCTCGAAGATCGCCGAGTTCCTCCACTATTCACCCAACTCCATCTACGCTTACCGAGCACGCATCAAAAACAAAGCCGCCGGTAACCGTGACAACTTCGAACAAATGGTTAAAGAAATCGGTATGCAGCAGTAAACATTTCATTCGTGGCTCAAAGATCCGACCTATGAGTTGCAAATCTCTAATATACGAACCACTTTTTTCAATCTTTATCATTATATATTTTTGACTTAGCCACAAGAATTTAAAAAATGTTAATAGTTGATCGCCTTATATACCTGCTTCAGAAAAATACACTAAATTTGTGACCATACTCCCGAATTTCTTATAAAAATCTGGAGTACATTCACAAAATTCAGAATTATATGTACAAGAGAATATTTGATATTGAGAGAAAGTTAGATGAAGGAATGTTCCTATTTGGCGCACGTCAGACGGGGAAGTCTACTCTTTTGAAAGAAAGATTCAAAGGGGCAATTTATTACGATTTACTTAATCCGAGTGTAAGAAGAGCTTTTAAGTTGAATCCGTATTCTCTTTGGGAGGCGCTTCAGGACAAACCTGCAGGAACACTTGTGGTCGTTGACGAGATCCAAAAAGTTCCGGAACTATTGGATGTTGTACATTCCCTGATGGTGGACAGAGGTTTATTCTTCATTCTCAGCGGATCCAGTGCAAGAAAACTCAAACGTTCCGGAGCAAACACCCTCGGAGGTAGAGCTATACCAGAAACACTTTATCCTTTGGTATGGCCAGAGGTTACTGATTTCCAAATTGACCGTGCTGTCCAAAACGGTATGATTCCCCGTCATTATATGGTAGAGGATGCAACCAAACGTTTATCCGGTTATGTGAAAGTCTATCTGGACGAAGAAATCAGGGAAGAAGGCGAAGTGAGGGAACTCGATGCGTTTGAACGCTTCATGGAGATTGCAGCCATTTCCGACGGGGAAATGCTGAACTATTCTAATATTGCCTCAGATTGCGGTGTTTCAGCAAAAACTGTCAAGTCGTATTTCCAAATACTATATGACACACTAATTGGATACGAGATTCCTGCATTTAGGAAAGAAATAAAGCGAAAGATCATCCAGGCTCCACGTTTCTACTATTTTGATGTTGGTCTGGCAAACTACTTAATGGGACGTCATAGTTTAAAGCGGGGTACTGATGATTACGGGCATGCCTTCGAACACTTTGTGATGCAGGAAATCATAGCATACAAAGGATATAATGACAAGCGGGATATTATATCCTATTGGCATACCTATGACAAAAAAGAAGTTGATGTAGTTATCGGGGACGCTAAAGTGGCTATAGAAATCAAATCTACAGAACATGTAGAGACGAAACATAAAAAAGGTCTCAAGGCCTTTAAGGAGGAGCATCCTGAATGCCGTCTGATTCTTGTATCACTCGATCCGATAACTCGCAAATCCGGCGAAGATGAACTCATCTACATCTTGGACTTCTTGAAGATGTTGTGGAATGGTGAAATATTCTGAAACATTCCACTAAGGCACTACTCTTCGTAAATATCCTGGATGTGCTTATAGTAGGCGGTGATCACATCGAGCATGTCTGAGGGAAGGTATGCGAAAGCCTTATCTACCAACTCTTCGGGGATCTCGTAGAAAGCCTCTGCAAGTGTGCCGGTGATGGCGGCCTTCGTGTCAGTATCTCCATCGGCAAGGACGGCGATACGGATAGCATCTTCGAAGTTCTCCGACTCCAGGAAACAGCGGATAGCCATCGGCACGGTCTCCATACACGTACCATCAAAGTGGTTCTGAGCACCGATCTTATAGATATCCTTCAGCGATGGTATCTCATAATGCCATAGTTTCTCCACCTTTCCCTCCACCTCGTCACGGGTTATACGACATGTACGCAACCAATAGGCTAAAGTGGCGATGCACTCTGCGCCCTTGATGCCCTCGGGATGGTTATGGGTAGGAGCCGCTGTCTTACGCGCTTCTTCCTTCACCTTATCATAATCGTCGAACAACCAGGCAACCGGACTGACGCGCATGGCTGAGCCATTGCCGTAAGAGCCATAAGGCTGCGGATCCTCGGAAAAGACCCATTGAGCAAACCGGCCGCCATAGCCGCCCATGGGGTTAGGATATTTCCTACACCAATACAGCAGACTCTCCTTGTAGTCCTTACCATTCAGAATAGCATCTGCAATGGCGATAGTACATATCGTATCGTCAGTATAAGAACAGTCGGGGGTGAACAACTCAAAATTCTCCTTTGGCGGCTCTGAGAATTCCCAGCGCGAACCCACTATATCTCCTATGATAGCTCCAAGCATAATCTAATGAGTTAATTATGCAAAGATACGAAAAGTCGAGAGAAAAGCCAAATAAATTTGAGCTTTTCCGAGACAGAGTATCTTCGGCGAAGCCAAAGATAAACTTTTATCTCGATAATTGCAATAGAAAATAAAAAAATCATTAGAGATGAACCAGCTGACCTTCCTTAATTCTTCACTTTCATTTTCATTTCGCCATCTACGATTCGTCCATAACTGGTTATACCTTCCACACGAATGGTATATTGGGTAGGCAGGTCGGCACTGAAGAAACTGATATTCAAAGGAGTATCCTTGCCCACCCGAAGGTATGGGTTCCAATAGATGGTGCGCCGCATGTCAGGCTGCATTTGAGAAGGTTTTTCTCCATGAGCGTAACGCGGGAAATAATATTCAATGGGAGACTGATAGCCGGTAAGGCGTACAATCTTATTATTAAAGATATTATCCGAAGGCCGGTTCAGACCGCTACGCGTGGTTATGTTAATGACACCGTTGGTATTTGGGTCGAACACCCATGCCTTAGAACCTAAATAGAGATCGACACGGTCTATGTCTTCCAGATCAAAGTCATTGAACGTAAGATCAGGGATATGCATGCCGTTAACGTAGAGTTTCACTCTCGGTCCGTTACCATTTTCGGGTGACTGCCCAAACTCATGTCCTAACATCTTGTCGATACCCGACATGGAAAGCATCGGATCCGCGGTGATAGTACCGCTACTATAATCTACATCAAGCATGTTTGTACACAATAAAAGAAAACCAAAATTAGGATATTCCCCCTCTTCTATCGCCTTGCGGTCGAGCGACAGGGTGGTGTTGTCAGACAGCGACCCTGATCCTCTATGACCTTTTACCACCACTTCCTGCAAAAGATGACTCTCCCTTGCATACATCTCCAACAATTCTTCATCAACATCCACCCACGGTAACATTTTAGCCGACCCCCTGACAATACCAACATCAGGAGTATAAGGTGTCTTTATCTTTTCTAATTCCACCAAGCAACGACGGTTTTTCTGGCGTGTCACATAGATGAAGGCATCGGCATCGCTCGGGTAGTTTAACCCATGAAACTCGAAATGGCCTGTGGAATCCGTCGTAGCTGTATCCACGTATTTCTGTTTTGTAATGGCAAGCACGACATCCGCTTGGATAACAGGCTTGTCGGTAAACACGTTACGCACCTTTCCGGTGATACTCTGCTCGTGTTCTTTCTCCACTGTCGGTGTGGAGTAGATTCCTTGCATCACGGCATTCAGGTCATAGCGACGCCAACCATTCACCATCATCAGAAGATCAAGTTGGTCTGCCTGGTAGGAAGGATGAAAATACTCATCCAACCGGCCGTTAACCCCGGGTAGGTCAGACGACAACAGCAACTGACTCCAGAGCGAGGGCGAACGATGGTTGCGGGTAAACGAATCGTCGGTCACGGAAAGCGAGAGGAAGGCCATCTCATCAGTGTTTATGTCTGGCAGGGAAAGCCTCAGAGGAATACTGTCACGCAGGCCATATTCCTGACGAGACATCTCCAAGGATAGCGGCAGATGACTGGAATGGTTGTTGGAGAATACCAGTCGTTCACTCAGTATGCGACGGTTTCCATCTAAGAGCAACAGACTGTTAACTCCCGCAGGCAACTGTTTGAAGGGCAGATGATAAGTGGCACCAGGCTTGACCGGCATCATCCTGACTATCCGTCCACGACAATGAACGAGCAGATAGAGGGGCGTTTGCAGTTTTTTTGTGCCACTGTTGATGATGACCTGCACCTCGTCCGATTTTATACGGCATCGCAGGCATATAGCATCGGCACGTGCCTGAGGCAAAGCAAACGAATATGTCTTACCATGATGGTCACGGCAGACTGCCTTATAGCTCTCCCCTGGTTTAACAGTAAGCGGGAAAAAGCCCATGCCATGGTGGAAAGACTTAAACTGACTAACTATTTCTCCATGACTATCAATCACCTCACCAGACACCTCCAGACTATCTCCTGTCTCTGTTGAAGCCTCAAAGGCAACCATACAGGTAGTGCCCTCCACCAAATATCCTCCCTCAGGGAAAAACCGCAATACAGGTTTTGATGCTTTTGAAGAAACAGGATCCGGCTCACTGCCACCCACCTGTATCGGAACAATACAATCGTGATCTTTTACTTGTGCCGAATACAGCGTATATGCCCACAGGTAATAAACACCCTCTTGCTGCTCAACAGGCAAGGGGACATAACCCGTATAGAGATTGTTGGAAGCAATCAGCCGTACTCGTTGCAGGGAACGGTTCTTTGCATTGAGCAGTTCTACATAGACAAACTGATCATCAAGTTGGGGTTGCAAGGTCGCGGCATCCGTGACATAGGCTTTCAAACATATCGTATCGCCAGGCAGGAACACCGTCCGGTCAACATGCAACGCCACCTTCTCCTGAGGGAACTTTCGTAACTGTTCCTGCAGGTGGAGAGCGACGCTGTCAGTGATGTCCTGAGAGAATATCAGTGATGCATTGGAGAACAATATGATAAGTGTGAAAAGGCGGTTCATATCTTCATTATTTTCAAGCCACCTCCATGTCAGCACGTTCGTTGGGTGTCGTCGAGATGTGATGGTTATTGCAGACTACGCGTGATGGTAGTGTGACCAATTTTTTCTCCCTTCACAACCTTTTCCAATACCTTATCATAACTGCTGTAGCCCTGTTCAAACCACCAGGTACCATCAGGAACAATCTGGTAGTTGTCGGGGTTGATGAATAGGTACTCCTTGTACTTATCATCATTGATGGTATATTCCAACTGGAAAATCTTATATCCGATCTTCACATTCTCCATTACCGCACTTATCGCTCTTCCATCCCAGGTCAAGCCATATTGATCAGCCATTTTCAACGTTTCTTCAGACAATGGTTGAAGGGTCACCCTGGTTATCTCAGACTTCATGTTCCCATCAGCATCTATCGAATGATGATAGTTTATCCCCATACCGTAGCGTGGCTCATGTCTCAGATTATAGCATGCGAGTTTCGCTGCCTTCTTCAACGACTTAACCTCACCCATCTCTTCAAACGACAGTATTCTTACGTCCGCATTCTCGCACTTGGTGAGATTATCCGCCAAATTGGATATATTCGACCAATAAGATGTCAGAGGGGTGCCAGTATTACACAGGCGAGCGAAAAATGACATCTCGGTTCTGGATGTCTGCGCACTTATCTGCAAACAGCATGATAATGCAACTATGAAAAGATATTTTCTCATGATATTTGATAATTTAGTTTAACCATTAATTGATTGCAAATATAAGTTTTTTTTTAATAATGACAATAGAAGATGAGATATTTTATGTATTATTATCCGTTATCTATGTCCTCTCCTATAATATACTCCAAACAGAGGACTATTTCCTCTTCACCTTTACATAACTCACAGGAAACTGTTGTTTTATGCCATTGGGATCTGTTGATACTCTCTTCCGATGCTCTGACGTCTTGAAAGACGCTGGTATGCCGCCCGGATATACCTTGTCAAGACTCTTCAAATACTCCTTCTCGTCGAAGTCACGCCAGTATTTGCAATCTAATGAATAATCCGCACCGTTATAAGTGAAGTCGAAAGAGAACTTGACTTTTACTGGGGCATCGCTGAGCAGTTTCCATTTCACATTCCTGATATTCTCAACGAATTTCTTATCGTTGATATTCTTGTCATTTACCACATATACATCTAGGATTTGGAAAGTAGTGTACTTTTTATCGTAGATATTGTCAATCAAAAAATTAGTACTTAAGCTTTCCTTATCCGACCATCTGTAATGACTTCTTCCCTTCTCTTGGTTCTGCACACGGTACTTCCAGTACTTATAGGAGGAAATATGCTTGATCTCTTTTTCGTCAAGTGGAGTGATATCCTTGGAACGCTTGATGATACGTACACTGTTTCTTGTCTGTTCACGGATCTTCTCCTCGTCTCCATAAGTATATTTCGTATTTCTATCACCAGTAGTGGCTCGATGTCCCAGATTAATGCCATATTTGTCGAACTCATCATCCATGATCTTGCGTACCTGACGGTCACTCATCACATCACCTGCATTCTTCTGGGTGGCACACGATGTCAGTATTATAAGACTGACAATAAATAACAGTTGTTTCATAATTATATTGTATTAAAACCATGATACATAAGATAAACTAGCTGCACTGGGAAAATAATTAGCAGTATAAGTAAACGTTTTACTATATTCTATACCAAAATCAATTGAATACACGAAAATACTTCCATAAAATTCTATCCAATCTGGATTAGAAGTATTGACACACCTATCCTATAATACACTCCTAACATGGGACTATTTTCTTTTCACTTTGACATAGCTGATGGGGAATATTTCTTTGAAAGGGAATGGTAAAGATTTATTTCCTTCATCAAATTTATTTCTTGCTTCTTTACTTCCGAAGGTCTTAGTATAATTATCAGGATATACTCTCATTAGTTTTTTTCTAAAATCTTTCTTGTTAAGGCTTCTCCAGTATTTGCACTTCAAAGTATAATCTTCACCATTGTAAGTAAAGTCATAAGAAAACTTTATTTTAATAGGTGTATTACTTATCATTTTCCATTTTATATCTCTGATATTTTCAACATAATTAGTATCCTTACAATGCTTTTCATCCATTACGAATACTTTATCAACATGAAAGTCGGTTTTTTCTTTGCATAAGATGTTATCCAATTGGAATTTAATAAAGAGAAGTTCTTTTTCAGACCATCTATATAACTCTCTTTCATTCAAATGATCTGGTGTGCGATAGTTCCAATATTTATAGGAGGAAATATGCTTGATCTCTTTTTCGTCAAGTGGCGTGATATCCTTGGAACACTTGATGACACGTACAATGTTTCTTGCACGCTCACGAATTGATTCTTCTTCACCAAAAGTATATTGAGTCTTCAAAATACCAGAAGAAATCCTATGTTCTAAACTTATGCCATATTTGTCGAACTCATCATCCATTATTTTACATACCTGACGGTCACTCATCACATCACCCGCATTCTTATGGGTGGCACACGATGTCAGTATTAAAAGACTGATTATAGTTATTAGCTGTTTCATAATTATTTATTTATGTCCATATTACAAAAGAATTATTAGGAAAACTTGGGAAATAATGTGCTTCATAATAAAATATACAGGTATAATTTATACCAGAATCAAATGCATACACTTCAACATTACCTAAAAATAAAACAGTTTCAGGATCTGACATATTTACATTAAAACTCGTTTCGTACCAAATACCTCCATAAACTTTTCTTTGAACAGATGCTATAGAAAAGGGATTTATTACATATCCTTCATTATCATAAGACCAAAATAATTTACAATCACCGGAGAAACTATAATTACCTCCATTTAAAGACTCTGTTTCAAACTCAACGTAACCATTACGTTCTGTTTAATACCTGTTAAAATAATTATCTTTCTCATCGTCGTCATTTTTGTTTTTGCTTGCAAAGGTAAAGCAAGCCTCAAAACAAAACAAACAATTCGAGCTTAGATAATTAACAGGTTTTTAACAAGGGGCGTAAGTTGCTGATATTGTGATATTAAAAGATGTTCAATACTTTTGCGTCAAACTCCTTGGCTGAGCCTTCTGTGGCGAAAATTTTCACGAGTAAA
>JAFZPF010000262.1 GCA_017550455.1 Prevotella sp.
CCACCGCCGAACAAACCGAGAAATTGTCTTCTGTTTATCTTTTTCATGATTCAGCTAATTCAAATATTACAATGTCTTATGTACCTCATGACCCTCCACGTAGATAGCTGAGAACGGACGTGCCGGACATAGGTTCTCACAGGCACCACAACCGATGCAGCGTGCTTCGTTGACAGTGGGTATCATTACCGATTCTTCATCATTCTCATCCAGAGGAACCATCATGATAGCACCTACCGGACAGTGACGCTCACAGTTGCCACATTCCACCCCGTCGGTGACAGGAATACAATTTTTCTTCACCCAGACAGCATGTCCGATCTGGGTACTGCTCTTCTCTTCCAAAGGCAACAGACGGATGGCACCCGTAGGACAAACCTCCGAACAGCGGTTACACTCTATACGGCAGTATCCTCGTTCATAACTCATCTCCGGCTGCATCAGATGGAGAAGATCGGTGGATGGGCGCAGCACCTCGTTGGGGCATTGGGAAACACACAACTGACAACCGGTACATTTGCTGGCCATATTCTCAGCACTGCGGGAGCCAGGAGGTGTCAGACGGGTGTTACGCTCGGGAGCAATCTTATCTTCTATCTTTGCCAATCCTCCGTCAACCTTCTTCTTCTCCTGTGCCCACAAAGCGGTGGCAGATGCCACGGTAGCACCTAAGAGGAAGTTACGACGGGCATTATCCACAGGTGCCTCCTCCTTTGCAGAGGATTTCTTCACCTTCTTCGGATGCACATAGTAGAGGGCATCGAAGTTACATTGCTGCAAGCAGTTTCCACAAACCACACAACGGCTGTAGTCCACCTGATGATTCTTATAGTCGATGCAGGCAGCCTTACAGTTACGGGAACACTTACCACAGTTCTTACATTTATCCTCATCAAAACTGATCTTCAACCATGAGAAACGGGCAAAGAAACTCAAGAAGGTACCCACCGGACATATGGTGTTACAATAGGTTCTGCCGTTTCTCCATGCCAACACGAACAGGATGACGAAAGTAAGAGCAGCAATGATAAAGGTAGGCAAACTCTTAATCCACACATCCACGTGGTAGAAAGCATAACTGTTGAAATGCTCGGCAATGGAAGCAAGCACATTGTTTCCACCTTCGTAGATCGGTTTCAACAAGTTGGTAACAATCCTGCCATAGCTGCTGTAAGGTGCAAGCAGGGCCACCAGAGAATGGACGCCTGCAATCAAGGCTATCACAAAGATGACAAGCATGGAATAGCGCAGCCATTTCTTTTCTTTCGAGAAAGAGAAACGGTTCTTCTTCCGTTTGTCATGAATCCATGAAATCACATCCTGCATGATGCCCAACGGACAGATAACACTGCAGTGGATACGGCCAAAGATCAATGTCAGTAGTAACAACAATACTACAACCACGACATTCATTGCCAGTAATGCGGGCAGGAACTGGATCTTGGCCAACCAGCCCAACCAATGATGCAATGCTCCGGTAACATCAAGAAACAGCAACGTAATCAGGATAAATACGAATGCTGCTATAATCTTTCTTATTCTGCTTAACATAATGCTATTTTGTAAAATCCTTTAAAATTACAAAGAACACGTCTTATTTCCTAATAATAGCTGAAAAAATTATTTTTCTTTAACCAAAACAGCCACGAATAAAAAGAGCGGATACTCCTCATCTCTCTTTGAGGAATACCCGCAAACAATAATCACTCTCTCTTATATGATTATCCGCAGTGGAAATAAGTCTCCACCAGCTGTTTGATTTTCTCTGGTTGGTCACTGATCTCCTCACGCAAAGAAACGTCATTGAAAGCACGTAACTGAGCAATGATGCCATCTATCATCGAGGGACTGAACACCCCATATTCTTCATAAACCTTACGCTGCTGTTCCAAACAAGCGGCAGATGCCACACAACTGTCGGGCAATTGAGCCAACTCAGCCAGTTTATCCGCATTGGAAGCGTCATGGATATTCACGTTCACATAAGTACGCTCCGCTATTTCCAAAGCATTGGCCATCTCAAAACCATGACGGCAGGCAACGCACAGACCGGCCAACAACTGATACAGATCAGCACTGCCATCGGGAGAACGCATCTCCACCGTCTGCTTGATCGTGGTATCAACATCACGACTTTCCTCCAAAGGATTGGCAGCATGACACATGTCAACACCACTACTCCACCCTAATGGAACACGTACAAGCACAGAACGGTTGCGGTCACCCCAACAAACATTTGTTGGTGCTTCCTGATGAGGAACAAGACGGAAATAACTCATCGGGTTCTTATTACCGAAAGCGGTAATGCTCGGAGCCAGATCCATCATACCGGCAATCATCCTCCGGGCATCGTCACTCAGTTTTCCATGATCGAGCATCTGATTCTTTCCATCTTTAAGCATACGCATGTGGATATGCAAGCCACTACCGGCTTTTCCTATCGTAATCTTCGGAGAGAACGTTACATTGAGGTTCATCTCATAAGCCAGATTACGGATCACCCATTTTGCCAGCATCAACTGATCGGCAGCATCCTCTGCATTGACGGGTAGGAACTCTATCTCATTCTGTTCATAAACCAGACCGTCCTGACTGAAATTACCTACCTCGGAATGGCCGTATTTAATCTGTCCACCGGTCTGTGCGATATAATGCATGCACTGCTGACGGAAAGCATTTGTCTTTGCATATGGCGCTGACTCATGATAGCCATGCTGGTCGATAGCAGGAAAGACATTCATATCCTCATCGATCACGTAATACTCCAACTCACCCATCGCCTGAAACTCCATTCCCGTAACCTCACGGAATGCCTTGCAAGCCTTCGACAGGGTATGCTCCGGTGCACTGGCCAACGGATTACCGTCTTTATCGAAGAAGGAGCACAACATACACAGGGTAGGTATTTCGGCAAAGGGATCAACGAAAGCTGTACAATATCGCGGCATGACATACAGATCACTGCTTCCTGCCTCGATAAAAGAGAACAGGCTCGAACCGTCAACACGCTCACCACAGGTAAGGATCGTATCCAGATACTGCAGGTTGGTAATCACGAAGTTCAGTGTCTTCAACTTACCGTCTCCGCCGGGATACATAAAATTCACCATTTTGATCTCATTATTTACAATGAAATCAATAATGTCTTTTTTAGTAAAATCTTTTGATGGTTTCTGAAGATATGCCACCACTGGGTTGGCATTCAACACTAATTCATCTATCATCGTAATTATAATTATTATATTATTAAGGTATTTACCAAATCGGTTGCAAATATATACATTCATTTTGATTTAACAAAATAATCAACTGATTTTTTATCTTAGACATCCCTCATTATATGACAAACAGTACACAAAACTGACATTCTGACAGATATCCACCATCAGGCATATTGTTTGAACTTACAGTTGAAAAAGAAAGGAGAAATAATTATGACATTAGAGAATTTTACTATTAAAGCACAGGAGACCGTCCAGGAGGCAGTCAACAGTGCGCAACGTGCAGGGCAACAAAGTATTGAACCTGTACATTTATTAAATGGACTCATCACAAAAGCAAGGGATGTGGTGGGATATATCTTTCAGAAAACGGGCGTGAACATCTCTCATATCGAACAGATGATCCAGTCGGATATCGCTCATCTACCGCGTGTAAGTGGCGGCAACCCTTATCTCTCATCCGACTCCAACAATGTTTTGCTGAAAGCCGTGGATATCTCCAAGAAAATGGGAGATGAGTTCGTGGCTGTCGAGGCTATCCTCTTGGCTTTGTTGGATGTGAACAGTACAGCCAGCAGAATACTGAAAGACAGTGGTATCAGTTATAAGGATGCCGAGAAAGCCATCCAGGAACTGCGCAGGGGACAACAGGTGAAGAGCCAGTCTGCAGAAGACAATTACCAGAGCCTGAACAAATACGCCAAGAACCTGGTAGAAGATGCCCGTAGCGGCAAACTGGATCCGGTCATCGGTCGTGATGATGAGATAAGACGACTGCTGCAGATCCTGTCACGTCGTACGAAGAACAACCCTATCTTGATCGGTGAACCGGGAACCGGTAAGACAGCCATCGTAGAAGGACTGGCACAACGTATTGTCCGTGGTGACGTGCCAGAGAATCTAAAGGATAAGGAACTGTACTCACTGGACATGGGTGCATTGATTGCAGGTGCCAAGTATAAAGGTGAGTTTGAGGAACGACTGAAGAGCGTCATCAAAGAGGTGACCGACTCTGACGGAAGAATCATTCTCTTTATCGATGAGATACATACGCTGGTGGGTGCAGGAGCCGGCGAGGGTGCCATGGATGCTGCCAATATCCTCAAACCGGCATTGGCTCGTGGAGAACTGAGGAGTATCGGAGCCACCACACTGAATGAATACCAGAAGTATTTTGAGAAAGACAAAGCATTAGAGCGTCGTTTCCAGACTGTGATGGTGGATGAACCGGATGAGTTGTCAGCCATCTCTATCCTCAGAGGTTTGAAGGAACGTTACGAGAATCATCACAAGGTAAGGATTCAGGATGACGCATGTATTGCTGCCGTAAGACTCTCAGAACGATATATCTCCGACCGTTTCTTACCGGATAAAGCCATCGACCTGATGGATGAGGCAGCTGCCAAACTAAGGATGGAGCGTGACAGTGTACCGGAAGAGTTAGATGACTTAACAAGACAACTCAAGCAACTGGAGATTGAGCGCGAGGCTATCCGCCGTGAGGATGATCAGGAGAAGATTGCTCAGCTGGACAAAGAGATTGCCAACCTTCGTGAGAAAGAAAATGAGTTCCGTGCTAAATGGGAAGGTGAGAAAAATCTCGTCAACCAGATCCAACAGGATAAACAGCAGATCGAACAGATGAAGTTTGAGGCTGAGCGTGCAGAACGCGAAGGTAATTACGAGCGTGTGGCAGAGATCAGATACAGTAAACTGCGCCAGTTGGAGGATGACATCAAACGGATACAGCAACAACTCACTGATGCCAGAGGTGACAATGCCATGGTACGTGAGGAGGTTACCGCTGATGATATCGCTGAGGTGGTAAGCAAGTGGACGGGCATTCCTGTCTCGAAGATGATGCAGAGTGAAAGAGACAAACTGCTGCAACTCGAGGAAGTGCTCCACAAGCGGGTGGTAGGACAAGACGAGGCTATCACGGCTGTCAGTGATGCCGTACGCCGTAGCAGGGCCGGGCTGCAGGATCCCAAGCGACCGATTGCCTCCTTTATCTTCTTGGGTACGACGGGTGTCGGTAAGACGGAGTTGGCCAAGACATTAGCCGACTACCTCTTCAATGACGAGAGTATGATGACACGTATCGACATGAGTGAGTATCAGGAGAAATTCAGTGTGACACGTCTGATAGGTGCTCCTCCGGGATATGTAGGATATGATGAGGGTGGACAGTTGACTGAGGCTGTACGAAGAAAGCCATACAGTGTGGTACTCTTCGATGAGATAGAGAAGGCACACCCCGATGTTTTCAATATCCTGTTACAGGTGTTGGATGACGGTCGTCTGACTGACAATAAGGGAAGGGTGGCTGACTTTAAAAATACCATCATCATCATGACATCCAACGCCAGTCGTGAGGCTCTGAACCATATCATGCGACCGGAGTTCCTGAATCGTATCGATGAGATTATCACCTTCAAGAATCTGTCAAAAGAAGAGATTGCACAGGTGGTTAGCCTGCAGATTGAACGAGTCAAGAAGATGCTTCAGGAGCAGGATGTACAACTGGATGTTACGCCATCAGCCATTGACTACATTGCTGATGAGGGATACGATCCTACATTCGGAGCACGACCGGTTAAACGGGCTATTCAGAAACTGTTGCTCAACGAACTGAGTAAGAAACTGTTAAGCGGACATATAGATAAGGAGAAACCTATCATTGTTGACAGCTTCGGTGATGGTTTGGTATTCCGCAATTAAAGTAGTCACAAACACTATAAACGAAAGTCACCACTACCCATGGCAGTGGTGACTTTTTCTATTCATAAAAGTGACTAATCCTCAATCACTGGAACCTCTATCTGAGATCCATAACGATGATACTCATTGGATATTGACTGCTCCTTGATATAATGAGCCAACTCAATACGTCCGTTATGCACAGGCGCTGCCTGGGCAATATACTTATCACAGAAAGCAGCTGCCTGGAACACTTCATCAGGAACATTCTTTGAGATGGTTCTCACACGCTCATAGTTCTTCATCGAGTTACAGAAAGCAGTGATACCCTCGGTCTTCACATTCTCCAACTGTTTTACCAGTGGGTGATCAGCATCGGCAGAGATTGTTAGTGGTGTACCAACGGTCTTGGCTGCCAACTGAACCATCTGAACCTGCTCGAGTGTCTCGTCACCGAACAGACGGAAGACCATATTGCTCAATGGCAGATAACGGAACACATTCTGCTCACCACGGATCTTCGGCTGGATATTACGTGCGTGTTTAAACTCCTTCTCATACCAGTCGGCATACGACTTCTTATAATCAGTCGTTGTATCCTCACGATCAGTAATCGTCATAAACTGTGCACAGTAGTTCGGGCCACCGGCTTTCAGTCCAGGACCGAACGCACTCAGTTTCATACCACCGAACGGTTGACGATTCACCACAGCACCCGTAATACCACGGTTGATATACAGGTTACCGGCCTGGATATGGTTCTTCCAGTAACGCTGCTCCTGCTCATCGAGTGATTGCAGACCACTGGTCAGTCCATAGTCGAGTCCATTAACCAATTCAACAGCCTGCTCGAGTGTATCATATGGAGCAACTGCCAACAGTGGAGCGAACAACTCCGTACGGAACGTGAACGACTCTGGTTTCACATCCACCTTTATCGTTGGTTTCAAGATGTATTTCTTCTCATCAACAAACTCAGGAGCGATGAGCCAGCGCTCACCCGGCTCCAACTTAAATGCCTGCTCCAGTTTATCGTTCTTGTTAGTGATCATCGGACCAACAATGTTACCGGCATTCCATACACCGCCTACCTTGAGTGATGAAGCACAGTCGGTAAGTTTCTCGAAGAACTCAGGATTGCTATATACCGAGCGCTCAACGAGTAAGAGAGAGCAAGCGGAGCACTTCTGTCCGGCATTACCGAAGGCAGAACGACAAGCATTCATAATGGCATGATCGCGGTCACCCTTAGCAGAAAGAATCATCACATTCTTACCACCGGTCTCTGCAGACAGCGGCTTGCGTGGGTTCGCATGAGCAATGCTCTGAGCCGTCTCAGTACCACCGGTAAGAATGATATGCTTAACAACAGGTGAAGAAGTAAGCAGCGGGGTAGCCTCACGGTTGGTGATCACCACCTGCAATGCTTCTTTAGGTACACCAGCCTCCCAGAAGGCCTTGGCAAAGAGCCATGCCACAGGAGCTGCTACGGTGGCAGGTTTTAAGATACAGGTGTTACCCGATGCCAAAGCAGCTACCACACCACCGCAAGGAATAGCACATGGGAAGTTCCACGGTGAGAGTACCAGGACGGTACCCTTAGCCTTCATCTCGATATCATCGAGGGCAGCAAACTTCTTCATGGTCGTGGTATAGAAGCGGCAGTAGTCGATACCCTCAGATACCTCCACATCAGCTTCCTCAATGGTCTTACCTGTAATGGCACACATCGAACCATTCAAGTCGCCGCGCATCTGTCCGAGGATATTCGCTGCCTTGTACATGATCCGGTGGCGCTCCTCAATAGAAGTGTTACGCCATCCGCCGGCATCCTCCTCAGCAATCTTCAGGATCTTCTCCGTCTGTTCCTTGTCAGCGCGTGACATCTCACATACCAGCACATCACCATCCTGAGAACGGTCAAAGTATTTCACCTTATCATCATTATAAACAAGAGCTGTTCCTATCTGTGTAGGCAGCAAATCACCCGGTTTCCAATCACCCCAAGCTGATTTCTCACCTGTGAGTTGTCCGTTACTCTTCCACTTAGCAAAGATCTTCTCCACCCACTCCTGATTGCAGAAACGGTCGAAGTCGGTGTCCGGTTCATTAATCATCTCATCCTGCGGTTCCTGACCCTCATAAGGCTTATTACGATCTTGTGTACGGGTAGGTGTATGAGTGATGTTATCCTTCATGTTATAAGCATCGATAAACTGCTGCTCCAGTTCTTTCCACTCCTTTGTATCGGGCTTCAGCGAGAAAGAGTGTGTCAGGAAGTTATCGGGAGCGGTATTCTCATCCATACGACGAACAAGGTAAGAGATAGCATTTAAGAAATGTTCTTTCTTTACCACCGGAGTATAGAGGATCACATGGTTACCCAACTTCTTCTGTGCACGCCATACATGGTTTGCCATACCCTCGAGCATCTCGAAACAGAAGCAGTCTTTCGGTGTCTGGTACTGCTGTGTCAACAGATAAGCATAAGAGATGGTGAACAGGTTGTGGGAAGCCATACCGATATGCAGCACCTTTGCATTCTCAGGTTTCAGGCCACGCTCGATGATATGCAGATAGTTAGCATCCACCTCTGTCTTGTTCGAACGGACAGGATTGGGCCACCCACGTAAGTCGCTGACGATATTCTCCATATCGAGGTTACAACCCTTCACAATACGCATCTTGATAGGCGAGCCGCCCTCTGCCACACGCTTATGGGCAAACTCCAGCAACTCTGACTGGAATCCCCATGCATCCGGCAGGTAAGCCTGTACCACGATACCTGCCTCATAATTCTTGAACTGAGGCAAAGAGAGAACATCCTTAAAGAGTTTCATGGTAAGATGAGCATCCTTATACTCCTCCATATCGAGGTTGATGAACTTTGGACGGGTTACTCCCTCTGGAGTGGTATATGGGTTGTCAATGGCTGCCTGATACAACTCCGACATACGGCGGATCAACTCAGGATAACACTCCTTGTAGTTCAAAGCATGTGTCTGTGCATAGATACCGGAGATCTTAACAGAAATATAGTTGATATCCGGTTCTTTGAGAGCCTCCAGATAAGAGTAGTAACGTTTATCTGCCTCACCATTGCCGAGCACCACCTCACCCAGGAGGTTCACGTTCTGTCCGATATCCTCTTTGAATCGGGTAGCCAGGTGATTGGTAAGGTTTGGACGTGCTGCATTGATGATCACACGACTGGTATCACGACGGAGACGCCACTTGATGATAGGCACAGCAACCCAGTTGAACAAGGGCAGATAAGCAAACTTCTGATACATCCAGAACAAGGCATGATCAGTCGTGTTCAAGAAATGTGGGATACCATACTGATCAATCAGATCTTTTACACGTCTTGCCAGCTTCTGCGTATCACGCACCTGACTGGTCTCGTCGAGCATACGTACGATAAACTTCTTATCACTTGGTGTGGTTACCATCGTGCCGTACATGTGCTGCTCATCCTTCTCCGTCTTTGTCAGTCCGGAGTAACTCTCATCATATAATTTTCTCATCCAAGAAAAGACTTCTTGAATGGTTGGCATTTTTTGTTCTTCCATAAATTGTAGTTTAAAGGTATTTTATATTAATAAGGAAACACTATCACCTAAACAATAGAGTCAGGCAAATAAATCATATAAAATACGGAGGACTGAATTTCACGTCTCTGTAGCGATGCAGAGCGGTCAGCACTTGATTCGAAAACATATCATACATAGGCGTGAATGAATGATTTATAGGTAAAAAAGATTTATTGTTTATATATTGCAGCAAATTTATAAATAATTTTTGAAAAACAAACAATATCCTTAAAATATTTTGGGGGAGTCAAAAAAATCATGACAATAATATATAAAGATAAAAAAAAGAGCCCGGCAACAGCCAGGCTCCAAAACTTATCTTCTTCTTTCTTCAGATCTGATGGGATTTACCTCTACATTCTCAAGTGAGATAGACTCTGCACCCGTGGAAGTATAGTTACATTGTTCTGCCTGCACACGCCAGTTCTTCAGTCGGAAATTCTTCAAGTCCTGCAGTTGGAAGAGATTCTGACATTTTGCATCCACATTCTCTATCGACACGTTTTCCACAGGATGTTCCGGTGTTCCGATAACTTTCAGGAGAGTAACACAGTTCTCTACGATAAAGTTCTTGAAAAACATGTTCTTGTAACAAGGTGACTCAGCCGGGATTTCCACATTCGGATAGCGATCACCCAATGGTCCCATCCATTGTCTGTTGCCCAACATATTCCACAGGAAAGCCGTCTTGCAGTCGATGAGGCGAATACGGTCGAAATAGACATTCTCACTTCCACCGCCGCGAGTACGGCGTGTCTTCACATAAGTACCGTTCGAGCAACCCTCGAAGACACAGTCGTGAGCATAGACATTACGTACACCACCGGCCACCTCAGTACCTATCGCCACACCACCGGCACTATGTGTAGCATAGCAATGACGGATCACCACATTCTCCGTAGGTATTCCCACGCGCAAGCCATCCTTTCCACGACCGGCTTTCAGTGTGTACGCATCATCGGTAGTGTTCACCCAACAATACTCTATCAGCACATTTCTCGTCGAGGACATATTCATCGCATCACCACGGGGAGTACGATAACTGTCGATGGTCACGCCACGGACAATGACACCGTCGCAATACTCCGGCACAATATTCCAGAAGATGGTGTTCTTCATGGTGATACCCTCAACCATTATATTCTTACAATGGATGAACCCAACGAATGTCGGTCGATAAAAGAGTCTTCCTTTCTGACCATCGTAGATACGATCTTTCAAAGGCACCTGCCACATCTCTTTATCCAAGAAACTGCCATTCTTCTCCAAGGTGTCTATCTCACATCCACGACCCGGTCCGTTCAAGGTTCCCTCACCGGTAATGGCAATATTCTCCGCATCTTTGGCATAGACCATGGATCCTAAAGAATACAACTCGACCCCCTCATTACGGGTGAGCACAACCGGCAGATAATCCTTCACCTGACCACTGAAACTTAATACTGCGTTTTTCTCCAGTCGGAGATTGACATTACTCTTCAGGATGATACGACCGGTTTTCCATTCTCCATCCGGAATAATCACTGTTCCCCCACCCTGTTTGTTAATCTGGTCAATAGCTTTCTGGATAGCTTTTGTCGCCATGCCCTTCTGCTTGGCCCCCGTCTTCACAATACTTAATGATCTGTTGGGGAAAACCAGTTTCTGCAGTTGTCTCATCTCAAAGGGAGCTTGTATAGGAGCTATTTCCTTCGGCATCACAGAAGGACCCACCTGCTGTTTCTCAGGAACAGCCACCTTTACCATCTCTTGAGCCATCGTCTGTACTCCGCAGAGAAGGAGCAGAACACCTAATAACAATTGAATCTTTCTCATTTTCAAAACATTTATATGTTTGAAGACGTCAGAACATGCGATTCGTAACTAATCCACTCTTCACTTTACGATCACGCCACCCATGGGTTGCAGGGTAACCTTCAGACAACCTTTCTTATCGAGTTTTATCTCTTTCTTCTCGGAAGAAGGAACGATCTCGTCTTTCACTTTCGGTTTGTCGATATACAACTGGTGTACAGAAGCAGGAGAGAAAAGAGCGGAAAGATCCAGTGTGACGGTCATCGGCTGGTCCGTGCCGTTCAGTCCGGCTACATACCAATCTTTCCCATGTCTGCGAGCCATGATGATATACTTACCGGGATAACCATCAAGATAACGTGTTTCATCCCAGGTAGTAGGCAGTTGTTTTAAGAAATCCAGTTCGAAAGCAGGTAATTCCGTGAGGTTATTCGGTTGTATCGCTACGCAATTGACGCTACTCTGATTGGTGATGCCTGATGCCATCTCAAAGACATCCGATGTCTTTCGTGGATGACGTTTCTTATTGTCTTTCGACATATAGCGGTTCATGATCACGCCGCCCCAGTCCATGCTTGCCACCGTATTACGGATGAAAGGATGCAGAGTCAGTTGGAATCCCTCACGGTCAGCATGATAGGAAGAGAAATAGACATTCTCTGATGCCAACACAGCCTCACTGGCCACGAAGTTCGGATACATCTTCTCCCAGCCACGCGGCAACGTACAACCGTGGAAGATTACCTGTATACCATAACGGTTGGCATCACTGAGAATATCCTCGTACAGTTGTAATGTCTCCTGTTTGTCACCGCCGAAGAAATCCACTTTGATACCTTTCACCCCGATCTGTTGCAGCCAACGCATCTCTTTCTCACGGGCTATCGCCGTATTCATACAGTCACGTGGCGTCTGTGGAGCATCATTGGCAATACCGTTGGAGTTATACCACAGCAGCAGACTGACTCCCTTACGCTGAGCATATTTAGAAAGATCCACCATTCTGTCACGCCCTATCTGCGTATCCCAGCAGCCATCTACCAGGCAGTATTCATATCCCATGGCAGCGGCTAAGTCGATAAAGCGAACCTGATCATCGTAATTGACAGATGGATCCTGCCAGATCAGCCAACTCCAGGTATATCGTCCCGGACGATAATCGATGGATGGCTCATACAACGGTTCTACAAGATCGTAAGCAATGGTTGTTTCCACAATGGGTTTCAGGCTCTCTCCCACGGTGATAGTGCGCCAGGGAGTTGCTCCAGGCAGAGAGAAAGCAGCATAAGGAGATCCGAAACCACCGTTCTCACCAGCATCCGGGAAGGCGATACGATAGCCCTTGTCGGGTGAATAGTCTGACAGATGACTACCGCAATAGTTACCGCCCACACCCGTCTCACTCACCAATACCCAGCAGTCGCCAACATGGAAGAGACAGGGAAAGGTGTATCCTCTACCAAATTTCGAGACATTGTTGATCGGTGCATCTGCTACATACTCCTCTTCATAACTCGGTTTGGAGTTTTCCCAACCGGTATCC
This sequence comes from Prevotella sp., assembly GCA_017550455.1. GTDB lineage: Bacteria > Bacteroidota > Bacteroidia > Bacteroidales > Bacteroidaceae > Prevotella. Next base: position 12,852 of record JAFZPF010000262.1, read on the forward strand.
GGTCCTATCTGCGGACAGATAAAGGTTGTAGTATAGTCAGGAAAACGGAAGGCACTCGCTTCACCCGTGATAACCATCCGTTTGAATAATCCCGTTCCTGAAAAGCTTTCTCTCCACTTCGACAGTTTCTGTTTGGGAATGAGATAACGGAAGGCAACATTATTGTCAGATACCTGAAACTCCACCTTCATCACCATAGAGTCGGTATTCTGACATGTCAGTGTCAGGGTGTTTGCACGATAGTTGACCGTCGACTGTTTCGTTCTCGACATCTTCCCCTTTTTCTCTACAGTGTTTGTCTCTATATCCGTCACCTGCAGTCGTCGGGTAAAATCAGTAAGGTTGGTATACAATCCAAGGGCGGAATTCCTCACGATCTGTTTGTCGTTCAGCAACACCTCGTATTTCAACTTCCCATCCTCACATTTCACGATGGTTTTAAGTTGTCCATTCGGGGACAAAACAACATTGTCCTTTGCCATCGTCAGTGTGGCAAAGGACAATAGTATAGATATTAAGGTATAACGCATTTTATTTCTTTTCAATATCCTTAAAATATTTATAAGTACCGACTTTCAGTTCATCTGTAGCAGCCTCATCACAAACGATGATACCATGACGGTGTGTCTGCAGCGCACTGATCGTCCAATAATGTGTCACAGGACCCTCAACAGCTGCCTGCAAAGCACGAGCCTTATGATGACCATTCACAAGAATCATCACCTCTTTGGCATCCATCACTGTACCTACACCCACTGTCAGAGCAGATTTTGGCACTTTGTTTACATCATTGTCGAAGAAACGACAGTTGGCGATGATCGTATCAGTTGTCAATGTCTTCTGACGGGTACGACTACTCAGGCTGGAGCATGGCTCATTGAAAGCGATGTGTCCGTCGGGGCCGATACCTCCGATAAACAGATCGATACCTCCTGCCTCAAGAATCATCTGCTCATAGTGCTCACACTCTGCCTCCAGATCTTCCGCATTACCGTTCAGGATATGGACATTCTCTTTCTTAATGTCGATATGGTCAAACAGGTTACGTGCCATGAAAGAGTGATAACTCTCGGGATGATCTTCAGCCAAACCTACATACTCATCCATATTGAAAGTGATGACATTCTGGAAAGAGACACGCCCTTCCTTACAAGCTTTTACCAGACAGGCATACATACCTTCGGGTGAAGAACCGGTGGGCAATCCCAACACGAAGGGTTTCTCTGGTGTGGGATTGGCAGCGTTGATACGCTCGATCACATGTTCAGCAGCCCACTCAGACATCTGCTGATAGTCTTTTTCAATGATTAATCTCATATTCTTTTATTTGTTTGTTAGATATTTCATTATTTTTGCCACGCAAAGTTACAGTTTATTGTCGAAAAACACAAATAATTATTGAGAAAACTTTAATCTGTTTGATAAGGGTAAACTTTGACATCAATGCTTACCTCCTTCCCTCTTGTATCTTCCTTTTTCCAAGAGACATTTACTTTTCGTATTTCCCCGGGCATCAGATGGAAGTAGTTATCCGAATAAAGTACAGGCAGAATCTGTTCTCCATCACTCCCTTTGAGGTTCAGACGAATCATCAGAGCCGGCACTTTTGATGTGTTTTTTATCGTAACAGTCATTGAGGTATCTCCCACACGCTGAACAGCCTGTTGTATCGAAGCTTTGGGTAATCGGTTTAATGCCTGATAGTTATTCTCTTCTTTTCCCATCACATACATATTCTCCGACACTTTCTTACCATGTTTGTCTGTCAGTGTCAGTCGGAGAAAACAGACATCCGTCGTCATATTCGTTTTTGGAAGGGGGAGGAGATTCATCGTTGTGTCCACTGCAGGAACAACCTTCGTCGTATTTCTCCATACTCGTTTTCCATACATATCAAGGATCTCTGCCGTAGCCGTCATCATTGTCTTGTTCACCACATACAGGTTGACCAACTGAATACTGTCTGTAGCGGCATTCCATTGCAGATGCAGAGGTTCACAGGCTTTCTTACAAGCATAATACGCAGCGGTGGGCTCGAAATAATAATCATATGTCTGCCATGTCATACTCGGGAAGGCAGGATGACTCATCCAGATGAGCAGTCCACTGCGTGTAAGGTGATTTGACTCAAACATCGCACGGTAACCATTATAGTTGATCCACTGTGCCTTTACTGTAAACTCCTTAGCATCAGCGGATGGTCCGAGTGCTTTTTCTACAAACTTGTTGAAATCCGCTCCTTTCTGCGCCCCCTGCATGGTAAAGTCATGCTGTCCCCAGATGTTGTTCTGCGGCCAGCGATGTTCCTCCCGTAAGGTACGTGTGAGTCCTTCGTATGTCATCACATTGGGCATCCCTCGTTCTGTATGTAATTTCACCATCGGTTTGGAGAAATACTCTTTCTGGCTCAATGCCGAATAGGGTCCATGACCGCCTACTCCTCCATCGGCAGAACTGGGGATATAAACCATACCCGGATGTAACTGGGCCACACTCTTTTTCAGTTGTTCATTGAGTGTTTCCGGAGGGAATCCCTCGTTACGTCCACAATAAAGGGCGATGCAGGGATGCTGTCGGATACGAAGGATATTATCATCCGCATTACGCATGAACATCTGTTCATCAGCGGGATCAGGACCGTCAGCTGGGTTAGCCAACCAGAAATCCTGCCAAACCATGATACCTTGTCGGTCGCATGCCTCATAAAACTCCTCATCACCTGTCTGTCCCACCCAGTTTCTGATCATGGTGAAGTTCATGTCACGGTGATAACCCACGGCAATATCATACTCTCTTGCCCGGTAGTTCAGGTGATTCTCACTGAATCCCCAGTTGCCGCCCAATGGGATAAACCGCCGTCCATTGACAAAGATCTTCAGGGCCTTGTCATCATCCTGATACCGCACATCACGGACACCGTGAAGGAAATGTATGTCATCTGTGCTTTCTTCTTTGACAACGAACTCAAAACCAGCCTTATAGAGATAGGGTTCTCCATAACCGTTGGGCCACCACAGACGGAGTCTGCGATCTCTCAACTGCGGATAATCCTTAGGAGAGAAGACCACCTCACGATTCTCTTGGGGAGACAACCGGATCGTTTTCTCACATCGTATATTTCCCATCCACATCTTTAATGTGCCTTCTATGGTTTTAGTCGCATGGTTTTCAACGATCACCTTAGGGGTCAGCGTGACAAGGGTATCCGGCAGATTCAGGGTGGATTGGATAAATGGATCACTCACGGTCACATCTCCTTTGGCTGTGAGATACACATCATTCCAGATACCCATATCCCTGCCTCGGAGGGTGGATATCCAATCCCAGCCCACCGTTGCGTGGAAGGTAGGATTGTCGGCTCCTAACGTACCACCGTTAAAGTCTGTATTGAGCTCGTTTTTCTCCTTTACTGCTGCATAATGCTCATTACAGATTATCTCTACGGCAAGCGCGTTTTCCCCAGGTATCACATAATCGGTGATATCTGTTTTACCACGCATGAAGGCCCCTTCAATACGGTCTATCTTCTTTCCATTCAGGAAGATATTCGCTTTCCAGTTGATTCCGTCGAAATTCAGGAATACTCGTTTGTTACTGAATGTCTCGGGAATCTCGAAAGTTCTTCTATACCAGAAATTACTCTTGAAAAACGATTCAGATTGTAAAAAAAGATTATCATCATAATTGGGGTTCGGCAATGACCCGTTGTTGACATACGATGTCACTACGGTAGCAGGTACGGTGGCGGTAACCCACTGCGTATCATCATACCCCGGAGATGACAACTGCTCACCGGTAACATGCAGAAGTTCGGAAGCACGACAGAGTTTCCACCGCCCCCCATTCAACAGGAGTTTACCGCCAGAAACAGCGGGCGCTTCACAAGGAATAGGTTTCACACCTCCCCGACCCATCACTACTAATTCGCTTAATGCTATAAAAGGATGGGAAGCATCTTCCATCAGCAAACGGACAAAACGGGCATGTTCATTACATTCATAAACAGAATCACCCTTAAAAGATGCGATCGTACGCCATTGCAAAGCATCATTGGAAACTTGTATACAACCCTTGTCAGGTTTATTTAACCAATAAGGCATAATCTTTTGTATATCAGCAGTGTTACCTAAGTCAACATAAACCCATTGTTGAAGGTTGTTCTCACTCATCCATGCACTACTGAAATGATTCGACGGAAGGATATCCTCCACCTCTTTATCATGCAGGAAGAACTTCATTTCATACACCTCCCAATAGACGGCTCCTGCCATCTGCATATCCAAAGAGATATCGGAGGTGGACCACGTATCTTCTAAGGTTATTGTCTGTTTAATATTTCGTGTCGGAAAACTGCTTTCCCCCGTAACCTTGTTGGGGTCGGTATGTGTCACATGGTATCCTTGTTCACCTGGTAACTGATCACCTTTTGAAATATATTTCACTTGCTTATCCTCCCCGTTCCTCAGACAAATCGTATGTCCTTGGGTCGCCTTCCCTTCATCGTATGCCACCCGTATGTTGACCACTACCTTATCGAAGGTTATCTGATAGCCATGCAGTATATAATGTAAAAAAGTTTTATCACCCGTCACAGTATTGCGGGAGAACTCACCACCGTCGATACTCCATTCTCTTTCACGCTTCGGGAGATTACCTGTTGGAGTGAGCACCTCGAGGAAAACCGGTTCTTGAGCAATGATCCCATCCGTAACCAACTGCGCTGTTAAGTTATAGTCATAGCATGAAGAGGTGTACACCGGACGATACTCTGCGATATTACGATAAACCGTGTCGGTGACCAGTCGGGGCGCATAACACTCCGTTGGCCGACCGGGGTATATTCCTATACCACGGCTATATTGCGTTTGGGCCATGGACGGTATAGCCACCGATAACATCAGAAAGAAATACAGTTTATTGAGGATAGTGTAGTTTTTTATCATATCGACTCCTTGTTTTTTTTGATAACGACAAAAAAATTGTTTTAGTATACAAAAAGAGCCTCGACTCTCGTCGGGGCTTCTTTTTACAGTGTTTTAGCAGTTAGTATCAATAGTATTATTTGAAAATCCTCTAACTGCATGCAAAATTAGGGCATTTGATTGATTTAAATCAATTACTTGTCATATTTTCTTCAAAAAGTTACGTAATCGTTTACGAAAAACTTTCGTTTTCTTTCGTTATTAGTATGCGTTTTGACGTATTTCCAACCATATCCTAACAGAGAAGCTATGACTTCTTTCAATAGTATTAATAAGTAAACACAGACTAATCGAGTACTAATTAGTCGAGTATTGGTACTTAAAAGTCGACTAATCGGGTACTAATTAGTCAAGTATTAGTACATAAAAGTCAACTAATCGGGTACTGATTAGTCAAGTATTGATCATCAATACTCCACGAATCTATTATTCGATGTTAGAGAAAATGTGCTTTTTCTACACGAAAGAATGAGCAATCAATCACTTGCCCCCTATCCCATTGATATACCTTTCTATATTTGTGTAACCATCTCCCACGGAATCTTTATTGGCATCCGAAGCATCACGGGGATTCAAGCCATGGGCTTTCTCCCACGCATCAGGCATACCATCGTTGTCTGTATCCACATACGGTTTCCACTTCTTGTAAACGGGCAGCCCACCTATCTGCTGAATATCCGAGATAATACCTATCGTCCAGGAATCCTTGGGCATCCTACGATACTTAAACTGATAGCTATCTGGTTGTGCATCAGCGGCATAGAACGGTTTTCCAGTACGCACCTCCTCAATAATCTTACGATCCAGCGCATCACGGCAGGGTAAGGTAGCCCCTGCATTCTCCAACACATAGTCGTAAGTTTCCGTAGCACTCATCACCTGATAGTACGGATGGGTATAGGGTCTGTTCCAACGGATATTCGCTTCTTCATCACCCACATTCTCCAAGGACTCTATCTGTACGCCACCCTTCCAGTTGTCGGCAGTTATCGCGGGAAAGCCCTCCATGATATTCCCTTCGCAATACACATGACCGTAACGTTTTACCTTTTCAGGTGAGAGATTCATCTCCGTCTTGATGATACGATGACTGATAGCTCCTGTCTTAGGTGTTGCAGGACCGGGTTTGAAATAGTTGTTATAGACATTAAAGAAGGTCATCCAGTCACCGCCATCCACCGTCCGGTGGGTCCAGTTATACACCACGTTGTTCACGAAGTTGAACACCCCACTCGATCCCGACCGTGGGTTTCGTCCGCCATTACACGACCACAGGTTACGGATAAAGGCATTGTTCACGCCACCGATGATTGCCCCGAAAGAATGATTATACGTGTCAAGTGCCTTGGCAGAGATACTGTTTTGTATCGTCACGTTCACCGTCGGCAGTTTTAAGTCGGGACGATTACCACCCTGATGATACATATGTCGATAGAAGGAAATATTCTCATCGAGTCCGAACTCACAGGAGAGATGATCGAGCATGATATTTCCGACAGGATTACCACCCAGGCAGTCATCCCGTCGGGCCACATCATTCTCACCACGGCGGAAACGCATATGACGGATAATCACATCATGAGTATCAATCCATACGCTCTCACCAGATATCTGGACACCCTCACCGGGAGCCGTCTGGCCGGCAATGGTAACATAAGGTGCACGGATCACCACCGGCGTCTTCAGTCGGATATTGCCGGAAACATTAAAAACGATGATGCGGGCGCCGCCCTGCTCACAAGCCCAACGGAAAGAACCGGGGCCGTCATCGTTAAGGTTGGTTACCGTGAGTACCTTACCCCCACGTCCGCCACAGGTGTACATACCCCCACCCTCAGCACCCGGGAATGCAGGAATATCTGCCTGCGGTAAGTCCGAAGAGCGTGATGCCCAGGGGATAAAGGGTCTTCCCTCACGAGCTTCATTCTCTACGATGGGCCACGCCACCTGCCACGCACTGTCGGAATGCGCTTTGGTGATGGAATCGATATAATGATCTCTGTCTCTTTCGGCTTTCGTCAGGCTGGGATATTGTGCATATGCCGTCAGTACGCTGAACATAGTGAGCATCAGGATGACAATTCTGTTCTTTTGCATGATAGGATATTTTTTAAGTAGGACTGCTTTTTCTTTATTTTGTAACAAAAAAATCCTACGTTTTTACTTGTCAGAAAGTTCTATAGAAGATAGCTATTCCTCAAAATAATAAATAGTTTCTCTATTTACCGAAAACACATGATCTTTGTTCATGTTAAAGATACTTTTATTCGGAAAGATAAAAAAAAATCCTTTTATTTGGTATTTCTCTCGCTAATTCATATCTTTGCATGATTATATAAAATTATCTTTATTATCTTCCAGGAAGATTGGTAATAGCAGACAAAACAACCTGAATGAAAGAATTTGTAATATCTGAAGTAAAAGCTGAAACAGCGATATTGGTAGGACTGATCACCCAACAGCAGGATGAGGCCAAGACAAAAGAGTATCTGGATGAGCTGGAGTTCCTGGCCGATACGGCAGGCGTGATCACGGTGAAACGGTTCACCCAAAAGGTGAATGGACCGAACCAGACAACATATGTAGGAAAAGGAAAGCTTGAAGAGATCAAGCACTATATAAAGACCGAGGAAGACAATGAGCGCGAAGTCGGTATGGTGATCTTCGATGATGAACTGTCGGCCAAGCAGATACGTAATATCGAGAAAGAACTGCAGGTGAAGATCCTCGACCGTACCTCACTGATACTGGATATCTTTGCCATGCGCGCACAGACAGCCAATGCCAAGACACAGGTAGAACTGGCACAATACCGTTATATGCTCCCCCGTCTGCAACGGTTGTGGACACACTTGGAGCGCCAGGGAGGTGGCTCCGGTAGCGGTGGAGGAAAAGGTTCTGTGGGATTGCGTGGACCGGGAGAGACACAGTTGGAGATGGACCGACGAATCATTCTGCAGCGTATCACCTTGTTGAAACAAAGATTGGTGGAGATTGACAAACAGAAGACCACCCAGCGGAAGAGTCGCGGACGACTGATCCGTGTGGCGCTCGTGGGATATACCAACGTGGGTAAGTCAACCATCATGAACCTCTTGTCAAAGAGCGAGGTGTTCGCTGAGAACAAGCTGTTTGCTACCCTCGACACAACGGTCAGAAAGGTAGTTATCGAAAACCTTCCTTTCCTGTTGGCAGATACCGTAGGGTTCATCCGTAAGCTACCCACCGATCTGGTGGATTCCTTCAAGTCAACCCTGGATGAGGTAAGGGAAGCGGATCTGCTGGTACATGTTGTGGATATCTCCCACCCCGACTTCGAAGAACAGATACAGGTGGTGAACAACACGCTGAAGGACTTAGGGGCTGCCGACAAACCCATGATGATGATCTTCAACAAGATAGATGCTTACCGGTGGGTAGAGAAAGAGGCTGACGACCTGACACCCATGACCAAGGAGAATCTCTCGCTCGAGGACTTGGAAAAGACGTGGATGGCTAAGCTCAACGAGGAGTGTCTGTTTATATCCGCTAAGGAAAGAAGTAATATCGATACATTCCGGGACATCTTGTATAAGAAAGTGAAGGAACTGCATGTGCAGAAATACCCATATAATGATTTCCTCTATCAGATAGAAGAGGAGGAAATGGGGTAGAGTTTAGGGTTTAGAGTTTAGAGTTTCATCAAAGCATTTGTCCTTTTAACTCCCTTTTAACTCCCTTTCAACTCCCTTTCAACTCCCTTCAAAACGAATAATTAAATAAACAAAATATGGACAATTACAGATTATTGACAAACGAAGAGATCGAGGTGCTGGAACACAACGGCTGTTGGGCAGAAGACTGGACAGCTATTGAGGTGACCGACGGGTTCCGGCCCACAGCCCTCCGCAACGTCTCCTTCTACGGAAACATCCGGATGGGTGCTTTCGAGAAAAGGATGGAGATCACCAAGGGATTCGTCAAGTCGTGCGGCATCCGCAATGCTACATTACGTAATGTTACGATAGGTGACAACTGTCTGATTGAGAATGTTGCTGGTTATATCAATGACTATACCATCGGTGATGACTGTCTGATATCCAATATCAGCATCATGGAGACTACCGAAGGAGCAACCTATGGAGAAGGAAACCTGATCTCTGTATTGAACGAGGCTGGTGACGGCAACGCCATCATCTTCGGTAACCTGAACAGTCAGTTCGCTGCTTTCATGGTGAAACATTTCACGGATAAATACATCAAAGACGAGATACGCCGACTGATCAACGAGGATATTCAAAGGAA
>JAFZPF010000035.1 GCA_017550455.1 Prevotella sp.
AAGAAACTGATGAAGGAAAAACCCCTTGTCATTGTCGCCGGTGAAGCACCTATCAACAAGAATGACATCCTGGTACTACGCGCATTTCAGCGACAAGGAGGCAATCTCTTGCTACTTGAATGCCCTGAAATATCTCGCAAGTTATATCCAGAATATATCATCGACTATCAGATTCCCACAGAGGGTGATATTACTTTTATGGAAAATGAAGACGATCCAGTTTTCGATGGTATCGACGTGATGGAACTCCGCTACTTCAATGACAACAAACGTGAGATGCCACGCGCTTGCAGTACGATACTCAAAACTGTGCGCTCTGAGCAAATAGAAGAATTAGGAGGACAAATGAAAATCCATGCCTATATTGACGGAGGCAAACCAGAAGACCGTATAAAGCGTCTTGACCAGTTGCGAGGCTATACCCTGTTACGTATCAAAGATGGAGCAGGAAAAACAATTATTTCCACACTCTGCACAGGAAAATCATCTACAGATCCCATTGCGGCACAATTGTTTAATAACTTGATTAAATGTCAGTTATAAATTATGACGTACCATTGACGTATCTATACTTTTAAGATGGCGTAATTATAAATGATGTTAAAAAGAACATGTAGAAGACTTTTATCTTAATTTTGTGACTATAGCAAAATCATGAAAGAAATAATAAGTATAAACTAAAATGTAGTATTACTATGATGTACCTAACAAGTGAAAAGAGGAGACAGACTTTCAGACGGTGTCTTTCGATGCTGCTGATTTTTATCTCAATCTCACTTTATGCTCAAACGCAGAAAGTGGAGGGAGTTGTTGTCGACTCAAAAGGTGACCCTTTACCGGGCGCCAGTGTTACTGTTGTTGGAAAGTCCAGCATAGGTACCACGACCGACTATGATGGTAAGTTCACGCTCAACATTCCGCAGAATTCCGTTCTCTCTGCCTCTTTTGTTGGCTTTAAAGTTGGAACAGTTCGAGTACGTCCCAATCAACAGGGTAACATCCGAATTGTGCTATCAGATGATAGCAAACTGCTGAATGAGGTTGTTGTAACAGCTTTAGGCATTACCCGAGAAGCAAAATCGTTAGGATATGCTCGTCAGAGCATCAATACTGATGGCCTTGACGATATCCGTGACCCCAACCTGTTGAACTCTCTGACTGGTAAAGTTTCAGGTGTCAACTTTATCTCCAACGGAGGACCGATGGCATCAACTCGTGTTGAGATTCGCGGAAACAACTCTCTTACAGGAAACAACCAGCCCCTTTATGTGGTGGACGGTGTGCCCATCCTAAATGCCATGGGTGACATCGATGATTTGGATTACGGAAACGCAGCCGCTTTTATCAGTCCTGACGACATTGAAACTATAGAAGTACTGAAAGGTGCCAATGCAGCTGCCCTTTATGGATCAGATGCTGCTAACGGAGTAATCCTCATTACAACAAAAAAGGCCACAGCAAAACAAGGATTGGGAGTAAGCTACGACTACAACATGCAATTCAGTTATTTGCGTGAATTCCCCATTTATCAGAACATTTATGGAACCATGGGTAAATATCAGCGCAACTGGGGTTTCAACTACTATGGAACAGAAATGCGCAATGGATATGGTTACGATGGGGATCTGCCCTATGGTTTCTACCAATTTAATTTGGCTAACGAGGATCAGCGCTCTTGGGGTATGCCGATGTTAGGATGGGATGTGCTGGGACGAAACAATGAGGTTCGTACATACTCACCTACCAAAGAGTCGATTACCAACATGTATGAGACGGGAATTCAGAGCACCCATAACGTGGCTATCGATCGTGTCTTCCAAGGAGGTTCTATCCGCGCCAGCTACACAGGAATGTGGTATGATGGAATGCTGAAGAATTTCAACAACATGACACGCCATAATTTCTCTGTTAATGCCAATGCCGATCTTGCAAAATGGCTGTCGGTTAACCTTTCTATCAACTACCAGTTAGAGGATGTTGACAATCGAGACTTTAAGGGTGATAGTAACCGTAACCCTATGCGAGCTATTATGAACATGCCTCGTGACGCGACAATAGATGAGCTGCTACCTTATAAGAAAGATAATGGTGAGCCCATGGCTAGAGGTAACGGCTTTTATAATCCCTATTGGCTTATAAATGAAATTACCAATGGTGACAATCGGAATCAGTTAAGAGGAACAGTAACCCTCAACATCAAGCCTTTTAAAGGCATTAATCTACGTTTACGAGGTAGTCTGGAACGACAGAACAAGGATGGTTGGAAATTCGACAACATGTATACCATGTGGGACATTGATGGTCGTTATGAGACATTCGATGAGCAGTCAAGCAACTACAACTATGAAGCAGTACTCTCTTATAATACAGTATTGAAGAAGGTTCTTCCAGAATTAAGCATCAGTGCTAACCTCGGAGCATCGCTCCTGAAACAAGAGTGGAACAAAACAAATAATGTAGTAGATCAACTGGCCGTTCCTGATGTAAAAGCATTATCCAACAATGCTTCACTCCTGAAAGGTTATATGAGTCATTCCGGTAAAGAGAAGCAGTCTATTTTCGGATCTGCGTCAGTGGGTTATAAAGGTTTTTATCTAGATGGTACTTTCCGTAATGACTGGTCTAGTGCCTTACCTATGGATAATAACTCTTACTTCTATACATCAGGAAGTTTCAGTGCAGTGTTGACTGAAATGATTCCTGGTTTACGAAATAAGGCCATCTCTTTCTGGAAACTACGTGGTTCTATAGCACGAGTAGGAAATGACACAGGTTTTGACCGACTTATTGATGGCTATAGTTACGGAAATCTATTCCGTAATGACATGGCATGGTTTACCGGTGATGGCACAAAAAAGAACAATGCTCTAAAGCCTGAGACTACCATTTCTAAAGAGATAGGTACTGAAATACGTTTCCTAGGAGATCGCATTAAAGCAGATATCACCTATTACGACAAATCCACACGTGATCAAATTGTTGAGACAACAGTATCTTATGGATCTGGATATCAACGACTGGTGATGAACTCTGGAGAGATCTCGAACAAAGGATGGGAGGTCACATTAGAGGCTATTCCATTAAAATTCAGGAATTTTCAATGGCGTACCACCATCAACTGGTCAAAGAATAATTCCATGGTAGAATCACTCCCTGAAGGTATTGACAAGATACAGATAGGTTCTGGTATGTACAATACGAAATCATATGCTGAAGTTGGTCGCCCCTATGGTGCTATCTACGCTAATGTATACAAGAAGAACGAATTGGGGCAGCTTCTCTGTAATGCGGACGGAAATCCTAAGGCAGCTGCTGATATGGAATATATGGGATGCGTACAGGCAGACTGGCGTGGTGGATGGCAGAACAGTATACGATGGAAAAACTTCGGATTCTCTATCTCTATGGATTTCCAAAAAGGCGGACACTTCCTGTCACAATCTGCTATTCAAGGTGCAACCGACGGTCAAACCGTCCAGTCACTTGAAGGACGTGATGAATACTATTTCTCAAGATATATCCTTGGAGAGAGCGATCAAGAACGCTACGGTTTCTTAGACCCTGCTTATGCCAATAGTACTAGCACTTATACGCAAGTATATGCGGATTGGCAGCGTTCAAAAGGTATTAAAATTCCTAATTGCATATATGATGATGATCAGGGAGATTTAGCAGGACAAGAAGTAAAAGGATGGTCAAGCCCAGAGCACTATTGGATGCACTATCTGAGCCGTGACATCTCTCGTTTTATCTACGATGCCTCTTATATCAAGCTACGTGAGATCACCATAAGCTATGATTTTCCACGCAGATGGTTGCAAAAGACTCCTTTACAAAGCGTGAGAATTGCTGGTGTTGGTCGTAACATGGCAACTATTTTTGCCCATACACCTAAAGGACTCGATCCACAGGCTACTTCCACAACGGGTAACGCGCAAGGTTTCGAAAGGGGCTTTAATCTACCTGAGGCTACCTATGGTTTTGACATAAAAGTATCATTCTAAAACAACGAAGCAATGAAACTGAAGAACAAGATAACAACCCTGCTTCTTGCAGCTACTGCACTAACCACAGCATGTACTGACAGTTTTGAGGAAGTCAACTCTGATCCTAACAAGATCTACACAGTTACATTCCAAAGTATTTTTCCCGGTACTGTTTATCGTACGATGAATGTTATCAGTGAGCTGAATGCACAGCGTATGCTAAGCTATTCTCGATATGCAGTTATCGGATATGCGCAAACTGCATGGCAAGGCACAGATGGCATCTACCGTGAATTTTATGTAGATATCATGCGTGACCTACGTGCTCTGGAGAAGCAATATGAGAGTGACGATAGTAATCGTAACACCTACGCAACCATTTTAACATGGAAATCTCTGGTATATTATCAAATGCTTTCACTTTACGGTCCAGTCATACTGTCTGATGCCAATTTTGAGGACACAAGCAAGAAACAATTTAATTATGATGATGAGGCAGATGCCTATGAGACACTTTTAAAAATGCTCACAACAGCATACGATATGTATGATGTAGAAAAAGGTGGTATGCTGACAAAAGATCCCGTTTATGATGGAGATATCAGCAAATGGAAAAAGCTGACTAATACGCTGAGACTGGAAATAGCCATGAACGTTCAAAACATTAGCACGGATATGGCTCAACAGTATGCGACACTCTCCATGAATAATGAAAACGATATCTTTGCAACGCTGGATGAACAGCTGGCAATACAATACGGTACCGTTGATGGGTCTGATGGATCATACTATTATACGTTCTGGTACAAGAACCTGATTCAGACACAAGACAATTGGGGCAATATTCCTTCATTAGGCGAATATTTTGCTACTTATCTGTTCTCATTCAAAGACCCACGTCTACAAGCTTATTTCCGACCTTCCGGAGATATCCGTCCAGGATGCGCACCATATCTGATGCCTGACATTCTGACACGCTTGCATGACTGTGATGTAAGTAACTGTAATGCCACCGACCGTGCTCTTCACCTACAATGGATGATAGAAGGTAAAGAGGTTCGTGACTCTTTAAGAGTACGTTATAATATCCCATATGTTCCTACAGCCGATGGCCCTGGCTCACGTACACCTTTTGGATGGGAGCGTATGTATGACCCCACAGATCCCAATGGTAATCTGCGTGTTGATGACCCATTAAACACAACCGTAGACAATAAATGTTATATTCAAGCCAAATACTATGACATTGATGCTGTCTTACCCATATTACGTCTGACAGATGCACGATTCCTCTGTGCAGAGGCTAAGGTCAAGTTCAATTTGGGATCAAAGAGTGCTGAGACATACTATAATGAAGGTGTTACCGCATCTTTTGAAGAGAATGGTCTTCCTGCTGATTCTCTTAACAAGTATATGGCACAAGATGGTGTGAAGTGGGGAACCAGCCATACAGGATTTGATGATACACGTCGCTTGTTCACAGCAAAGATTGACGGAGCCAATGGCGTAGAAGGAAAACTGGACCAAATCTATAAGCAACGTTACTTTGCTGGATTTATGGACGGACTCGGTGCTTGGCGTTTAGAGCGTCGTACACGTAATCTTAATTTCCCGCCACTGTTCCTCAATGGAGGCCAAGCCTATGAAGAGGGAGGTGATCCTTATTATCTGTACCCCGAACGACTTGTATTTACAGATGCCGAACGACAGACGAACCGTACCGCATACGATGCTGCCGTGGCTAATCTGCAGGCAAAAAGTCCAGAAGGGAATGAAGGAAGATGGGGAGACAATATCTTCACTTTATTACAATTTGCTAAGCGCATACCCAACAAGGCAGAAACCATAGCATGGTATCGATCACTCCACTATATTGACTTCAACATGGATATGCAGGCCAAGTATTATGGAAAAACATGGGAAGATTTCCTTCGTGTTGCCCGACGTACCGTTTCTTATACAGCCAATGATACCGACCTTGACATTCTTAAGAGGGCATTCCAAATGGAAGTACGAAGTACCATCTGTACATACGTAGTAGAATAACAATTAGAGAATTATCGATTATGAAGACAATAAAATTAATCAAATCATTTCTGTTTCTGTCAGTCGGCACACTGATGCTACTATCCTGTCAGCAAGAGGAAGGACCATCCATTGAGGACTACTCTCTGAATTACCAGATTTCTGAGATTGCTCCTGTTGATGGTATTGGTGTAGGTGCATTCTATACAAACAACCCATATTCAAATGACACAGCCCGTTACCGAAGGCTCATCAGCGAATATGACCCCGATGCAACGCCCTATCCTCAACTCTGTCCAAATGTACGCCCGGTCTTAGGATATTACTCTTACGATCTTAACACGGTCAACACTGTTGATCTCATCCAACAGCATATCAACTGGGCTGTGGAAGGTGGAATTAATTTCTTTATTCTACCCAAGATCAATTATGATGCCAATCAAATGAACTATCTCAATCAGGGTACCCTTAATTTTTACAACTATGCCGAGGGTATGCATGAGAACTCTCTCGATCTAATTCACTGGGGCAACTTCAAGTTCTGTACACAGGTGCAGCCATCGGAAGTAGCAAGCGGAACCTCTGCCACAATCATGCTTGAAGATGATACAGACGCGAACGGTTACTCCCCACGCATGGAAAAATTAGTCAATTATTTCCGTGGACTTGCTAATCGGTTCTTTACCGACGACACACTCTATTACCATGTTGACGGGAAACCATTAATCATAGTCTTGAATCCGCAAGATCTCCACTGTCGTGATTCAAAAGCCGTCTACGACAGTATTAGGGCTGTAGTACGTGAAGTATCTGGCAAAGAGATATATCTGGTAGCTCGTCAGAACTGTTGGACTCCGACTGCCCGCTTTGAGAATTTCTTCCTCACAGGCGGTGTCGACGCACTATTCATGAACAACATGTATAACCAGACGCTTCAGCAGCGAGCATATCTTTACCCACAGAGCATCAATGAGAATTGGAAGTATAATCGCGAATGGGCATTGTCTAACTACAATATTGATTTCGTCCCAAACATATCACCAGGTTTTAATGCTTGGCTATCCAACCAAGGAACCGATCGGTACAACTATCCACTGATGAATTACGACGTCAATACATTCCGCACCATGTGCAATGTAGCAAAGATGAATTTAGGAAATAACAAGTTGGTATTCATCGACTCATTCAATGACTGGACATGGGCAACTGCACTGGAGCCCACCGATCCTTATTTTGGAAAGGGTTTTGGTATGCAATTGCTCGATGTGATAAGAGAAGAATTCAAACGTTAATAATTGAATCATTATGAAAGCAATAAGTATATATAAATTAGGACTACTGGGATTACTGGTCTTTGCAATCTCTGCATGTAGCGACAAAGACGAGGAAGTGGTTCCCGTAACCCCTGTGTTGGAACCTAAGCTGGAGATTCTCACAGATCCCCACTCATTCAGTTTTACATCTGCTGGTAATACGGCTCAAGTCTTACTGTTTAATGCAAATCAGGATTGGACAGTAGATCTTACTGCCGAAGCTGGTGTTGATTATTCATGGTTGACACTCTTCCAGCGTGAAGGCCATTATGGTGATAGCATCCGTGTATGGGTGGCAGCTGCCAGCAATAACGATTATGACGCACGTCGCGCAGAATTTGTGCTCAATTCCGGACAGTTCTCAGAGACATTCACTGTTTATCAAGCCCAGAAAGATGCTGTTGTATTGACAGATCCAAAGGCTCTAGAAAATCTTTCCTCTGACGAGCATATCGTGCCAATTGACTTCCGTTATAATGTTGATGACTACGACGTACAGATACAATCAGATGGTGGGAAATGGATTTCGCGGACAGAGAATCAAGCCAAGGTCTTAACCCGTTCTATGATTGATGGAAGAATCTGGCTGAAAATTGATGCCAATGAGAAATTCGATATCAGAAAAGGTTCCATCACGATCATGGATAAAAACAACAAGGAAACAAAGGCTGCGATGAACGTATTCCAGTATGGATTAGCAAAACCTGTAATCAGAGTAACCAATGCCGCACAACTGGAAAAGCTCACTGCACACGCACAGCAGATACAATTGAATCTTGAGACAGAGAATGTTATCAGCGTTGTTGACCAACTCACCATCGACATTCCTAGTACTGAACGTGGGTGGCTCTCGTTCGAGAAGAACGAAGATGGTTCTGGATATATCCTTAATGTTGAAGAGAATACCGGAGGTGAACGTAGTGCGACTATCAAGGTTTGTGCCAAAGCAGATCACAATGTAGGAACAGAAATTGTAGTCACACAGTCAGCAGCAGAGGGAGTTACCGTAACAATTACCAATAAAGATGTTCTAAAAGAGACATTAGATAAATTAGGTGGAACCCTATCTGTGAAATTCCAGTCAATGGTCGACGACTGGGATGCCAAGGTCGAATCTACGACAGGTGGAGAACTTGATTGGATACGTATCGTCAATAAGAAAATGCCGTCCCAGATACTGTTAACATATGATGCTAATCCAACCTTACGTTCTCGTGCAGCTGTCATTAAGGTATTCCCGGCAGGAAACGAAGGGAAAGCCGATAAGGTCACCGTGATTGAAGCTGCCGGAACACTTATCATCGTAACAGGTTCTCTGCAGCAGACCCTGAACAACTTAGTCCAAGACAGCATATTCGAAAGTGTAGCAAGTATTACCAGTTTGGAACTGAAGGGTAATCTTAGCAATAGCGACTGGTCATTACTCAAAAACATGTGTACATCAGGAAAGGGATATAATCTGCAACATTTGGATCTTACAGAAGTAACCAATGAGAATATGGCAGCCAATCAGTTTAATGGTTGCAACTTACTACGCAGTATCGTCTTCCCGAAAGCAATGCGTACTAATGGCGAGCGAGTTTGTCAGGGATGTACTGAGTTGACAAGTGCAAAATTCCATGAAGGTGTTACATATATCTGCAATCACTTCTTTAACAATGACAGCAAGCTCAATGAGATATGGCTTCCAAGTACTTTACAATATCTTTACGGCTCATCATTTGAAAAATGTTCGGGTATAAGAAAGATACATATTCAAAGTTTACCCTTGCAGATATTGAATGTAGCACGTTCTCCGAGCCAGCCGACAACAAACTCGGGAGTATTCTTAAATATTCCAAATAATGCGGTTCCAAAGACATGTACGTTGTATGTACGTTCAGAATATATGGAATACTTCAAGAACCCAGACCCACAACATGTTGTGAACATGCATTTGGCAGATTATCTCGCAGGACTCACAGCTACCAGTGATGAATGGCTGAAAAGCACGAAGACATTTGATTGGAAACCGTCAACGGCTATCTTACGTGATAATTTCGTATGGGCAAATGCAGCCACAACGATTATTGCAGAAGACTCTTGGGAATAATTATCGTTTGTGCTGTATGGTTAAAAAACCATAGATATAAAGATCAATCAATATACTTTAATCCCGAACGGCACTTATCCGTTCGGGATATTTATATAGATATATAATAAGGTGTGTTTACTGCCTGTCCGACGTTCTTCTAACACCTTTATTATTACATAAGTAGCTATTAATCAAAGCATAAATAATAATGACGTAACCATGACGTAATAAAAAAAACAATATGACGTAACCTAATTGTAACTCGAACAGTTTCAGGCATAGTTATATTATATATCTTTGCAAAAAAAATATATGGACAAAATCATTATATGCATAACAGCTCTTTGCTTTCTACTGACAGGTACTGCAAACGCTGCTCTTCAAGGACGTTACACGATACCACTGAATGGAAGCGGGTGGAGGCTATGGATAGACCGAGAAGCGACATGGAAAAACGATCATCTTTTTCTTCCTAATGAAACAAAGGATCTATCTGTACTTCCCCAAAACATCCCAACGGGTGGATGGCAATTACTTAAGGATCCCTTAATCGGAAAATCGGTATGCGTACCAGGTACGGTAGAACAATATCTTACGCAAAGAACGCAGCCTCAGCCAGAAGATTTGGCTGGTGTCAGTTGGTGGTGGCGTACGATTAAAATACCTAAAGAAATGCGAGGCCGGCGCATTAAGATATACTTTGAGTCTGTTAGGATGCGCGCTGAAGTATATCTTGATGGAAGGTTGGTAGCATACGATCTTGTAGGAGAGTCACCATTCGATGCGGATATTACCGATGCTGTACGATATGGTAAAGAACAGCTCCTAGCCATTCGTGTAACAAATCCTGGTGGAAATTTCCATTGGCAAGACTTCACAATGATGCATTGGGGTGACTATCCTATACCCCCGGGAAGAGGATTTGGTGGTATTATTGGACGTGTCAGGATAGAATGTCTTCCATCAGATATTCACATCGATGATGTATATATTCAGAATACGCCAGATTTACATAGGGTTAATGCTATCATTACACTCACTAATGAAAAAAGTCAAAATAATCATCACGGAATAGAAATAAACGTCTGCGAACGACGACATCCTTATAGCGTTGTTTATAGCAAAACCGTAAAAAACATAAGAATTGGGAAAGGAGAGCAAACATTAGAAGTTCCTATTGAAATACCAGATGCAAAACTATGGGATATCGACTCTCCCAACCTTTACGTCTGTAGGATTGCACTGAAAAAAGGGGGAAAAGTAACTGATAATTACGAACAAACATTCGGTTTCAGATGGTTTCAGGCAGAAGGCATCGGGAAAGACGCAATTCTTCGACTCAATGGTAAACGGATAGTGTTGCGCAGTGCTATCAGTTGGGGATATTTCCCTTCAACAGGGTTGATAGCGACAAAAGAGGTGGCTGCACGCCAGGTTATTACTGCTAAGCAGTTGGGATTGAACATGCTTAACTTTCACAGGTCCATTGGTTCTCCTGTTGTGTTAGAGGCAGCCGACTCGCTCGGTCTTCTCTATTACGAAGAGCCAGGAGCCTTTCACTCAGCCCCTAACGATCCTTTTATACGTGCTCTGGTGAACGAAAAACTTCATAGGATGATCAAACGCGATCGCAGTCATCCCAGTCTTATTATCTATAACTTAATCAATGAGTTTGGGGGACCACTCACTAAAGATTCCACATTGGTTGCCCTTCGTATGGACGATATGAGAAAGGCTCATCTCATAGATCCCAGTCGCACGATGACCTTTACCTCTGGATGGGCAGGAAAAGAGAATAGCGATGAAGACTCAAAAGCGAACATGCAACCCTTTGACACCACATTATACAGACGTGGATGGTTTGATAACCACCGTGCTGGTGGGCCATCAACCTATGAGGAAAATTATTATAAGAGTCCGACCCAGAATCTCATGTACACAGATAACAGGACAGAAATCTTTATGCGTGGTGAAGAAGGAGCCATTAGCACACCACCTCGTATTCAACAGATTCATGAAGAAATACATAAAACAAGACAAATGGGCTGGGACGGCCGATTTTGGGAACATCAATACAATTGCTTCCGTCAATTCTTCGAGGAAAAGAAATTGAGTACCCATTTTGGCAACATTGACGATCTTACTCGAACTATGGGCAATGTACAATTTGAACATCAGGGCCGTAGAATACAAGGAATGCGAATGCAAAATATAGGCGATTGTTACGTGATTAACGGTTGGGAGTCTATGCCATACGATAACCATTCCGGCATCGTTGATATTTACCGAAATCCTAAAGGTGATACAGATGTTTTGTCATACTACAATCAACCACTATATATAGCTGTCACCACCCGTAATCAAGTGGTACGCATGCCAGGTGAGGCTCTTGTTGATCTATGGATCATTAATGAGAAAGATATCAGAGGAGAATTTAAGGTACATCTCTATCTGATATCACCAGATGGTCAACGTCAACATATAAACACCAAAAATGTTCACATTCAAGGTGGTGATGTCTATGGTCAATTATTAGTAGAAGGAATAAAAGTGTCTCTTGCAGAAAAAGAAGGTGTTTACCGATTAGAGGCACAGTTATCCACATCAGACGGTTTGGAGGTTTGTTCTGGCCATGACGAAGTATTGGGTGTACATTGGACGAGTTCAGACTTCCAGGGGAAAGGAGCTTATTACGGCTACCCAGATGATCCTGTAGCGAGATTCTATCTACAACAAACGGGAAAACCTCTTCTACCGTTTTCCGAGTCCCCGGGAAAATTGGATTGGCTTGTAGTTAACCGTTCATTATTAGACGAACCTGTATGTGTTGATGCTAAGAATCTGCAAAATCTAAAAGTGACATGGTTTGGAGATGACGATATGCGCAAGCCCTTAAAGACGACAAAGGATATCTGTATTAAACGTCTATTCACAGATGGTGCTCAACCTGACGAGTGTATTCCTGCCAATGAAAAATTCTCTGCTGTTTGGGAAGGGGAAATCATTCCAGAAAAAACAGGAATGTATCTAATCGGAATACAATCACACAATGGTGTTCGTCTTGACATAGATGGGCAACGTCTCATTGACAAATGGAACAATAACAATCCACTTGTAGAAACACGTCCTGTTAAAATGAAGGCAGGAGAACCCGTTAAAATCCATATAGAATACCGGCAAATCTCCCCTAATGGGGAAATTAAGTTAGTGTGGTCAATGCCTGATAATATGTCAATTCCAGTCAACTCTATTTTGGATAGAGCTCATAACGATGGGACGACGGTGATACTTCTCGGGCAATCAGAAACCTGGATGCAGTCTGTTGCGGATTTTGCCGGATTGAAATATGAAGGTTACTACAGTGTTGGTCAGAACTGGATAGGCGGCATTCACTTCGTAAAAGATCATCCGCTCTTTAGTGGATTACCTGTAAACACAGCTATGAACTGGCCTTATCAGGCTATTGTTCACCAAGGAGACAACCGTTTGGGGTATATGTTGCACGGGGAAGATATGGTCGTAGGTTCTTATCGTAGCTGGCCTTTTCATCTTGGTACCGCTGTTGGTGTAATACCTTATGGAAAAGGGAAAATAATATTCTCCACTCTCGACATAGCAGATAATCTCTTGTCTGAGGAAGCGGTAACAGAGGTAGCTCGCAAACTGTTTTGCAACTTTATAAATTACAGATAAAACACCATGACATTTAGAGTACTAGCAATTTTTGCGCTTCTTGGGTTTCATCTGGCGGCAACGGCAGATGACATAACTCCACATTATCAGATAATTCAGAATAAAGACTACCCCACTCAAGACATGGCGGTGGCGACACTCAATGTTTTGGATTATGGTGCTGATCCTACCGGTCAGACAGACCAGACAGCTTTATTTCAGCGATTGTTGTGTTGGTTGGGAGATTTGCCAAATGCCAATAGTAAGAACTA
>JAFZPF010000036.1 GCA_017550455.1 Prevotella sp.
CAGGATCTTGTAGCGGGCAAACACCTTGGTGCTCTCTCCCGGCTTGAGTACGAGACGCTTTGGAAACTGCAACACACGGTTGTTCGGTCGGCGGATAAACTCCACCGTCATCGTTTTCTTCGTGTCGTTGGCCACCAACAGACGCACAGCATCCTCATCACCCACCTTCATGGGTGGGAAGGGCAGCACTTGATGACTCATATACAAACCGCTGCCGTAAGCGTATGGGTGATCCTCGGTTACGGGGTGCTTCATGCCTATCACATCACCTTTCACCCATATACGGGTATAATACTTTCCCCCGTTGAGCATCAACACGGCCTCTTTCGAGAACTTGCCAGGACGGTGGTCGGGGTTAAAAGTGATCGTCACCTTTGTGGTTTTACCCGGACGTACCGGTTCCTTCGAAAAAGCTGCCGTTGCACAACCACACCAGGCATTTACATCGTTAACAGTAACAATCTCCTTACTCTTGTTGGTAAAGACAAACGTATGACTCACCTTACCGTCTTTCTCATAGATGGTCCCAAAGTCGTGGATACGCTTGTCGTATTGGAATGATTCCAAGAAAACAGATTCCTGAGCTTTGCCGGTAGCAAAGCCCAGGAATATAAAAGATATTGTCAATAATCGTTTGATAGTCATTTGATCATCGATTATTCTGCATATACACGTAGTTCTGACAACGCTGCGTAATTAAAGTAGTTCCACGACAGGGTCATCTTGATGTAACGTGCGGGAACCGTTCCGTAAAGTGTTACAATCTGATATGGGTTCTCGTATGCCATATCGTTATAGGTTGCAGTACCACAATTGATCCAGTTACTGCCATCCTCACTGAGTTCAATCTTAGCATCACTCAGTCCGTAGATTGCTCCATAATTGGAATAATAAGATCGGACAGAGAGACCGGCAAAGTTCTTCACCTCCATCATGTCAATAACCCATGTCGAAGGATTAGTAGGTGGATCCCAATAAGAACCTTGTCTGTTATCCGTTACACTATTGAATGATTCATTGGTATCAACCGACCATGTACGCATAACACTTGTAGATACTTGAGCAGCTTTCATCTGGCTTGTGCCGGCACCGGAGTTAATCAGTTTCTCTTCAGTGGTGAAGATCAGATATACGACACCAGCTTTATCCACCGTGGTACCATCGGTGCGCTTCGCTGTGATGCGCAACGGGATGATATACTGTGGATTAGTCAGCTGTGCTTTCTTATCATCGGGGATAGAAGCCTTGAAGTTCGTAGAAGAGGTCGTCTCTCCGGCAGCAATAGTCACAGAAGCATTCTCAATGTTCAGCACACCGCTTGGTGCCTCCGGATAGTTGGTACCGTGCTCGGCATTATACGCCAAAACCAAAGAGTTATCAACGGCGATAGTTGCCGTAACACCTACCTTGGCTGCCTGATTGACGTATGCAGGGAGGTCAATACCCACATTACCGATTGGACCGATGGGGGTATGGGCAATCATGCTCTTTATCTCATCAGTGCTGTTCACATGGATATAGTCGGTGCCGGTCTGCACCTTCACGTAGATCACTCCACGTTCGATACTGGCTGTGCCGCTGCCATTGACATCCACGATGCGGAAAGCAGTAAGATACTCTGGCTCTGTAAGTGAAGGTAACTGAGCCTCCACCAAACGAGCCTCGATAGAATCGGTTGAAGTGTATGCGTCTGTTCCTAAGGTCACCGTCGTTTTCAGTATTTCGATGGCATTGTCTGGAAGAACAGGATAGTCTGTACCATTCTGCTTGTTGTACCCTTCCACCAAGGTATTATCCAAGGCTACCGTCACCATTGTATTATTGCTGACAGAACGTTGTACAAACACAGGAATCTTGATGTTCAAGTTACTATAGTCTCCAACAGGTGTGTGACGCACATCTGCCGTAAATACATTAGAGTTTACTTCACCGGCCTTAAAATATATCAGGTTGTCGGGATTTCCCTCCACATCGTATTTGTCGTCGTCGCCGCACGACCCGAGGGTCAGCGCAGCTACGGCAACAAAGCTATAAGCTAAAAACCTAAATATGTTCTTTTTCATAAAATGTTTCCTCCTTTTCATTTATTGAACACACTTATTGATATCATCTTTTACCCACTGGATGGCATTGGCTGCCTCCGGTGTATCCACTAGACCTTGATTTTCACGCTTTTCACGCTTGGTCTTACTCCAATCCATGTCAAAACCGTTGCCGGAGGAATCCTTGAAGATATAGCCTTCACCCTCGTTGAACTTCCAGTAAGCCTTCAAACCTTCACTCTTAGGATCGACAGCACACATACTGCCCCTGATCTCAGTAGCGGAGCGTGCATAGTCCCAGATACGGATCTCGCTAAAGCGGTGGGCGAAGAACTGCTGGCGAGGATAGTTAGTCCAAGACATACCCATCTCGTAGCGCTGGAAGTTAAGAGAACCTCCTTCGATAGAGCCACTAATAGAGGCATCCAACTCACCATTCACATAGAGAGAGACGTTGCTACCGTCGCAGACGATGGAGAGCAGGTACCACTGTCCGTTCTCAAACTCGGTGTTAGAGAGGAAGGTATTTCCAGCTAACTTAACTTGCAGTTTGTTATCAGAGTTAGCCTCGTTGAAACGGAGCAGCAGAGACTTCGACTCGTCAGCTTGCTCGAGTGCCAGGAAACGCTGCGGGTAGTTGGTGCGATTCAAGCCCTGCGGATAGATTCTCATCTCGTAGGTCAGTGTTGACAGTGGGATAGTCTTTTCGAAGATAAAATTACTGGAGGCGCCTGAGTTCGCTTGGATGGAGAAGAAGTTAATGATACGGGAGATTCTCAGGTAGATGGTCTTCGACCCTGGAAGCACCTCGTCGTCAGAACCACTGACATTTGTCACGGTCACTGGAATGACATAGGTGACACCTTCGATGAAATCTTCCGTGCTCACCACCTTTACAACAGTACTGGTAGACATGGCAGTGCCTGCCTTGATAGTCACCTGGGTATTCTCCAGTTGAACAGCATTGGCGGGAATCTGCTGGTAGGATGTACCATTGATCTTGTTATATTCCTCCACCTTCGCCAGGTCGAGTGCCAGAGTGACATTCACATCGTTGTCAACCTGTTTTGTTGACTGTACGGTGAGATTGTAGCTTGCCGGTGTATCCTCGACTGCAAAGGTTACCACAGGTGATGCTTCAGTATCAGAAATATAGAAGCCTGCGTGGTCGTAGTCAAAGCCGCCGTCGTTCTTACAAGAGGTAACCATGGCACCTCCCATGAGTAAGAGCAAAGCTGCAGATATGATATGATATTTAATATTCATAGTTTCTTTATTTATAGTCAATGAAATAGTCGATTACTTATGTACGGCAGGATTCATGATCTGAATAGCCTCGCGGAACTCTTTGTAGGGGATGCCCGAAGTGGACATGTAGTTGTAGTCCATATAGTAGGCACCCGTACCGCCCTTATGTCCGGTGGCGGGCTCCCATCTGGCGTAATCCCTGATCATAGCACCGTCCTTACCGCCGTTCTCAGACTCGGCACCGGTACTCTCACAGAGCACTGTTTTCTCGATGGGGCGACCGCCGGAACCTGTCTGGAATCCGATCTGCCAGGTATATGCCTGACGGACATACCAGTCGGTATAAGGCTCGGTACCTTCTGGTGGAGCACTGTTGAACCAGTCGATGATAAACAGTTTCTCCGGCCACTTACCATTAGGTCCGAGATATTTATCACACTCCTTAGCTACGATGGTGATGTTCGTGCCATCCCATCCCTCGTAGTCGAAGTCCACACCGTCGAGACCGCACTGCACCAGTGTGTCAACAGCCCAGCGGGCATAATAGACGATAGACATGGAATCGGTGGCCACCGTCTTGATGATCTTAGGATTACCAAGGCTGTCTAAGACAAACTCGAACTCACCCTTTGCCTCGTTGTACTCACGGGCATAACAGGTGTGATTGTAGTGGGCAGCATCGGCATGCATCACAAAACGGGTGCCTTTCATCTTCTGGCAATAAACCATATCCTCATAAGCTACCGGCCAATCTTCCGGTGTGGGAATTGCCGACCAGAGGTTGACAATGTCTATACTATCGGGTAATCCGAGAAAACGCTCACCGTACGAGGTGGGATTCTTTGCATTGGTGTAGGAAGCGTAGTAACCATAGGTAATCTCATGGGGTGTCTGCTTCCATGCACGCAGATTCTCATAATATTGATCGTCGTATGTGTACGGCTCCTGGATGATCAGTTTCTCTGCATCTGTATCACAGCTGTTCAAAGCGGTGAATGCGAGAAGGGTGAGGACCGCAACACTGAATATATTCTTGTATTTCATACTCTTTCTGTATAAAAATGTATTTATATTGATTAATGAGCTTTCTTATCCCACCAGAGTTTTGTACCACAGTTGTCGGCACCGCCTAACAGACTGGCAGCAGCCATGACAGCTTCGCGGTTGGTATTGTATTCCGTACGTGGATAAGGCATGCGGCGGATCTGGAGATCGCTGCTGACAGCCCCCTGACTATAGTTGAATTTCACAGGGAACATCTTCGGATAACCGGTGCGGCGATATTCCGACCAAGCCTCGCAAGAGTTACCCCAGTTGGCAATCCACTTCTGAACGATGATACGCTCGAGTTTCATCTCAAAGCTGTCACCGTCGTTCCATGCAATTGTAATAGTACTTGGTGCGGCTGCATTATCACTACCTGCATTATCCTCGAAGGCAGCAGGTGTGGCAGTACTGTTCGACACGTATGCATCGACGCCTTGGCTAACACCGTTCTCATCCATAGACATGCGGATACCCTTTTCGTAGAATTCCTGAGCGGTACCGTTCATGTTCCAGCCACGTAAAGCAGCTTCTGCACGAAGGAAGAATGACTCAGAAGCATCCATAAAGAGAACGGGTGAGTTCTTAGTAAGATTCACATTGGAAATCTTGTCACCGGTGTAATTATCTTGGTTTGCACCGGCTGCAAAGATACCCTGACGTACACCATGGAATTTGCCATCACCGGCAGCAACGAAGTATTTAGAGATACGCGGATCGTTATAACCGTTCAGATAAGAATCCATCGGTGCACTCATACGGTTCTCATTCCATTCGTAAGCCTGTTGCCAGATAGGATTGGTGATATTGTCACCGGGGTAGATGCCACGCTCATCAGCTGCATCAAGGAAACCGATCGTGTTCTGTGCAGACTTCTCTGCCTCTGTTTTAGCTAAGCTTTCGTTAGCATAAACCACACGAATGGCAAGACGCAGACGAAGGGTGTTTGCCAGTTTTACCCACTTCTTGATATTTCCTTTGAAGATAGGATCGTAGTCTTCGAGTGCTGAAGCACCTTCCATGGCATACGGAGTGAGAACCTCAATAGCTTCATCGAGCTCTTGGAAGAACTTGTCATATACCTTGTCGAGTGCATCATAAGCTTGTCCGACAGCACCTAGCTGATAGTTAACATAAGGGATAGGACCATAGTGGTCGGCTACACGGTGCATGGCCAGCACTTTAACGATGTTACCCAACGCAGCAATCTGTGGCTGGTTCTGCTCCAGTGCCTTTTCGTGCATACGTGCCCATGCCGGCATAATCTGCACAAAGCCCATCTTAAACATAGCGTTGCCCCATTCGTCACCCTTACCGAAGTAGTAGGTTCCGTTGTATTGTCCTGTTGCCCATCCGGCGGTATGACCGATATATCCTGAATATGCATCGGCACTGATACCTATCTGGTGCTGATAAGAACCTGTAGATGCAAATTCATCATCTTGATCACCACCGATCAGCATCACCGAAATACGGTTGATCATCTGGTTGAATCGGGCACCTACCGCCTTGCCGTCTTTCTCCATATCGGCATCCGTGGCGGCATGCTTGCTGGTGTTCAGTTGTTCGAAATCGTCTGTACATGAACTGGCAAAAGCAATTGTCAGCAAGCCAAGTATTGTATAAATGATAATATTCTTTTTCATCTTGTTATCTCCTTTCATGGTTTAGAATCTGACTTTAACAGACAATCCAAATGTACGGAGGCTGGGCTGCATGAAATAGTCCAGACCCTGAGCGTATGTTCCTGTATTAGCCACTACCTCAGGATCGAACGGAGCCTTGCAGTAGATCAGCCAAGGATTGTGTGCAACAAACGAAAGGTTGAGACCTTTGATAACGTTCTGCCATTTCTGTACAGGGAAGTCGTAACCCAAAGAGAGTTCAGCGAGTCGCAGGTTGGTAGCACTATAGACATATTGTGAACCAATGAAGCTGCTGTTGCCGGCAACTGTCTGGTAGTAATCAACAGCATTGAACAAAGCACCGTTGATCATCACACCACCAGCATTACGGGCATCGGCAGTTTCCTGAGAAACACCGAAGGCATCCATCACTGCCTGTGTGTTGGAAACAACGACACCACCCTGACGGAATGCGAACTGCACACCTAAGCTGAGTCCCTTCCAGGAGAACTCGTTACCCCAGGCAAGGTTATAGTTAGGCGCTGCATGACCGGCTTTCACATAGTTGTAGTCATCCGTACGGAGGGTATGACTCTGTGGATCCACATAGAAAGCACCGTGCTCGTCAACTGCTAATTGGTTGACATAGATATCAGACATGGTACCTCCCTCAGCAAGATGCATCTTATAACCGCTGAGACCACCCTTGTCGATCTCATGCAGACTGTAAACGGTGCCATCTTCTGGGTTCTTCCAGTAAGGAAGCAATTCCTTGATCTCGTTGCGGTTCAGTGTCCAAGTAAGATAGGTCTCCCATTTTACCGGTCCGAGTGGCTGGTTGAAACGGGCTGTCAACTCGATACCCTTGTTATCTACACGACCACCGTTAACCCATGTGTTGGTATAACCGGAAGAAGCGGGCAGGTCGATGTTAAAGAACTGGTTGTATGTACGGGAATAATAAACCGTGGCATTCAACTTCAGTTTGTTCTTCAGTAAGACAAGGTCGATACCAGCTTCCCAAGACTTGGTAAGCTCTGCCGTCAAGTCGGGGTTGTACATTGTGGTAGAGGTGTTCACACCTGCAGCAGAGATGCTGTAAGTCGGGATTGTCAATCCGTAAGCCCATGGGTCGTTACCTACCTCAGCGTAAGAGATACGCCATTTCATGTAGTTGAGGAAATCACCCTTGATGGAAGGTGCCATCTCTGTCAGGATGCCGGAAAGACCTGCTGACCAATAGAAATAGGAGTCATCGGCAAGGGCCAGCTTAGAAGCCCAGTCATTACGTGCGGTGACATCCAGATAGAGCATTCCTTTGAAACCAAGCTGTGCACTACCATAAACACCGATCTTCTTCCATGGCTGTGAATCCTGGTTGTATTTAGTAGCACCGCCTGATTCTACATTACGGAAAGAGAAGATGTTGGCCATTTGCGCAAGGTGTCCGTCAAAACTCATATATTTGTCGTCACGCTTGTCATAGCTGGTACCAAATACTGCAGTAAGACTCCAGGTGTTCTCATTCCAGTATTTGTTGATGGTAGCAAATGCCTCTGCGAAATACTGTGTGTACTGATGGTGTGTATAGCCATAGTGACCGTACTTGGACGCGAACTGCAGATCGGTGCCTGCATCATATTTGGATTCATTCTTCACATCATTGTTGTCGTATTTCACACGGCCGGTCAGTGACAGCCATCCGGTGAGATCCCACTTGGCAGATGCTGTAAAGGTGTTGCGGAACTTATGGTTCGTGAAGTTGTTATGCTCAGTAATCCAATAGGGGTTCTGCATAGACATTGCCTGTCTGCCGTAGGGCCAGAACTGTGTGGCGAAGTTACGTGTACCGTCATAACGCTCATAATACTGTACGGCGGTCCAGTCGCCACCGGCAGGGAACAGATACAGAGGAACCAACGGGTTGAAATACTGTCCCTGGGTTATCATGTTGTTCTCCTTGACACTTGACATCATGTAGCTCAGGTCGAGTGTTACCTTATTATTAAAGAGCTTTGATGTGTTGCGGATAGAGAGGTTGTAACGGTTGAAGTCGTTGTTGTGGATGATACCACCCGCATTGGTGGCACCGATAGAAGCATATGTCTGGTTCTTGTCAGTACCGGTAGAGATAGACACCGAGTTGGTGAAGTTGGTAGCTGTACGGAAGAAATCGGCAGGATCATAATCGCTTGGAGCAGCGAGCTTGTCACCCCAACTGTAGTAACTACCTATCTCATTCTGTCCGTATTCATTTTGGAATTTCGGAAGCAGCAGTGGGTTGGAGAACTGGAAACTGCCGTTATACACGATGTCTGTTTTTCCACCTACACCTTTCTTCGTGGTAATCAGGATGACACCGTTAGAAGCAGCAGAACCATACAAAGCAGCTGCTGACGGTCCTGTCAATGCTGAGATGCTCTCAATGTCATCAGGATTCAGCATGGCTGTAGCATCACCTGTCTGTCCGTTTCCGCTAAAAGCCAAAGCACCTTCGTCGAGACCACTCTGATGGTTGTCCATGGGGATACCATCAATAACGTAAAGCACATTGTTATTACCCTCGATAGATTTGGCACCACGCATCACGACACGTGACGATCCACCGATACCGGAGGCATTGGCATTGATCTGTACACCTGCAACCTTACCATTAAGCGAATTCACGAAGTTTGCATCCTGCACCTTCATGATACCGTCACTGTTGATCTGTTGCACATTGTAAGAAAGCGATTTAGCCTCTTTCTTAATACCAAGGGCTGTGACAACTACTTCACTGAGGGCTGTGTCCTCAGGCTCCATACGTACCTGCATACCATTGGATGCACGTGTCTCCTTGAGTTTGTAGCCTAAGTAGCTGAACTGTAATACATCATTGGCGGACGGTGGTGTGATGGTGAAGTTACCGTCGAAATCGGTGATAGCTACTACATTAGTACCTTTCACTGTTACCGTGACACCAATCAGAGGCTCACCGTTCTCGTCAAGAACTTGCCCCGTGATCTTACTGTCGGCAGGCTTTGGTTGCAATGCCTCCCGCGGAGAAACCAAGGGCTCACCGGCTTGCATCATGGCAAAGGGCACCGCAAAAAGCGCCACTATAGCCAACGATCGTAGCCACATTGAGCATTGGTAAAAAATTCCGATCTTTTTTCTCATGGTTATCATTATTGAATAAAAAAAATAGATACTATTGATATATTTTAAATCATTTTTCCTCTTCAATCGGATGCAAAGTTAGATTTTTTTTTTGTATCTTCAAATAAAATATCTAATTTTGTTGAAAATTTTTTTCATTATTTGTAACGATATCTATGGGAAGAGTACGTGCTTTACTTACTATGTTGTTGAATGTCTGTCTATTAAATGTTTTCGCACAAACGGGTACAGTCACAGAGCCTGTGGCCTATATAGGTGGCGAAATCTGTAATCCGAGACTTCATGAGGGCGGATTCCGCTATGCCATAGGGACAGAGAATATCCAAGTGATGCGAGCCAACAGAACCCATCCGGAAGAAGCTGATGATCATGGGTGGACCTACAACCATGCACCTAATATCACTTATTGGAGAGGACGATTCTATTTGGAATATCTTTCCAATCCCTCTGACGAGCATCAGCCACCGGGACAGACGCTTCTTGTCACCTCTGATGACGGACGTCATTGGTCAAAGCCTATCGTTGCATTCCCTCCCTATAAAGCTCCGAAAGGTGTAACCTTTCCGAAACCATATTATGGTTATATCATGCACCAAAGAATGGGTTTCTATACAGCTCCCGACGGACGACTGCTGTTGTTGGCGTTTTATGGACATAGCTATGATCCTTTCAAAGAAGGAGGAATCGGGCGCGTTGTCAGGGAGATTTATCCCGATGGTACACTAGGTCCTATCTATTTTATCCGTTATTCTTCACATACCACCTGGGATGCATCCAATACGGCTTATCCTTTTTATACGCAGTCGAAAGACAAAGGTTTCAAAAAAGCATGTGAAGCATTACTTGCCGACCGTCTGAAGACATTGCAATGGATTGATGAGGATCGGGGGCTTGACGGTTTCTATACGCTGAAAGATTCCATCAACCGCGTACAGGCTACTAATTATTTCCACCGTCCCGACGGAAAGGTTGTGGCATTATGGAAGTGGTCGTATGCCGCCTTGTCGGCTGATGAAGGACAGACCTGGTCAACTCCCGTGCGCGTACCTTCTTTAATAATGGCAGGGGGAAAGCAGTGGGGACAACGTACTGCAGACGGTCGCTATGCCATCTGTTACAATCCGATTGAGACTCAACCCTATCGTTATCCCTTGGTGACGATAACGAGTGATGACGGCATCCGTTTTGATTCGATGTGTGTGGTACATGGAGAAGTTCCTCCTCGTCGTTTCTTCGGGGAGAACAAAGACTTCGGTCCCTGTTATGTGCGTGGTATCACAGAAGGAGAACAACGACCGCA
>JAFZPF010000037.1 GCA_017550455.1 Prevotella sp.
AAACCCTAAACTCTAAACTCTAAACCTTCTTCAAATACTCATATCCGAAGCGGCAGCGCAGACAGTCTCTCTTATCGCAGTATTCGCGTTTCAGTTGTATCAGCGCCTGACTATCACCGGCACATGTAACAATCAGTCCGCACATCTCCCACATCCTGACGATATAGTTATTTTCCGGTTTGATGTTCTCCAGGATATCGAAAGCCCTGTCGCATAACGCTTCTTTTCCATGTGCCCTGCCATAAGCAAACAGTACAGGTACTACCGTATTGATGATAAGCAGGTCCTGTGTTTTAGGAGAGAGGTTCTTCTCCGTTTTACACGTTGTGCTCCCAAAGGTGAAATGTGTCTCCCAGTATGGTGTCACGTTCGTATCAAGGAGTTTCCGGATCTCATCGATGGTATCACACTCTATCAGTTGTCGCAGTCCCGCCTTCTTGTGATAATAGAGATTCGCCAGTTGGACAATCCGTATATGCGGGAAGTTCTGCGGTCTTAAGCGTAGGAATTTCCATCTGGAGGCATCTATCGGCTGCAGGGTGAATTTATGTTGCAGGTAGGAATACTCATGATATAGTCTTGTGAAGTATCCCTCTGTCAGGGCATCCTGCTGATACCGTTCAGGAATCATCTGCAGATCCAGCAATCCTGCCTGCCCCAGAAACAACGCCTCTATCTGAAAGAGATCGTCTCGATGATGGTCGGTCGCCCGCAAGGGGATGTTAAAGGCCCATTGCTCGAAAACATCTCCGTTGACACTGAAGCCGAAGTTACGTGCCAAGGTGATGAAATAGGCTGTCTCCCAATCATCGTTACAGCGTCTTACCCGCTCGGCGATGGCTGCTGTCTTCTGTTCCAACCGCTCTGTCTGTAATACACTTGTCCAACTATGGACAGTGAGCCGTGACAGTTGCGGGATGACTTTATAACATGGAGGGTACTCATCGATGGTGAGGAGTTCCTCGTAGTGTGCCTTAACCTCCGGCGGGATGGTCAGCGGCAACTGTGGCAGTAAACGTCCGGCAGCAGTGGTAACCACCGCATCGATGATGCTTGCCACATGCAGTATCACATTATCATAAGCATGGTCTTTATGATGACCGTGCAAATACCAGTCACTGGCTTTTATATGTATTTCTACATTCCCGACCCACAAAGTGCCGTTGATCTTCAGTTTGGCATTGAAGAAATCAGGACCCGCATGACGGTTGTGTAGTCCCGTATCGATAACTTCTACTGACTGTCCGTCGGTCGTTTTCAACGTTTGTAGCGGGAATAGCTTGTGTTTCCAGCAATAATGCAGTAATTGCTCCATAAGTATTAAGAAATTAAAAACCGCTGCAAAACTACATCTTTTTTTGGAAATAGCGTTATTTCTATTGTTTTTTCTTTGCCCCGTAAAGGCGTTTGCTAATTTTTTGACCTTTTTTTGAGTTATTTTATGTTGATTATCAAACGTATCTGTATGAAAATGATTACCTTTGCAGCGTTTAATAACAGTTATTACGAAGATTATGAAGATTGCATTGATAGGCTACGGTAAGATGGGTAAGATGATTGAGCAGATTGCCAAAGACCGTGGTCATGAGATTGTAAGTATAATAGATATCGGTAACCAGGAGGATTTTGACAGTGAAGCCTTTGCTTCTGCCGATGTGGCCATTGAGTTTACGGCCCCTCAGGCTGCCTATGGTAATTTCTTGAAAGCTTTTGCGAGGAATGTGAAGGTGGTGAGTGGTTCTACCGGTTGGATGAAAGACCATGGTGAGGAGGTGCGTAGGATGTGTTCGGAGGGTGGACAGACCTTGTTCTGGGCCTCCAACTTCTCCGTCGGTGTTGCCATCTTCTCTGCTGTGAACCGTTATCTGGCAAAGATTATGAACGGTTTCAACCAGTATGATGTTCATATGGAAGAGACACACCATATCCATAAGATCGATGCACCCAGTGGTACTGCCATCACATTAGCAGAGGATATGATTGCGGAATTAGACCGTAAGGACAGCTGGGTGAAAGGACAGGAGAATCAACCGTATGACAGTCGTTCCCTGAGGATTGACTCCCTTCGTCGTGGTGAGGTGCCCGGTATCCATACGATCCGTTATGACTCTGAAGCTGATATGATCACGATATCGCATGAGGCACATTCACGTAAGGGATTTGCATTGGGAGCTGTCCTGGCCGCTGAGTATACCAAGGATCATCAGGGGCTCTTAACGATCAGTGATATGTTTGAATTTTAGTAAACGAGTAGACAAGTAAACGAGTAGACAAGTAGACGAGTAGACAAGTAAACGAGTAAACGAGTAGACGAGTTGTTGGTTTGTAAGTATTTAGGATTATGATAGATAAGAAAAAGAAAAAGTTAAATATGAAGGTGCAGTGGCTGAAGTTCATCGTTGTGCTCCTGCTGTATCTTCTCTTCTTGTATTGGGTAAAGAGTTGGTTGGGACTGATCGTCGTACCTTTCATCTTTGATGTTTATATCACGAAGAAGATCAAATGGCAGTGGTGGAAAGAGTCGGAAGGACCGGTGAAGTTCATCATGAGTTGGGTGGATGCCCTTGTCTTTGCGTTAGTGGCAGTGTATTTCATCAACCTGTTCTTCTTCCAGAACTATGTCATACCTTCTTCCTCATTGGAGAAGTCACTGCTGACCGGCGATTACCTTTTCGTATCGAAAGTCAGCTACGGACCACGTATCCCACAAACTCCGTTGACCATGCCGCTGACACAACATACCTTGCCTGTCTTCGAGTGTAAGAGTTATATCGAGTGGCCCCATTGGGATTACCGTAGGGTTAAGGGATTAGGACATGTAGAACTGAATGATATCGTGGTGTTCAACTATCCTGCCGGTGATACGTTGGTAAGCAGTCCGGTATATCAGGCACAAGACTTTTATCAGTTGTGTTACAGTTGTGGATACCAGTTGCTGGACCCGGAGAAAAGACCCAATGTTGACTCTCTCAATGCCCAGCAGCAGTGGGACTACTATCAGTATGTGTACCAGGTGGGACGGGAGTATGTCAAGGAGAACCAACCCACCTTCGGTAGTATCACCACCCGTCCTACCGACCGTCGGGAGAATTATGTAAAACGTTGTGTGGGACTGCCCGGTCAGACGCTGCAGATCAAAGACCGTGTGGTTTATCTGGATGGTAAACCCAACAAAGAACCAGATAATGTGCAGTATACCTATTTCGTAAAACTGAAAGCAGAACTGTCTGACGATGTGATGAAAGAGTTGGGTATCAGCATGGAGGACCTGATCAGTTTGAACCAGAACGGTTATATGCCGTTGACACAGCGTGCGGTGAAAGAACTCTCAAAACGGAATCTGGCAGAGTCGATACGTCTGAATACCGAGGCTGTGGTGGGTGACCTGTATCCTTTGAATGCACGGACCGGATGGACACGTGACAACTACGGTCCGATATGGATTCCTCAGAAGGGAAAGACCGTTCAACTGAACATGCAGAATATCGCCATCTATGAGCGTCCTATCAAAGTGTATGAGAATCACGACTTACAGGTGAAAGACAATAAGATCTTTATCGATGGTAAGGAAGCTACGGAGTATACCTTTGCGATGGATTATTATTGGATGATGGGTGATAACCGTCATAACTCTGCTGACTCTCGTTATTGGGGATTCGTGCCGGAAGATCATATCGTAGGTAAGCCGATATTCATCTGGTGGAGCTCTGATCCCGACCGCGGTGGTTTCAAGGGTATCCGCTGGAACCGTCTGTACCGTTGGGTGGACAACATTAAATAGTTCATAGTTTAGAGTTCATAGTTCATAGTTATGATTACACTGGGGGACTGGCTCTGTGATGTGCCTGTCCCTGCAAAACAAGGGTAACGCCCTGTGATAAATCATTTAGAGATGGGGTGACAGGTAAGAATGTATTAAAGTTTCTTTTGGTGCTGGCAATCGCTGCGGTGATGATGCTGGCCATAAGAACTTATGCATTCACGATATACACCGTGAACGACTCTTCCCTGAAGCCTGAGCTTGAGGAGCACAACCGGGTGCTGGTGAATAAGTTATCCAGGAACAACTTTGTGAAAGGTGATCTGTTGGTGTTCCATTCGGATGCCGACTATATCGGTAAGGTGACCTCACTACCGGGTGATACGATCGTGATAGGAAGAGACCGTTATATATTGCCGAATACCTGCGGCTGCAAGAATTGTCAGTGTGTGGAACACAACTGTTATGTCGTTGACATGGGGAAAAAGAAACATGTTGTGACGTATCATGATATCATCGGTAAGGCATATCGCCTGTTCCCTTTAACACATTAGCTTCCATGACAGATAACGTATTACTCAGCACAACGTATTTCGGACCGATACAGTGGTATAGTAAACTATGTAGCTATCCCACCGTCTTTATGGAGAGATATGAGCATTTTATAAAACAGACTTACCGTAACAGGTGTTTGATAGCTACCACGCAGGGGGTACAGGCACTCACTGTGCCGATAGAGCGGGGGAGCTGTGAGAAATGTCTGATAAAAGATCTCCGTATCAGTGACCATGGCAACTGGCGACATTTGCATTGGAATGCGCTGATGAGTGCGTATGGCGAGTCTCCTTTCTTTGAGTATTATGTGGATGATATCCGTCCGTTCTTCGAGAAGCGGTGGGATTATCTCTTCGATTTCAATCTCGAGATAACGCGCGTATTATGTGAACTCCTGGATATCCATCCGAAGATTGTGTTAACGGAAGATTTTCTCCCGATGGAGACAGAGACTATACATCACACTGATTATGATGATTTCCGGAATGCGATACGCCCCAAGCATCCGATGGACGATCCTGATTTTACACCAAACAAATATTGGCAGGTGTACCAACAGAAGTTGGGATTCCTGCCAAATATGAGTATCCTCGACCTATTGTTTAATATGGGTAACGAGTCGATATTCTTTCTTGATGCTGTCAACGGTGATAGTCAAAGGTAGTGGTACCGCTGCCAATCACCTGCCATCCTTGCGACGTCATAACCTTTGCATCACATCCCACAGGCAGTGTAACGGTAGTCTTTCCATTCTCTACACTGACTGTAATCTTTCCATAAAGACATTCTGTTGAGGCTTTCACTGATTGAAGGTCACCTACCAAATGCGGATTGATCAGCAGATGGCGCATGCCGACAGTTCCGGGCTGTTGACAGATGCCTGCCATCGACTTAAACAGCCATTCATCAATCTGTCCGAGCATAAAGTGATTCCAGGAATTACCATAATGAGGATCCCACTGTTCTGTCAGTGTTGTGGCATCGTATTTTAACTGACACCCATAGCCCGGTGCTTCATCATGGTTGAACATCTTATACATCAGTTCGTCATAGCCATGACGTGCAAGCGTCTGGTAGAGATACCGGTTGCTGATGTCTCCCGTAGTGATACGGTTCCCATGCTGATGGATATCGTTGATCAAGTTCTGCAGAACACCTTTCTCATGATTTCCTGTAATACCTAAGTACAATGGCAACGCATTGCTTGCCTGACTGTTGTTACCGTAGTAACAGGAGTCGGCATGGTAGAAATGTCGGTGGAAGGCATCGATAACCTTCTCTGTCAGTTGGTGGTAGTGATCCTCATCTTTTTTGTTACCCGTCATCGCAGCAGCCTTCTGCAGGAGTTGGAGATCAAAGATATAGTGTGATGTGGCCACCAGTGGTACCGGGGTGTTGCGGGAGAATCCTGCCGGACCGGGACCATAATCATACCAGTCGCCTAAGCCATGACTGACGATTCCATCCTCTGAGCGGGAGGTAAGATAGTCAACATATCTCTTCATCGCATCATAGTGATTGATGATGAGGGAATTGTCACCATAGTGCTCATAATACATAAAGGGCAGGATGATGAGGGTGGAGCCCCATTCCGGACTGTCATCGAAGAGATTGCCGAAAGAACAGTATTGCGGTGCGGTGGTAGGCACCATACCATTGTCCTTCTGGCTGTCCACGATATCCTGTATCACCTTGGGGATATAGGTTGTCATGTCGTAGTTGTAAAGGAGTGAAGGACCATTCAGATGATCTTGTTCCAACCAACCGAGTTTTTCCCGATGCGGACAGTCGGTAAGCACTGCCTGCATATTACTGCGCTCAGCCCGCTCAATCAGTCGGTGGGTCTTGGTGAACAACTCATTGGAACACTCAAACATAGAACCTTCCGGTGCACTGTTATAAACGAAACAACTGCTCAGTTGGTGGATGACAGGTAATCCCAGGGGATTGGGCTGTCCTTCCAATACAGCACCTTCCACCTGAATATACCGGTAGCCATAGTATGCAAAACGGGGATGCCAGTATTCCCGACCCTCGCCTTTCAAGGTATATTCATAAAAGTGCTGTCTGCCGGTCATACGCTGGTCGACACATCCTTGTGGAAAGAGCCGTTCTCCAACAAATAGGGTGACCTTCTGTCCAGTCTTTCCCGAAACGAGTATCTCTGGGAATCCGGCAAGGTTCTGTCCCATGTCACAGACGAAAGCGGAAGCATCGACCGCCCGTTTCATCTTATCACTGACAATGGCCAGTGAGTCGGCAGGAATCTTATTCCACTCCTTGATAGCATAACGCTCCATGATCTTTACGGGAGGAGCTGTCTGTATGCGTAACTTCCCTAAAGGAGCCTCTACGATGGCTGCCTCTTTCCACCCTTTATCGTCAAACGTTCCGAGATAAGCATCTGGCTGCTCCAGACGTGCATCGTAGGATTCTCCGCCATACATACAGTTGTAGGTAATCGGACTGAGTGACCATTTCCAACTCTCATCGCTGCGCAGGACCTGCTGCGTACCGTCGGAGTAGTTGACAATCATCTTGAAGATCAGCTTCGGAGCACCGAAGGAGGTTTGCAACTTGGTATACCTGCCCAGTCGCTGGACGTTGAACATACCGTTACCCAATAATACATGGACAGCATTACGCGCGTTCCTTATTATATATGGGGTGACGTCATAGAGTTGATAGTAAACGGTCTTGTCGTATTCACTCCATAATGGTGCAAACTCACTGTCACCGATCTTCTTTCCATTGATGGATAACTCATAGTGACCAAGTCCGCAGACATATACTAAGGCATTGAGGATTTTCTTCTTCCCGGTCTTGAGTCCTTTACGAAGGATAATACTCTTGGCCGACAGGGTGTCCACCTCCGCCCATGCATTCTTGAAGACATCCTTCTTAAAGTCAGCATTGCTCCATCTGCCCGTGGGAATCTTTGCATCAGCCTTGCTGATGGCACCGATCCATTGTGCATCAATCGTCTTGGGTGCCACATAGATGGTTTGCGGATCACTCCATACGGAAGGATTACCCGAACGGTCCCATACCCGTACCTGCCACTGATATCCGTATTTGTTCTCCGACAGAGTGGGGAGGGAAATATGCTGACTCTCGGAAGACATTACTTTTTCGCCTTGGTAAATCTTCTTTCCTGTAATTCTTTCTTTCACCTCTATCTGATAGGCTGTCTGGATATCGTTTCGGATATCCGATGACAGTTGCCAGCCCACCTGTATGGCCTGCTCTACAACGGCATCTCCAGCCTGATAGTTACAGGTGGTTTTTGTTATGGTTATCGTTGCACTGCAGGGAAGATAGCCGAGGAGTGCTACAAAGGTCAAAAAGATACTTTTCTTCATGGTGTGATGATTTTACCGTCTTTCATTTCTGCAATAACACTCCGTCCATCGGTGGCATGTAGCTTGAACTTTACATTCCATGATTTGGGCCATGAGGGGAAGAGAAGGAGTTCTCCTGCCGGCGTCTCCTGTAAGAGCATCTCCTGCAGACTGATCATCGCAGAACCGCCACGGTTGCAGTCGGGTGCCCAGTCGAAGGCAGGTTCCCAGAATGCGGGGAAGCGGTAAGGACCGTCTGCAAACTTCTCTTTCATCAGCCGGGCTGCCTCATCGGTGAGTCCCAGACATGCAGCCCAGATAGGATCTTGTTTCCATCCTTTACTGCTTCGCATCTCAATGGCGTGTGGGTCGTAGAGATAGGTATTCCGTGCGATATCCAGATGGGGTCTGCCTAAACCGTAGATTCTCCAAGGGAAGACCGGATACAGTTGTGGTGTCTCCACATTCTGAATACGTGCCCATACGATGGCAGGTGCAATGCAGGTCTTGCCTTCAACGGTACGCAGTGGGATTTCCGGGATGTGTGATGCCTGTGCACTGTCTTTCCCCCATGCCTGATGGACGGCCATGAGGGCAGCAATCGTGCTGGAGGGGTTATAAGCCATCTTATACGTTTCACAGCCACTGCCGGGGTAGATGATCAGTTTTCCATCGGCATCAAACGCTTTGACACCTCTTTTCGATGCTTCATACTGGTAGTGTGCATCGAAGAATGTCAGGCAGTCACGTATCAGTGGCTCATAAGGTGTGATGTCGAAGTCGGCATAATCCTTAGCCTGCAGGATCATCAGACAGAATTCCAGTACGGTGTCCCATTCGTATTCCAGCCAGGCATTACGCTCTACACCACGGTCGGATCCTTCGCGGAACTTTCCATACTCTGCAGGATTGGGTAATCCGAAGTTTTCTATCTGTTCTGTAAAACATGCTCCGTCGTGCGACCAGAAGAACTTCGTACGTGTCCTGGCATTCGGCAGCATCCGCAGGTAAGTATCAAACTGTGCTTTCATCAGGTCGGTATCACCGCTCTTCAATAAGGGCCAATATACCAACCGTTGGTTCTGGGCTGTCATCGTTCCTCCTCCCCACTTACGGTAGTCGGGGGTGAAAGGTGCTGTGCTGTCAACAAAGACCGGGTCGAAGGTGAAGATGCCGCCATTGAACTTCGTGGGCCATTCACTATAGGCATTACAGCCTAACATATACCGGAACAACTCGTAGTTACG
>JAFZPF010000263.1 GCA_017550455.1 Prevotella sp.
AGCCAACCGGCGGTGGTCCCATCCTCCAGACGCAAAGTAAGGGCAGCACTGGCATTGTCATCATTTGCGTAGAAGTCAGCATTTCTACCGTTGTTCCCACGTTTGTAGAAATCCCAAGCAGCAATATAGTCAGTAGCCTGGTAATTGGCAGTAATGGTCTGATTGCTGTTCATCGTGACAGTATTAGTATTGGCAGTAGTACCGTCACTCCAACTGGTAAACGTCAGAATCTTGTTGTTGTTGGCGGTAAGAGTGACAGTGGTGCCTTCTTCGTACATCTTTTTATTGCCATCCATGTGGGGTGCCGGATTGAGATTGACCATATAGTCTTGTGCACCCTCGGTAGTAT
Organism: Prevotella sp.; assembly: GCA_017550455.1. Taxonomy (GTDB): domain Bacteria; phylum Bacteroidota; class Bacteroidia; order Bacteroidales; family Bacteroidaceae; genus Prevotella. Next base: position 350 of record JAFZPF010000263.1, read on the forward strand.
TGAGTATCAGTTCGTAAGTATTTACGGACTGATAGTTGGCTATGACAGTCATATCAGCAGTCATCTTGACAACAACTGATTCATCAGATCCCAATACATTTCCATTACCGTCTGTCCAGTTCACAAAATGATATCCGAAGTTTGGCGTCTGGGTGAGAGTTACTTCTGTTCCGTCTTGGAAGAGGGTACCTGATGGGATGTTCTTAACGGTTCCACTGTTATTTGGATTTACGTTAGTAGTCAGGGTATAGGTAGATACATTACTCATATCTACATTGCCATAGATCTTGAGATCTAAAAGATAAGCATTCTCGCTGACTTTAAGGTTCGTAAAACGCAACTGACAATTTGTGCGGTTGATAGTTGTAGTTACAGTTTCTCCTCCTGTAGGACTTGGTGGTGTACTGGATATTACAATCCAATCACTATCTCCATCCCCCTTCACTTCAAATTTGTATCCACGATCATTCCCTCCAGTAGCTGCGTGGGTAAAAACAACCTTTGTGATGGAAGCTAGTGGGGAAGTGGTTATATAGTTGTTTTCTGCATTTTTTTCCGCTCTTATCCAACCTGCAATATTCTCCCCAAACTTTGTATTTGTACCAGCAGGGTCAACGGTATTATTTAATAGTGAAAAAGTGAATGTCTCGTTACTGAAAGCTGTCTTTTTTTCAACCGTTTGCTCTGAAGATGAGTTATTCACCTTTTCCCATTCAGTAAAATCGGTGGAGTAAAGACATTGCTCTTGAAGATCTGCTGCACTCTTCACCTGTTTTACCTGGAAAGAGTAGAAGTACGATCCTGCAGTGACAACAATCTCGGCATACCCTTGTTGTACATCAGATAGTGATGCAGTATAATCGTGGTTCAAATCTTTTATCTCATCACCACCACCGATTGTATAGGTACAAGAATAATTACCCAAAATGGTGATAACGTCCTTCGCGCTCTGAACAGGTATACGAATCTTTGTATTCGTATTCACTTGCACATCATTTTGTCGATCACGAGAGTTAAACTTTCCATTAGTTGCATCAACATAGAGTTGAATGCCCTCCACATTGGAAGGTACATTACCTGTTGATCCCTCTAAGGCAACAGAACCAACTGCTTCCGGACTCTTATTCTTGAAATCCCATGTTGCAGTAACATCTTCTGCTTTTGCAATTGTTCCTATCGTGAACAGTATGAACAAAAGACTTAATTTGTGTAGAATTTTTGTCATATAATAATTGATTTGTTAATAGACATGGTGGATAAAGTAAGCATGAATCATGCTATTTGCAAAAATACATAAAATAATTGATATTACGGAATATACCATTGAAAAAAATGAATGTATCTCAAACTATACCACTATAGCTATTGGATTTAGTCATCAAAAGTGATGGAAAAAGCCACCTTTTCTTCGACTTTTAAGTACTAATACTCGACTAATCGAGTACTAATTAGTCGACTTTTAAGTACTAATACTCAACTAATCGAGTACTAATTAGTCGGCTTTTATTAATCAATACTCAAGTCTCAGCGCATTTAATACTTGTTGAAATGACATTTGTGTTTGATGGAAAACTAAAAAGCGGTGCACCTGTTGAGGTACACCGCTATAATATAGTAGTTGAAAATGTTTACTTCACAACATACTTTTTACCGTTCATGATCACTACACCCTTATAGTTCTCATCAACACGCTGACCAGCGAGGTTGTAGCGGATACCGTTCTCAATAGCTGGCTTAATTACGTTCTGGATGCCAGATGAGCCATATGTTACATAGATAGCATAGATGTTAACTCCACTGTTAGCACTACCAAGAATGATTGTTGCTGCCTCACCAGTATAATTGTAAGTCTGAGCAAGAGGAGCACCTGCAACTGCAGGAACAGTTGCCAAAGGATCATCCTTACTCCATGTGTCCTTACAGATATTTAATACACGTTCTGTATCACCACTTGCGGAACAGAGAATAATCTTTATTGTACAAGCGCCAGTAACATCAAATTTAAGAATTCTGTTATCAGCAGCACCTGTTCCACCAAGTTTTAGGCGCTGTGTATATTTCACATCTTCAACAGTTTTCGCATTGGCATCAATAGTGACTACTTTGTCGCTTTTAGCCATGACTGTCAGGCCATCAACTGTCTTTGTCTCTGTGATATCACCAGCTTCCCAATCTGAGAAATTCCAGGTCTTATTAGTTCCGGTTTGTTCACCACCGCCGCCACCTTGAGAGGTGATGTCGATAGTATATATCTCATAGATAGGATCACCAGTCTTTGGCTGATAAATAACAGCGATACCCTTTACGTTCTTACCTTCGCCTACGAATGTAGAGAAATCATTGAATGCTTCCA
>JAFZPF010000264.1 GCA_017550455.1 Prevotella sp.
TCCATATATAACAGACACCTATTATAATAGACATCTCCCTCACCGCAAAGATAGTCAACGGTTCCATGTAATTCGGAATCTTCCCAATAGAATCTGCTTCGGCTATTGCTGTAGTATGTATCTTGATAGGAGAGGAGTTTCACCCTCTTAGCAATCGTCTTGTTACCCCGATCCTGCAGACATACTGCACGTCCGGTAGTTCCAACATAGTCGTAAGCATTCTTCAAGGTGATATCCTGCATGTATAAGTTTTCTCCGGTATTCAACAATGTAGCAGTAACACCGATACCTTCTTGTGTCGGATGATTGACAATCACCACTCCATCCATACTTTCACCAATCAGTGAGACATTCCATCCGGAAGTAGTGGTAAGGGTTTCCTGGCCGAGGTCGTATGTGCCGTTGTGCATGAAGATACGATAACTGGTGCCTTTATCTTTTATGCTGTTGGCTATATTCAGTGCCTCTTTGAATTCTTCCACGGTAGAAACCACCTTGTTGTAGATCATTTTGTTGACCGTCGGACGGTTCATCGTCGTGAAGTGGATAGTGATTGGGTCATTCAATACATTGTTGGTTAAGTCACTCACCGAACCACCCTCAAGGGTGAACACCTGTTCTTTGTTGTAGGGCAGTCCTTTATAGGAAGCTGTTAGTGTCTTACCAACAACAGATATGTTGATTGACTCCCCATTTAATGTAGCTTTGGCATTATCTGTCAGTTGTATTTTCTCATTGAATGTCAGAACAATTTTACCCGTTGCTGATGCACTGCTTGAACCCTCTGCAGGTACAGTTGAAACCAGTTCCGGAGCCTTACCGTCGTCTTGGATACTGGAGGTGCCCAATACAAAGATGTTGGCGATGGAAGTGCCGTCTTTCTCCGAAGATGCTCCGGCAACAGAAGAGTTATAGTCGGGTATCCAACGGATATACACTTTTGGCATGTAGTTAGCTTCAGATGGTAATGTAAATTCACCTTCTGTCCATGTCTTTACCTCAGCCAGCGTGATCGTTCCTAAGTCTTTCCATTCTTTGTCATCGAGAGAATACTGCACTTTCTGAACGGTATAAGCATTGTAGTTCAAGAGCATCTCCGCGCTCACCTTGATGTCTTTATATTCGGAGGCATTCACCCAAATCTGATAATAGTAATTGTTTGATCTGTTGAATGTTTGCCAGTTTACAGCAGCATTTCTTCCTTCATAACCGCCTGCAGCCTCATAACTCTTGTCGAGCCAACCGGCGGTGGTCCCATCCTCCAGACGCAAAGTAAGGGCAGCACTGGCATTGTCATCATTTGCGTAGAAGTCAGCATTTCTACCGTTGTTTCCTCGTTTGTAGAAATCCCAAGCAGCAATATAGTCAGTAGCTTGGTAATTGGCAGTAATGGTCTGATTGCTGTTCATCGTGACAGTAGTAGTATTGGCAGTAGTGCCGTCACTCCAACTGGTAAACGTCATTATTTTGTTGTTGTTGGCGGTAAGAGTGACTGTGGTACCTTCTTCGTACATCTTTTTATTGCCGTCCATGTGCGGTGCCGGATTGAGATTGACCATATAGTCTTGGGCACCCTCGGTTGTATTGAGTATCAGTTCGTAGGTATTTACGGACTGATAATTGGCTATCAAATCAATATTTTTCGTTAGTGTATGAGTGAATGTTGCTTCTGTTGACACAACATTATTATCACCATCTGTCCAATTAATAAAATGATATCCAAAGTTTGGTGTCGCTGTTAGTTTTATTTCTGTACCTGAATCATATTTGTCTGCTTTTGGGGTTATTGTCACAGTTCCACCATCTGTGGGCATCGGAGTGGCAGTAAGCGTAAACTGTTCTACTTGCTCTGCAGTTCCATTTACAGTACCTATGATTTTAACATCACTAAATCCTGCATTTTTACCTGCATCCATACCATAGAGATAGATAACGAGAGAAAAATCTTGTGTAGTGGCCAATGATGCAGGTACATCTAATTCAAAAGAAGAGGCATATGCTTCTTCTGCGCCATGTTTGTCATCTGCTTGACTTTTATTAGCACGAGCAGGAATGATACCTTCTTTTAAAATGGTTTCAGTGCCTTCTGCATTTCTCACTGCAATGTCGATAATACCGCCGTCTGTACCAAAACGTGCAATATGTGCACTTACCTTGGTCGGTTTAAAAGTGATTCCCTTAGTGGGTTTCACTTTCCATTCCACATAAGAAGTTGCTTCACGGCTACTTTGTTTGCTTACAACTTTGTATTTTATAAAGGTAATACCATTGTTATCACCAGCAGTTGCGGCTTCTGATCCATTTTCAGAAAGGGAAGTGCCGTTGGAAACAGTAAAAAGGGAGAAAGCTCCATCAGGTGTTGCGGTTGGGGCAACATCAGATGAGCTGTTAAAAGCCCAGTGGATACTTGTTGCACTGTTGTCAAATGAACTGTTAATTACATTAGTAGAAAACAATTCCTTTGTATCTGCTTTTGCAATTGTTCCTATCGTGAACAGTATGAACAAAAGACTTAATTTGTGTAGAATTTTTGTCATATAATGATTGATTTGTTAATAGACATGGTGGATAAAGTAAGCATGATTGATGCTATCTGCAAAAATACATAAAATAATTGATATTACGGAATATACCATTGAAAAAAATGAATGTATCTCAAACTATACCACATTTGCAATTGGATATAGTCATCAAAAGCGGTGGAAAAGGTCACCTTTTCTTCGACTTTTAAGTACTAATACTTGACTAATTGGGTACAGATTAGTCGACTTTTGAGTACTAATACTCGACTAATTGAGTACTGATTAGTCGGCTTTTATTAATCATTACTCATGTCTCAGTGCATTTATTACTTGTTGAAGTGACATTTGTGTTTGATGGAAAACTAAAAAGCGGTGCACCTGTTGAGGTACACCGCTATAAGTTATATTAATTGAAATATTGTTTACTTCACAACATATTTCTTACCGTTCATGATCACTACACCCTTATAGTTCTCATCAACACGCTGACCAGCGAGATTGTAACGGATACCATTGTTAATAACAGGTTTTACGACTGTGTTCTCGATACCGGTTGAACCACCACGAGTAATTACAAAACTTGTAATGAACAAATTAGTATTTGCTTTAGAACGAGAAAGCTTTATAGTTTTGCTACCTGCGGCATCTTCTGCGACAGTATAAGTATTTGTATTTGGCGTATTGCCGTCATTGTCGAAATCAGTACCATTTTCATCACAGATATTTACCCATGTTTCTTCATCATTGAAATATGGCTCTCCTTTTTCAAATTTAATAAAGAGAGAAACAAGTTTTCCGTCTTCATTTTTATTCTTATATCCTGTAACGGTAATGACATCTCCTTTTTCAAGTGCGTTATCTAATGTGATCTCAATATTTTCGGTATCAACATTAGCTTTTTTAGTACTTACACGAATGGTAGTATATCCTTTATTTGAGAAACCTACGCTTTGACCATCAGTTGCAACAGCTTTACCACCATTCTCTGTAATAGTTCCTTCGCTATCGGCAGACCAAGAATAGATAGTTGTGCCAGTGGTCTCACCGCCGCCACCTTGAGAGGTGATGTCGATAGTATATATCTCATAGATAGGATCACCAGTCTTTGGCTGATAAATAACAGCGATACCCTTTACGTTCTTACCTTCGCCTACGAATGTAGAGAAATCATTGAATGCTTCCA
>JAFZPF010000265.1 GCA_017550455.1 Prevotella sp.
ACACTATAGTAACCAGCCTCAGCACTCTGCACACTGGTAGCACGGTAACGTCCGAGCTCCATCTGCAACTTCATCATGTCCCAGGTATTCTTTGTCAGGGTTGCCATATCCTCGAGAATCTGCATCTGACGGTCAAGCATCAGCAAGGTATAGTACATATTGGCAATGCCAGAGATGATCTGTGTCTTGACAGCTACCTGATAATCTTTCGTTGCGAGAAGAGTCATCTGAGCACTGCGCTTCTGGTTCAACAGATTTCCAAACAAATCGACGGTCCAGCTGGCAGTCACTGGGAAAGAGTAAGTCTGTGAGACTTTTCCGAAGTCCCATGAAGAGAGTGTTCCTTGCGGAGAGAAGGTTACCTGTGGTAAGAATGCCAACTTAGCGGCACGTAACTGAGCCTCAACCATCTTCACATTCTGTGCAGCATTGAGGAGATTCACATTACGGGTCAAACCCTGTTGTATCAACACCTGGAGATAAGGATCGGTAAACACCTCACGCCAAGGAAGATTCCCGAAAGAGGTGGTATCACTGGCTATCAATGTATCAGTCATCGACACAGGATCACGGACAAGTCCTTTCGTCACCACCTCCGGTTGCTCATATTTGTTGTAGACACCGCAGCTGCTCAGTAAGAGCACTGCAGACATCATGACAATAAAAGATATTTTTTTCATAAAATATAATAGTCTTTATTCTTTATCTTACTTGACATAATCCTCATTAGTAATCTCCAGCGGATGACTGTACTGCAAGAGTTCTGTATCCACATGAGCATCATCATCTTCGAAATTCATCGGACGGAATTTCTCCTGCAATGCCTCAAAGATCACGAACAATGCCGGGACGACAACCAACTGTAAGATGGTTCCTATAAACATACCACCGATGGCAGCGGCTCCCAAGGTCTGGTTACCGTTCTTACCGACACCGGATGCGAACATCATCGGCAGCAAACCGATCACCATGGCCAAAGAGGTCATAAGGATAGGACGCAGACGGGCTGCAGATCCTAACACGGCTGACCAGGAGATAGCCATACCTGTCTGACGGCGCTCCAAGGCATACTGCACAATCAGAATAGCATTCTTTGCCAACAGACCGATCAACATAATCAAGGATATCTGCATATAGATATCGTTGGAATGACCGAAGATCCTTGTAAACAGGAAAGCGCCGGCCAGTCCGAAGGGCACAGAAAGGATTACCGACAACGGCAGGATATAACTCTCATACTGTGCAGACAAGATCAGGTAGATGAAGACAATACACAGCAAGAAGATGATGGCCGTGGAGTTACTTGACTTTGCCTCTTGGCGGGTAAGTCCGGAATAATCATAGGTATATCCCGTAGGAAGGTAGTCGGCAGCCACCTGCTCTACCGCCTTGATAGCCTCACCGGTGGAATAGCCGTCGGCCACGGTAGCCGTAACATTGATAGCGGTAAACAAGTTGAAACGGTTGATGTTTGACGGTCCATAGACACGCTCCAACTGGCAATATTCCTGAATAGGAGACATTCCCTGTGAAGTGCGGACATAGATGCTGTTAAGCGACTCTGGTGTCATACGTGTCTCGGGCGAACCCTGAACCATCACACGGAAGAGTTTACCATAGGCATTGAAGTTGGAGGCATACAAACCACCGTAATATCCCTGAAGTGTAGAGAGGATCGTCCTTGGTGAGAGACCAGCCTGCTTACACTTGGCCACATCCACATGGATCATATACTGTGGGTAGTTAGGGTTGTAGGCGGTCATAGCCGTCTGTATCTCCGGGCGTTTGTTCAATTCCTTCAGGTATTCCTGTACAATACTGAAGAACTTCTTAAGGTCACCACCCGTACGGTCCTGCATCACCAGCGACACACCGCTGTTGGCAGAGAATCCGGGAATCATTGGCGGCGCAAAGGCAAGAATCTGTGCATCCTTAATATGGGCTGTCTTCAAATAAATCTGAGCCAGCACACCCTGAGCATCCATCGGATTCAGGAAGAAACGGTAGATACCGTCACCCTGCCATAAGCCTGACAGTTTCCACCAGAAGCCTTTCTGTCTTTCCTCGAAAGGTTTTAACTTCATGATGAAGGTAGCCTGGTCAGAACCGGCACCGGCAATGAAGTTGTATCCTTGAATCTGCTCACGACTCAAGATAGCGGGATCGGAAGCAAGGATGGAGTCCACCTGATTGATAACTTGCGTGGTACGTGCCACGGAGGTGGCCGGTGGCATGCTGACAGTACAGAACAAGGTACCCGTATCTTCATCAGGCACAAGACCTGTCTTTGTCGTCTGCATGGTCAACACCAGGATAGCAATACCAACAATCACAGTAATACCGATAGCAAGTGGCTTACGCACCAGTTTTTCGGTAGCCTTCTTATATTTCTCTGTTGTCTTTGTAAACGCAGTATTAAAAGAGGTATGCCAACGGTCGAGGAACGACATCTTCTTCTCACCCTCCTCACTATGTGGTTTCAGGAAGATAGCACAGAGCGCCGGTGACAGTGTCAAGGCATTCAATGCAGAGATGATAATAGCCACAGCCATCGTTATACCGAACTCACGGTAGAAGGTTCCACTAGTTCCTCCGATGAATGATACCGGGATAAACACTGCAGACATCACCAAGGTAATGGAGATGATAGCACCCGAGATCTCATTCATGGCGTCGATAGATGCCGACAACGCACTCTTATATCCCTGATCCAGCTTGGCATGAACAGCCTCCACAACCACAATGGCATCATCCACCACAATAGCAATAGCCAACAGCAAGGCAGAGAGTACCAACAAGTTAATGGAGAATCCGAAGATTTTCAGGAAGAAGAATGTACCGATGAGGGACACTGGTACAGCGATCAACGGAATCAAGGTGGAACGCCAATCCTGCAAGAAGACATAAACCACCAAGAATACGAGCAACAAGGTCAGGATAAGGGTGAATACCACCTCCTCGATACTGGCATACAAGAACTCCGTAACGTCATAGTTGATCTTATAGAACATTCCCGGAGGGAAGAACTTCTCCTGGTCTTTCAACTCCTGCTTTACACGCTTGGCAATCTCATTGGCATTAGAACCGGCAATCTGCTGCACCATACCCATCACAGAAGGAATATTGTTATTCTTCATGGATACAGAATACTGCAGACCACCCAACTCAATCTTTGCCACATCCTTCAGTTTGAGTGTCTGACCATCGGCATTGCTGGAGATAATAATGTCTCCGAATTCCTCCGGTGTTTTCAGACGACCGGTATAACGCATGGCATATTCGAAGGCCACATCCGAACGCTCACCGAAAGTACCTGGTGCTGCTTCAATATTCTGCTCGGCGAGCACACCGGTAACATCCGAAGGCATCAGTCCATGCTGTTTCATAACCTCCGGTTTCAGCCAAATACGCATAGAGTAGGATTTTACACCAGGACTCTGTACGTCACCCACACCTTCAATACGCTTGATGGCAGGTATGATATTGATATTGTTATAGTTGGTCAGGAACTCATCGTCATAACGACCATCGGATGTCAATGTGAACATCATCACCTGTGATGTCTGACGTTTCATCACGGTAACACCGATCTGTGTAACCTCGGCAGGAAGCAATGCCTGCGCCTGAGAAACACGGTTCTGCACATTCACCGCACACATATCAGGGTTCATCCCCTGACGGAACATCACAGTAATACTGGCAGATCCGGAAGATGCGGATGAACTCAGGTAATCCATTCCCTCCACACCATTAATACTCTCTTCCAAGGGAGCCAGCACGGAGTTCTTCACCGTTTCTGCATCAGCACCAGGATAACTGGTAAACACCACAACCGTTGGTGGTGCGATATCAGGATACTGCTCGATAGGCAGTGTTGCCAATCCGATAAATCCCAGAATGACGATAACAATAGAGATTACCGTTGAGAGAACCGGACGTTTGATAAAAGCTGTAAATGTCATATTCTTTTCTCTTTGTATCTTGAGATCTATAGGATTACTTTTTCTTCATTGCGTTGACGATATCACCTGCCGACATAGCCTTTGCCTGCTCATCGATCTTCTGCTGGTAACGCTCGGGGGTGATTGGCACGATCTCCATCTGATCAGTCAACTTGGTGATGCCATTGGTAACATATTTGTCACCAGGTTTCAAACCACTCAGTACGATGTAGTTATTTCCGTCATTCTGCGGG
>JAFZPF010000266.1 GCA_017550455.1 Prevotella sp.
CATACAGTCCGTAACGTGCCCGTACATACTCCTTGATCCACTGTTCTTTGGTGAGTGTTCCTTGTTGCCATGGCAGTTCACTCATCAACTCGAACATCACAGGGTTGTTCATCGATCCTTCCATCGTAAAGCCGATACCCTTGAGATGATGACCATGCTGAGTACGTGCCAGAGAGAAGTTGTTGAGCAGTTGATCCATCCTTCCGTGCAAGCCTACGTTAGCCCCGAAATTCTCCAACATGCAGAAAAGCCAGTCATGCTGTTTGTAACCTTCATCACGTTTCCATATGCTGGGGATGCCGAACATCGGACGGCATTCAGAGAAAAGATCCAATACCAGCAGATCACCGTTGTTCATCGGGTCAACCATCTCGGGGCGTGGATTCTCGGTCCATCCCTGTATCACCCACACGGCATCTTTGCGCACGGCTTTCATCGCATCCATCATCGCTTTGCCGGCTGCTGCATAGTCGATAGCACTGTCATCATTACTCTCATGGAAGGGATCCATCGAGTAGTATTTGGAAGTGCCGAAGAGTTTGGTGAGTTCTTTATAGTATAAGGTGGCGATCTCCTTAAAACGAGGATCGGTAGGTAACAGGTTGGCAGGGCGTTGGAAACCATTCCACAGACCGGCATCTGCCACATTCAGACCGAGTTTCTCTTTGGCATCATGGGGTACCATGCCACAGTAACCGGGGAGTACAGGATGCATGCCATATTCTCGCATCCGCTGGAGTATTTTCTTCTGGAGATTCTCCTGACGCTGATACCAGGATAAAGGAAGGGGTCCTCCCCATCCCTCCAGATTGTTCATCTCCCACCATGCCAGGAAAGCAGGACCGGCGATAAACCGTCCTATCTCTTCTTCGGAATAACCCAGTTGCAGGAGCATATTCCGCCATACACACTCTTCCCCTACGATAGCGAGCGGCAGGTTTACGCCATGGAGAGCCATCCAGTCGATTTCCTGCTCCCAGCGATTCCAATCCCAGAAAGGCATGGAATACGAGAATGTGCAGTAGTTGAAATCATATCTCAGCGTGAGGTTCGTCTCGTGCCTTTCTCTTTTTATCACCTTTGGTAAGGTTGTCGGCAGACTGGCTTTCATCTGGTTCCACGTAAGATGTATGCCGGCAAAGTGTTTCAGATACCAGTTGACACCTACTGCTGCACTGACCCAGTTGTTGGCTCTTACCACGACTCGTTGCCCTTGTTGGTCGAGTTCGAAAAAGTCCACTTGGGGATTCTTGGTTTTTACCAGTTCGATCTTGAATTTCTTGGATGCCCCTTTGTCGATACGTTCCAAGAGCTGGTCGATGGGAGAAGCCCCCATCTTCATGCAGACCATAAGCAGCATCAGTGCTACGATACCCTTTACTTTCATATTGCTTTTCACGAATGATTATTATAAGAATATTTAAGTCGCTAAAGACCTGGAATGTTATTTCTTTAAGGCTTTGACAACTCTGCCGATGTAGAAGGTGTGAACACCGGAAGGGAAGTTGCTGTACAGTCGGGCAGGAACCTCCCTCATATTTTCTTTTCGGAAAATGTCACTGTACATAATCTCGCATTCCCAGACCATTGAAGCCTCCTCGTAATAGGGAGTGCCGTTCTCGGTATAGGCCGTGTGCAGTCCTAAGGCTTCGGCTTTATCTCCATCGCGTCCACTCTTCGTCCCCATGTATCTCAGCACGTTCACATGGTCTCTGTCAAAAGCCATGATGGTGAAGTAGCGTGCTTTATCCATGAACTTCTTGGTATAACGTTTTTCCGCAACAAACACCGTTACCATGTTATTGCGTCCCCAAATGGTTCCAAGACCACCCCATCCGATGGTCATGGCATTGCTGGAATCTTTGTCGCCGGCACATAGGAGCAATCCTGCCCCCGTGAAGAACTTAAATGGATTGACATCATCCGACTGCATTACATTGTATTCCTGAAAAGGAGTTGTTGCTTCTTCCTCTTGTGCCATACTGTTGGAATATGTAAACATAATAATGGCGGTTAGTATGATTCTGGTTATTTTCATATGAATTACTTGTTTTTAATGAGAAATGTTATAAAATACAAAGATAAGTATTTTTTCTGAAAGTATTCATCATTTTATGAAAATGTAACTTTTCGGGATGTATTTTGTAGGAAAAGAATGTTGTTTCTCGAAGAAATTATCTATATTTGCAGACTACTTCCCTTTGTTGAATGTTTAAATGATGAAATGATGTTATATGTAGATGATGATTTTCGGCGTGAAGAACTGATTCGTAATATCGAACGACAGATTGAGCAGATGACGCTCCGTCAGTTGGAGATGTTGTATTATGAATTGTCAACAAAGGATTATTCCTCAGATAGCAATGAGTGACCGCCGTATCACCTTAATTACCTAAGAAACACAAAGCGTATGAATGTAGAAAGTATCAAAGAGATTATAGAACGTCAGCCGAATCTTTCGACGGTCTTGGGAATGCAGTTTATCTCCACACCCGAGGATGATATCTGTAAGGCTACCATGAAAGTGGATGAGAACAATCGTCAGCCATTCGGTTTCCTGAGTGGCGGTGCTTCGTTGGCATTGGCTGAGAATGTCGCCGGTGTGGGAAGTACAGCCCTCTGCCCGGGAAAGATATGCGTAGGTATCAGTGTAAGTGGCGAACATGTGAAAGCTGTCTCTGAAGGTGATACCGTCACGGCGATAGGTCATCTGGTGAGCAAAGGCAGGAAGTTGCATGTGTGGGATGTGCGCATTACTGATTCCACCGGTGATCTGATAAGCACCGTACATGTTACCAATTATATTATCACCCCAAAGAAAGAAAAGGAATGACAGCATTTGCCATCTATCGTTTACCGCGTCGACAGACATGTACCTGTGTGATGCAGGAAGGAAAAGCAACGGAGGTTCCCGCTTGCTCTTCACTGAGTGACAGGAAGGGATTCGTCTTTGCTCCCTTTGATATCTCTACGGTAAATCCCATCCTTCTCATTTGTCCAGACAAGGTGATGGAGTTATTGCCAGAGGATTTGAACAGTAATGATTTTTCCTGTTCGTTGTTGTCGGGGAACTTCTCACATACATTGTCAGATCCCCGTATGCGCTATGGCTTTGATTTCCGTAGTTTCTATGCCCATCTATCCGATGGACAGTTTCAGAAGATTGTTCTGTCCCGTCGTTCGGATGAGGCTGCAGAGATAAAAGATCCCATAGTGTTGTTTCAGCAAGCCTGTAAACTATACCCCCGGATGTTTGTGGCATTAGTGTCCACTCCTCAGAGTGGTACCTGGCTTATGGCTACTCCGGAGATCCTCTTGGAAAAGCGTGACGATCACTGGATTACGATTGCTTTGGCAGGCACGATGGCATTGAAGGGAGAACAGTTGCGTTTCGAGCATCGTGGGGATGAAGAGAATGTCGGCATCCGATGGTCACAGAAAGATATTCAGGAACAGCGGTATGTCACCACGTATATCATGGAATGCCTGGAGCATTTCTCTACTCAGATACATGAGGATGGACCTTATACTGTTCGTGCGGCTGATCTGGTGCATCTACGCAGTGATTTCGTGTTCTCCCTGCAGGATCCATCGCAGATAGGCAGTCTTCTCTATCGTCTGTTCCCGACACCTGCTGTTTGTGGCTTACCGAAACGTGAGACGTTCTCCTTTATCCGACAGAATGAACGTGTGCCGCGTAGGTTTTACAGTGGCTTCTCCGGTCCGTTGATGGTTAATGATGAGACCCATCTGTATATCTCTCTCCGTTGTATGGAGATTCAACAGAAAGGATACAGCCTGTATGCCGGTGGCGGCTTGTTGAAAGACAGTGTAGAACAGTCGGAGTGGGAAGAGACAGAAGCCAAGATGGGCACGATGCGGGCAGTGATTTTAAGTGAAGAGTGAAGAGTGAAGAATGAAGAATCGTTTATTCGCCAACTCGTTTACTCGTCAACTTGTTTACTTGTCAACTAAATAAAATGTACAGCAATAAAGAGAACGTAAATATCCTGACGGCCTTGATGGTGGCCCATAGCATTCATCATGTAGTGGTATGTCCTGGCAGTAGAAATGCCCCCTTAGTGCATAATTTCACTGTATGTACCGACATCACCACTTATTCAGTGACGGATGAACGTAGTGCCGGCTTCTATGCCTTGGGATTAATGCAGGCGTTGGATACTCCTGTTGCTGTCTGTGTCACCTCAGGAACAGCTTTGCTGAATCTTTTCCCTGCAGTGGCAGAAGCCTTTTATCAGCATCGTCCACTCATCATTTTAAGTGCAGACCGTCCGCAAGCTTGGATCGGACAGTTGGATGGTCAGACACTTCCCCAACAACATGTCTTCGGACGGTTTGTCAGTAGGTCGGTGGATCTTCCGGAAGTACCCGGGCATAATCCTGAGGGGAAAGATGACGAGTGGCTGAAGACTCAGCGATGGTATTGTAACCGTTTGGTAAATGAGGCGTTATGTGATGTTTCTACTTCTCGTCTGTCAACAATCCCTGTACATATCAATATACCCATTACAGAACCGTTAGCCACTTTCACCGTGGAGTCTTTACCGAATGAACGCGTCATTCATTATCATGATACAGTCACTTCCGTAGATGAATCGGTTGTCAGTGAACTGGCAGAGGCTGTCCGTCAGGCTCATCGCCCGATGATGGTTATCGGACAATATCTTCGTTTTACAGAAGACGACCTACCCATATTCCGGGCCTTAGAGGCTCATATGCCGGTCCTTTACGAGCCTTTGGCCGGGCCAAAAGGGGGCAAATCCTTTGATGAGGTGTTATATCACCATGGAGATGTCGAGTCATATCATCCCGATTTCGTTTTGTATGGCGGTGATACGATTGTCAGTAAACGCCTCCGGCAGTTCTTACGCCAAGGAGAGAAGGAGATATGGGAGATCTCCGAAGACGGAGAAATCCACGATGCTTTCCAAGGGTTGAACAGGGTGGTACATGGTAACCTGCGAATGATCCTTCAGAAACTCGCTGCGTTGTTGGGGAATATTCCATCCGACAATCTCTCTGCGGATTATATGAAAGGTTGGAAACAATCGTTGCAGAGACAGCAGGCATTGAGAGACACTTTTAACCCCGACTATTCGCAGATGGCTGTCGTGAGACATTTCGAGGGTCTTCTGGAAGATTTCGATGATTATCGTGATGGGAATGTTGCGGTTCACTATGCCAACAGCATTAGCATACGACTGGCGAATATCTATGCGCATCATCGGGTGTATTGCAATCGTGGGGTCAACGGCATTGAAGGCTCAGTATCTACTGCGGCCGGCTTCTCCTTAGGTACTGATCGTCAGGTATTCCTGGTGACAGGTGATCTGTCGTTTTTCTACGACAGTAATGCCCTGTGGAATGAGTCGTTGGGCGGTAATCTCCGAATCCTCTTGTTAAACAACGGGGGTGGCGGCATCTTCCATCAACTGCCCATCGCGAAGAACAGTCCGGAAGCCATCCCTGCCGTGGCCGGTCATCATCATACTACAGCCAAAGGACTCTGCGAGAGTTATGATATCCGTTATCTTTGTGCGTCTTACAAAAAACAATTCCGTGAGGCGCTGCAACATTTCTTTTCTGTATCAAGCGATCGTCCGGTCTTGTTAGAGGTCTTCACTCATCGCGAAGAGGATACCCAGATGATGAAGGCGTATTATCGTTCCACGATTTAAAGAAGTGTACCTGTGAAGAAATATTTATTAGTAACATTATCGCTGATGTGTTCCCTGCTCCTTAGTGCACAGGACATTGAAGGGTTTGTCAACAGACAGATGCAATCCTATCCGAAGAGCAGACTGCTTGATCTATACAAATCCTGCTTTCAGGACTTCATGGGAGCGGAACATCTGGTTTCCGACAGACAGCGGGTGAAAGCATATCTTGATGAGGAACTGGACACGACAACCCTCAATGAACTTATGCCATGGAACTATGAACCTTGTGGCATAGACAGCAACTATTACCGTGTCAGCATACGAACCGTCAAGGAGAATGTCATATCAGAGGATATGCTGCTGGATGCTTTCATCCGTAGTGCCAACAGTGAGAAACGTCCTTCTGTTGAGACGTGGAGAGAACGATGGCACAAGATTATTGGAACAATTGACCGGATGAATCTTTCGCTTCCTCATTACCAGGATGATAAGTCTTTCATCGACAGCATCCTTTCTGTCGGTAAATATGCCATCAGTCATTCTCCCGAGTATCGAGAGGCTTACCACCCCCATTACAGGATCGTAGAACGTGATATTTTCGAACGAGCGCTAAAACCGTTGATAGAGAAAACAAAAACAAATGATATGAAAGAGAAAGAAGAGGGTATTCCGCAGTATTTTTATTCTGAAAAGGAAATAGAAAAGATCTCCGCTTACATTGAGAAGCAATATGGAAAGTTTGATGTGGTAGGGCATGAATGGGTTTCACCAGATATCCATTGTGACATCGCTATCGTCCCACCAACAGAGGTGTCGCCCTATTACAAACTCGTCACGATGGGGGCTGGGGCATATAAGATGAATATTCCTCTAAAATGGAAATCGGTTGTGTGCAATAGGGCAGAATATGTCATTTTCTTACCTAAGGATTGGAATCTTGAATCCGACAAGGAAGAGGATTATTGGCCTATAAGGATGCTTAAAACAATCGCACGACTTGTTGTAGGCACGGATAGTTGGCTTGGCTATTGTCATACTGTTCAGTTGACTAAAGATGGAAGCCCTGTTGCTGGAAACACGGATCTCAATTCTTGTGTACTTACAAAATCCATCGGAAAAGACGGACAGGAGGTGAAACCTTTTAAGTTTGGCCTGTTTGGAAAAGAGGTGGCTTTCTATCAGATATATCCTTTGTATCCCGAGGAGACGGACTTTATACTGAAGCATTCTTTTGATGAACTGACAGAGAGACTTGATATTGAGCATACTCTGGTGATAGACATTCACCGTAAAAATGCTTGCAAGTGAATAACGTTAGCCACTAAATGAGGAACAGATGTGTCCCTAAAAAAATACTCTACTACAAATTTTTCGCAAAAAAGGTTGCAAGGTTGTCACAACCCGCTGTGGCAAAGGGCGTGCAACCTGTTGGAGGCTGTCACAGGTTGACACAAGGTTGTCACAAAGAGAGCCCCCTCTAACTCCCCCGAAGGGGGAGGAAATAATTATTAATTCTCTGTAACTCAGTACCTCCGTGTTGGTATTAACGGACATACATGAAGTAAGTCCCTACAATACTTTTCAATTATCTATTATCCATGATCCATTTTCAATTTGTTGCGCAGCAACATCCGATTTTCTCGAGAATTGGAGAGAAATGGGTACTAAAAGCCCGGCAAAAGGCTACCTTTTGCCAGGAATTCTCGAGAGAATTCACGAACATACGTACACGATTCATCTCATAATGTTAAGTTAAATTGTTAGCGAACGTTTGGAAGTCTCATAAAAAAGACCTACCTTTGTTATCAAATAAAAAATAGAAGATTATGGAACAAAGGATATGGAAAACGACCCATACGTTTAAGGAGATTCTCTTTGAGGAGTATAACCACATTGCAAAGATCACGATTAACAGAGCGCGTTATCGGAATGCTTTTACGCCACAGACGACATTGGAACTATCGCAGGCTTTCAGCATCTGCCGGGAAGACAGTAATATCCGTGTGGTGATACTCACAGGAGCGATGTCCGAGGTGCCTGAGGGTAAGAAACTGGAGGATGTCAAGCATGCCTTCTGTTCGGGTGGAGATATGCATGTCAAAGGGCGTGGCGGTTATGTAGATGAGCAGGGGGTGCCCCGACTGAGTGTGCTTGACGTGCAGATGCAGATTCGCAGGTTGCCCAAGCCTGTCATCGCCATGGTCAATGGTTATGCCATCGGCGGCGGTCATGTGCTGCATGTGATGTGTGATCTGACGATAGCTTCTGAGAATGCTATCTTCGGACAGACGGGTCCTAAGGTAGGTTCTTTCGATGCAGGCTTCGGCAGTAGTTATCTGGCCCGTATGGTAGGACAGAAGAAAGCGCGTGAGATCTGGTTCCTCTGTAAGCAATATACTGCCGCTGAGGCTGAGCAGATGGGGATGGTGAACAAGGTAGTTCCTCTTGCACAACTGGAGGATACGTGTGTGGAGTGGGCAGAGATCATGATGGAGCGCTCACCCTTAGCCTTACGAATGATCAAAGCCGGTTTGAATGCAGAACTTGATGGTCAGGCCGGTATTCAGGAGTTGGCTGGCGATGCCACGATGTTGTATTACACCATGGATGAGGCGCAAGAGGGTGGAAAGGCTTTCTTGGAGAAACGTAAGCCTGATTTCGATAAGTATCCGCAGTTCCCGTGATTGGTTTGGGTAAAGCAGGAATTATGAAGAGATATACTATAACCATCAGCGAGAGGACCTTCCATTTCAAACAGCCTGCCGGAACCTCCCGTGGAATATATCTTACACGCCACTCATGGTTTGTGACCATCCGCAAACCGGGTGATGAGGGTGATTTGTATGGAGTAGGGGAGTGCGCTCCTTTACCCAAGCTCTCCTGTGATGATATCCCTGACTATGGAGAGGTGCTGCGGAAGTTCTGCGATCAGGTGGAAGACATGGGGTTTATCCCTTATGACGATATGGCCGACTATCCGTCGATGGTTTTCGGACTGGAGACGGCTTTACGGCATCTGAATCATTCGCCTGCTCCTTCTTCGTTTGATGACAATCAATCCTTTTGCCCCATTCTTTTCGATACGGCTTTTTCCAAGGGAGAATATGGCATACCTATCAATGGACTGGTATGGATGGGCAACTACGAGGAGATGCTCAGTAGGTTAGAGGAGAAGATGGCTGCAGGTTTCCATTGTGTAAAACTGAAGATAGGGGCGATAGATTTTCAGAAAGAACTTGATTTGATTCGTAGGATTCGAAGACGGTTCTCCCCTGAACAGATAGAGATACGGGTGGATGCCAACGGTGCCTTTTCGTATGAGGAAGCTCCTGAACGATTGCGGCAACTGGCTGAGTATAACCTCCATTCGATCGAACAACCGATACGACAAGGGCAGTGGGAGCGCATGGCTACACTCTGTGAGAACACCCCATTGCCCATCGCCTTGGATGAGGAGTTGATAGGGGTGAACCGACAAGAAGAGAAGATCAGGCTGTTGGATACCATCAACCCCCAATATATCATCCTGAAGCCATCTCTCCATGGGGGAATGGCAGGGACTACCGAGTGGTTGCGCCTGGCGGTAAAAAGAGGTATCGGCTGTTGGATCACATCGGCACTGGAGAGTAATATCGGACTCAATGCCATCGCACAATATACGGCACACATCCAGGAACTGTTCGGTTTCTTCACGATGGATGACGGGAGTATGCGTCCGCAAGGATTGGGCACAGGACAGTTGTTTACGGATAATATCCCCATGCCGATAGAGATTGCTGGCGATAGGTTGTGGCTACGATAACTGTTGATAAAAGAAATGATACCTTTTGACGAACCAAAACAACTTGTTTTGGTGTGGGAATAGTGACCTTTTCTATGGGTTTTAATACACTTTTCTAGACCAAAACAACTTGTTTTGGTTTAATAGTTATTATCGTGGCCTTTAGAATCTTCTCTTTTTTCGATTGCATGCAGTAGGGAATACTCAAACTCAGGGTTGATTTGCTCCAACTCTCTGATAATTATCTTGAGGGCTTCTCGCTGTGTCTCATGCTCGTAGGGACAGTTTTTTACCTGTTGTGGATAGCCCTCTTCCTCAGCCATCTTTTGGAGATCCTTTTCACGA
>JAFZPF010000267.1 GCA_017550455.1 Prevotella sp.
GAAAGCATCGACAATAGGAAATCCTTGCGCCACAAGGACTACTCCTCCAATGACTATAAGAATGGTGAAAAGGGAGATAAAAGCAACAATCTCATTGGCTCTCTCCGGTTCTATGCTCTGGCCATTGATGTTGACAGTCTTCGTGAGTCTTGGACGCACGTATCTCCGTATGACGAAAAGCATGTTTTTGACCAGAAAAAGAAAACGGTCAATCTTCAATCCTCCTGTAGTGGAGCCTGCGCAAGCACCGACAAACATCATGAAGAAGGTCATAGTGAGCGCCAAAAAGCCCCATCCTTCCCAATTGCCGGCACCGAACCCGGTAGAGGTTAATGCGGAGATAATGTGGAACAAAGGATCGACAGTAATGCTTTGCCAGCCTTTGTATTGACCACCATTGACAATGGCAAAAACGATAACGACATAAAAAACCGCAATAATCATCACATAGGTTTTGAATACGTCATTATGAAAAAATACTTTCCAGGAAGAACGGAAGGCATAGATGATAAGCGCGAAACTGATACCGCCTATAAACATGAACAGTGTCAACACAGCCATGACATATGGGGAATCAAAAGCGGCGATGCTCTCATTATATGTTGAAAATCCACCCGTGGAAATACAGGTAGCTGCATGACAGACACTATCAAACAAATCCATGGGGCCTGCCCAAAGCATGATAATGAGCCATAATGTCAACACGGTGTATAACCCCCAAAGGCTTCGTGCTGTTTTGGCTATTCTGGCTCCCAGTTTATCGTGTGTGATTCCTGTGGATTCAGCATGAAACATCATCAGGCTACTACTATTGTTCAATGTGGGTATAAAAGTCAAGGTAAACAGAATAATGCCCAGTCCACCTATCCATTGTGTAAGTGCGCGCCAGAGTAAGATTCCTTTACCACAGCTTTCCACGTCGCGGATCACGGTGGCGCCCGTAGTCGTAAACCCTGACATAGACTCAAAGAAAGCCTCGCTGACATTTAGATGTGTTTTACACAAGATGAACGGCAGCATTCCGAACAAGGAAAAGGCAATCCAGGCGACAGCTGCTAATAACAGTCCATCACGTCGCCGCAGTATATGGGTTCGAGGATGTGACAGAACGTTCATAGCAGTGCCTGTTATTGCTGTTATTGCTATCACGAGAATAAAAGTCCATGTATCGTCTTCATGATATGCCAGACATACTGTCAGCGGCAGAACCATGAATGTCGTTTCGACCAAGAGTAACTGTCCAAGTACCTTGCAGAGCATCTGCAAGTTGATGGCGTTGTCAAAGTATTGATGGGTGGAGTGTCGCATGGTGTGTCATCTAAATAGTTTCTGAGCCTTCTGTAGAGCTCCCTGCAGACAAACGACCAAAACGGTATCTCCTGGCAAGAATGTGGTCTGACCGTTGACGAGTCTGGCCTGATTTTCTCTGATAAAACCTGCAAAGGTAATTTCTTCTGGGATCTTCAAGTCTTTGACTTGTGATGATGTGATCTTTGCGCCTGGTTTGATGTCAAGCCTTAACACCACAGCGTCAGGAAGCACAAGGCATTTGGAAGAGATGGCTCCGGCATCTATCAGTAACTGGAACACGGCATCGGCCATCAGCACTTGTTTGTTGAGGATCGTTCCGATATTGAAGGATTCTGCCATATTGAAGAACTGTGACCGTTCAATCTCCGCAATGGATTTCTTCACTCCCAGATCCTTTGCTGTGAGGCATGACAGGATATTGCCTTGAGAGGAGTCCTCAAGTGCGATGAAAGCATCTGCCTGTGCAATGCCGGCCTCGTTGAGCACCTCGAATTCCGATGATTCTCCATGGATGATGTCCACAGACGGGAAGAGCCGGCTCAGTTCCCTTGCCATGTTGATATCCTGTTCAATCACGGTGAAGTGTAAATGTTTGGGAGCATACTCTAATAGCAGTTCGGTGATTTTGCCAGTTCTGGCTACAACAATCTTTTTGATGTCATAAGCTTGTTTTCCTGTCAATTCAACCACCTCTGGCAGATGTTTCTCTGATGTAGTCAGATAGAGAATGTCATTAGGCATCAGGATATAGTTGCCGTTTGGGATGAGTGTCCGGAAGTCTCGTCTGATGACTGAGACATGAAACAAATCATGATATTGATTGAGTTCGCGAAGATACTTGTACGTGAGAGGTGTGTTATCTTCAAGTCTTATCCCTACCATGATCAGTTCTTGTTTCTGAAACTCATACCAAAACCTGAAACAGGAATGGTTGAGTGACTCAATGATTCCTCTTGCAATAAGTGATTCAGGGAAGATGACTTTGTCGACTCCCATTTTTTGTATCACAGTCTGGTTGTCCTGTTCTAGGTAATCATTCCTGTCCACTCTGGCAACAGTCATCTTTGCCCCCATAGACTTAGCCATGCCACAGGCAACGATGTTACGTTCAGCAACGTTGGTCACGGAAATGAATAGATCACATTTCTCAACTTCTGCTTGACGTAGTGTTGCAAACACTGTGCCGTCACCAACAACGGTCATCAGATTATATTCGGTATCTAATGCCAAAAGTTTATTGACATCTTTATCAACAATATAGATGTCCATTTGTTCATCAGACAGATACTTGGCGAGATACGTACCCGTTGTACTGGCGCCGACAATTGTAATGATCATATTATCCTTAATAATTGATTTATAAATAAATAATTAAAAGATACACGTATCACTCTCGTAACATATTAATACGTAAGGCGAATATTATTCGTCGTGCACAACTATATTACAAAGTTCATAAAAATTGTTTACACTTGCAAACAATTTTCAGAAAAAGATGGGTAATATTAATTATTTTTGATTATTTCCCTAATACGATACGCTGGATATCACTGAGTTTATTCAGTGCTTCGAGGGGGGTGAGATTGTTGACATTGAGGTTGAGAATCTCATCACGTACCTGACTGAGTACAGGGTCGTCCAACTGGAAGAATGACAGTTGCAGACCGTCGCGTGTCTGGTTGAGTGCCTCTGCTGTGGGTTTGCCAACCGTTCCTACTCCACTATTGTCGTTCTCCAATTGTTTCAATACGGTATTGGCACGTTTGACGATACTCTTGGGCATGCCGGCAATCTCTGCTACATGGATACCGAAAGAGTGTTCTGTGCCTCCTCGCATCAGTTTGCGTAGGAAGATCACCTGATTGTCGATCTCCTTCACACTGACATTATAATTTTTGATACGTGGGAAATTCTTTTCCATCTCGTTGAGTTCATGGTAGTGGGTGGCAAAGAGCGTACGGGCCCTGGCTTTCGGTTGTTCATGCAGATATTCCACAATGGACCAGGCAATGGAAATACCGTCGTAGGTGGAGGTGCCTCGCCCTAACTCGTCGAAGAGCACCAGGCTACGTGGCGTCACATTATTCAGGATGCTGGCAGCCTCGGTCATCTCTACCATAAACGTGGATTCACCCAAAGAAATATTATCGGATGCACCTACACGAGTGAAAATCTTATCCACTAAGCCTATTGTCGCTTGTTCTGCCGGCACAAAACTACCTATCTGAGCAAGTAATACGATAAGGGCTGTTTGACGCAACAGAGCCGATTTACCGGCCATATTCGGTCCAGTGATGATCATGATCTGTTGTTTCTCTGTATCTAAGTAGATATCATTGGGAACATATTTCTCACCTAAGGGCAGTTGGGTCTCTATCACCGCATGGCGTCCCTGATGGATATCAAGGATGGTTGATTCGTTGATAACTGGTCGGATATAACGGTTTTCTTCCGCTGTCTTGGCGAAACTTAACAGACAGTCGAGCTGCGCAATGAGATTGGCGTCTGTCTGTATAGCAGGGATAAAGGATTGTGCCGCTATCACCAGTTCGTTGAAGAGTTGTGTCTCTAACGACAGGATCTTCTCTTCCGCTCCGAGGATTTTCTCCTCATATTCCTTCAGTTCCTGGGTGATATAACGCTCAGCCTGGGCTAATGTCTGCTTACGTACCCATTCTGCCGGCACCTTGTCTTTGAAGGTGTTACGCACTTCTAAGTAATAGCCGAACACATTATTATATCCGATCTTCAGGGAGGAGATTCCGGTGGCGGCACTTTCACGCTCCTGGATCTTCAACAGATAATCCTTACCATGATAGACAATCTGTCGTAAGTCATCGAGCTCTGCATTCACCCCTTCTTTGATGATATTTCCCTTGTTGACCAGCTGTGGTGCATCTTCCTGAACCTCCTTGGCAATACGTTCGCGTAAGGTATCGCACAACTCAAGGTGCTCCCCTACCCTGTGGATGCTTTCATGATGGGCATCCATACAGGCGGCCTTGATCTCTACGAGGGCAGATAATGCCACTCGCAATGCTACCATCTCGCGCGGTGTTACCCTGCCGGTAGCTACTTTAGAGATAATACGTTCTAAGTCACCCACCCGATGAAACTGCTCATCGATGAGCTCTCTGAATGCCGGTTCACGGAAGAAATACTCCACCAGATCCTGGCGCTCGGTAATCGGCTTGACATCCTTCAAAGGGAAGACTACCCATCGTTTGAGCATGCGGGCACCCATCGGTGATACCGTGCGGTCGATGATATCCAATAATGACTTTCCGTCTTCCTGCATCGGCTGCAGCAGTTCAAGGGAGCGAACGGTAAATTTATCCATGCGTACATATCTTTCTTCCTCTATGCGTGAGAGGGTGATGATATGCCCGATTTGTGTATGTTGCGTAATCTCCAGATATTGCAGGATAGCTCCGCTGGCGACAATGCCATTACGAAGGTGCTCCACGCCGAAGCCTTTCAGACTCTTCACCTTGAAATGGTGGAGCAGCTTCTGCATAGCTGTCTGTTCGGTGAATACCCAATCTTCCAAGAAGAAGTTAAAGAAACGGTTGCCGAAATAACGCTCGAAGTCAGCTTTCCTGCCACGTTCTACCAGCACCTCCTTCGGTTGGAAGTTGTTCAGCAACTTCTCCACATAGTCGTAGGTACCCTCACTGGTAAGAAACTCTCCCGTAGAGATATCTAAGAAAGACACGCCGCAGGCTCCTTTGCCGAAATGCACTGCTGCAAGGAAGTTATTCTCTTTGTAGTTCAGTACATTATCGGTCATAGCCACACCGGGTGTCACCAGTTCTGTGATACCTCTCTTCACCAGTTTCTTAGTCAGCTTGGGATCTTCCAGTTGGTCGCAGATAGCCACACGCTTACCGGCCCGTATCAGTTTTGGCAGATAGGTATCAAGGGCATGATGAGGGAAGCCAGCCATTTCCGCATTCGTCTTTCCGTTGGCTCCGTTGTTGCGGCGGGTGAGCGTGATACCAAGGATCTTGCTCGCTTCAATGGCATCATCACAGTAGGTTTCATAAAAGTCACCACAACGGAAAAGCAGCAGAGCATCAGGATGCTTTGCCTTCAGTGTGAAAAACTGCTTCATCATTGGGGTTAACTCTTTCTCCTTTGCTGTCATCTTGCCATTTTTTGGAATTACAAAAGTACAACTTTTTTTTGGATTACCCGCTCTTTTTTAATTGAAAATTGAAAATGGATAATTGAAAATTGATAATAACCTTAAACTTTGGCAATGATATAGAAGTTGGCACGGGTGGCTCATAATAACCACAACGCGGTTACCGCTCAATAGCCATGGGTCGGAACGACCTACGGACAAGATGTTGTATCAATCATCCAACCCTGAAGGGGTTGCCCATCAAATATGTGGGGGCACGCCTTCAGCGTGCATATTTGTCATTGCCACGTTCTCCGCAGGTCACCGACCTGCGGCTAC
>JAFZPF010000268.1 GCA_017550455.1 Prevotella sp.
AGGATGGCGGTGTTCTCATCCCATTTCTTATGGACGGTGGGTTGTCCGCGGCGCACGTCGGCATGATCCATCAGGTCGTCGTGCAGCAGGGTGTAGTTATGGTATGTCTCTATGGCGGTGGCCACGGGCAGGATCTTTTCGGGATCCTCCTGGTAGAGGTTGTATGCCAGCAGCATGAGGATAGGCCTTATGCGTTTGCCACCGATGGATAGGACGTACTGTATCGGATCGTACAGGCTCTGTGGCCGACGATCGTAAGGTAGTTGGTCAAGGTAATTGTTTACCAACTGCAGGAAATGTTCTGAACTGTATATCATAAAATTATATTAGTTGACGAGTAGACAAGTAAACAAGTTGACAAGTAGACAAGTAGACGAGTAGACGGGGTGACGGGGAGATTGTCAATGATAACCCCTCCCCCATCCCCTCCCCATCGGCATGGGGCGGGGTGTTCGGTTCTCGTCGCACCTTTTTCAATTTTCACGGCTGCTCTAAACCCTAATTATCGTGCAAACCGAAAATCGTGATTAAGTGAGGGTAATAAGAGCTGGCTCTTTAATTACCGAGCGTGAACGATTTATTAAATGCAGTGAAACTTGTTTCAATGCTGAGGTGCAGCCGATGTTGCATAAATTGCTCTCATTCGGCATAGCTCAAGCAAGCTTGACTCTGCACTCATTTAATCGCAATTTTCACGGCGAAGCCGTAAACTCTAAACCCTAAACCAGTCCCGGGGACTAAATATCAAAGATCACGGGGATGGCGACCATGGTGCGACAGGGCTTACCCATATCCTCACCGGGTGTCCATGGCTGCATCATCCGCATCACACGGAGGGCCTCACGGTCGAGCAGTGCATGGGCGGATTTCTCCAGTTTGACATCCGAGGTGGTGCCGTCTTTGTTGACGATGAAGGAGACAATCACCTTACCCTGTATCTTACGCTGCTCTGCCATGACGGGATAGCGCAGGTTGGTGGTGAGCCATTTCATGAACCCCACCCAGCCGCCGGGCGGCTCCGGGATCTTCTCCACCACACGGAAGTCGAGGGGCTGGTCTTTCTCATCCACCGGCAGGGCATCGAGCTGCGGGTCATCCTCCTTCTCAGAGAGCTTGTCGAGCTGCTCCGTCATCTGCTGTTGCTGTACCATGTCGGGCAGCTCCTGCTGGAGGATCTGCTCCACGGGGTTGATCTTCTCCGTCACCTGCTTCGTCTCCGGCAGCGGCGCCAACATCATATCCTGCTGCGGCTCGGTATAGAACTCAAGGTCCTGCACGATATCCTCCACCATCTCCTCATCCATCTCGTCATCGGGCGGAGCACTGGTATAGTCCATCGCCACGATGAACAGGGAGAAGACAAAGATAAGGCCCAGAAGGAATCCCGTGGTCCTTCTGTGTTCCAGATCAGCCTGATATGATTTCTTCTGCTCCATATTACACTAAAAGCACAGATTTCTCGTTATATATCAGCAGGTATGAAACAGCGATGCTCCTATCTCCCTTGTTTTAAGTGCAAAGATAGTGTAAACATCATGAAAATGCGTATCTTTGCAAAGAAAATTAATTCAAATTAGATGAAAAAAGTTTTTTTTACTCTTCTGCTGACGTTTTTCTCACTCTTGGTAGATGCACAGGAGAGTCAGACCGCATATAACTTCCTCCGTCTTCCCGTGAGCGCCCATACGGCAACCTTGGGGGGAGACATCATCACGGTGAAGGAAGACGACCTGTCGATGGTCTTCGGCAATCCTGCCCTGCTGTCATCGGTGAGCGACAAGACCATCCTCCTGTCGTTCATGAACTATATGGAAGGGGCGAACATGGCGGGGGCCGCCTTCAGCCGCAGTGTCAGCGACAAAGCCTCGTGGGCTGTCAGCGCGCAGTATATCAACTACGGGACGATGAAGGAGATGGATGAGAACAACGTGCAGACGGGAGAGTTCTCTGCCAAGGATATCGCCCTCAACGGTACGTTCAGCTACCAGTTGGCAGAGCATCTCACGGGTGGTATCACAGCGAAGGTGATCAACTCGTACATCGGTCAGTTCAATGCCTTGGCCGTGGGTGTGGACATGGGACTGAACTATTACCTTCCGGAGAGTGAATGGTCGTTGTCGGCTGTGGTGAAGAACCTCGGTGGTGAGCTGGATGCCTACGAAGAGGAATACGCCAAGCTGCCCGTCGATGTGCAGGTGGGCATCAGCAAACGGTTGGTAGGCTCACCCTTACGGTTGTCGGCAGCCCTGGTGGATATGACGCACTGGGATTACAAGTTCATCAATCACTTCGTGATCGGCATGGATATCATCTTCTCACCGCAGTTGTATATCGCCGCCGGCTACAACCTGCGGAGAGCCAATGAGATGAAAATCATCGATGTGGGGGAAGAGAAAGGGAGCAGCCATGGTGCCGGACTGTCGTTGGGTGCGGGCATTCTGCTCGACCGTTTCAAACTCAACCTGTCGTACGGCAAATACCATGTCTCGAGTCATTCCCTGATGGTCAATGTAGCATATTCTTTATAAAACATATCGGAATGAAAAAGATTACAATAGCTATCGACGGACTGTCGTCGTGTGGAAAATCAACCATGGCAAAAGATCTTGCACGAAAGATCGGCTATGTATATGTAGATACCGGTGCGATGTACCGCGCCGTCACCCTTTACGCCATCCGCCATCATTTGTTTGAGGGCACAGAGATCAATACCGAGGAGCTCGAGAGACAGATGGACGATATCCATATCTCCTTTAAGTTCAATGCGGAGACGAAGAAGCCGGATACCTATCTGAACGGAGAACTGGTGGAGAAAGAGATCAGGGGGATGGAGGTGAGCAACCTCGTATCACCCATCGCCACCATACCCTTTGTCAGGACCGCTATGGTAAGACAACAGCAGCAGATGGGCGAAGAGAAAGGTATCGTGATGGACGGCAGGGATATCGGCACCGTGGTATTCCCCGATGCAGAACTGAAGATCTTCGTGACGGCATCGGCAGAGGTACGTGCCCAGCGCCGCTACGATGAGTTGAAAGCCAAGGGTATGGAGGGTGACTATGAGGAGATCCTGAAGAACGTGCAGGAGCGCGACTATATCGACAGTCATCGTGAGGTGGCTCCCCTACGTCCCGCCGATGATGCTATCCTCCTGGATAACAGTAACCTGACCATTGACGAGCAGAACGCGTGGGTGATGGAACAGTACCTGCGGGTGGTCAACTCTGCTGAATAAGGAAGTCGCGACATTCCTCCATCAACCATTTCGGGGTGCTCGTAGCCCCACAGATACCGACGGTCTTCACTCCCTTGAGCCACGCTAACTGTATCTCATCGGCATCCTCGATGAGATAACTGTTAGGGTTGACGTTCTTACACTCATTATACAGCACCTTACCGTTGCTGCTCTTCCGTCCGCAGACGAACAGCACCAGGTCGTGCTTCGCAGCAAAGGAAGTGATATTGGAGATACGGTTAGCCACCTGTCGGCAGATCGTATCAAAGCGTTGGAAATGAGCCTCGGGGGAGATATGCTGCTGGATATACTCCACGATACGCTGAAACTCCTCCAACGACTTGGTGGTCTGGGAATAGAGATAGATATCCCGCGAGAAGTCCAGTTGCATGACATCCTCCAGATGAGCGATCACGATGGCATGCCCCTCTGTCTGTCCTACCAGTCCGAGCACCTCTGCATGACCGGGTTTGCCGAAAATCACGATCTGTGCCTCGGGATGTGCCTGATACTGACTCTTGATCCTCTTCTGCAACTGGAGCACCACGGGGCAGGTGGCATCGATGATCTCTATGTGATTACGACGGGCCGTCTCATAGGTGACAGGAGGTTCTCCATGTGCCCGCAACAGCACCTTCGTATCACACAACGACTTCAGTTCTTCGTGATTGATCGTGACAAGACCGAGTTGCCGAAGCCGCTCGCACTCCATACCGTTATGCACGATGTCACCCAGACAGTAGAGGGTATTGCCTTTCGACAATTCCTCTTCTGCCTTCCGTATGGCTGTTGTCACTCCGAAACAGAAGCCACTGCCTTGATCTATCTCTACCTGTATCACTTCTTTTTCAGTTCGTTGTAATAGATGGAAAGGAGATCGGCAGCTGCCTTGAAGGAGGTCTTCTCACCTCGGAGCACCGACTGCTCTGCCGCCTTGATGCACTGCTCGATCAATGGGTTATGATAGAAAGAGTTACGGAGGTTCTCATTGATACTCTCGTACATCCAGTACTTACTCTGTTCGTTACGACGGTAGTCGAAATATCCGTTCTGCTTCACGAAGTCGAAATACTGATAGACCATATCCCACACCTCCTTGATACCGGTGCCGTAGAAACCGCTGTAGCATAACACCTTGGGAGTCCATCCGCTCTCGGGCATCGGGAAGAAATGCAGTGCGTTACGGAAATTGGTGGCTGCCATCTGGCATTTCTCCACATTACTGCCGTCGCACTTGTTGATGATGATACCATCGGAAATCTCCATGATACCTCTCTTGATACCCTGCAGCTCATCACCGGTACCGGCCAACTGTATCAGCAGGAAGAAATCTACCATCGAATGACAGGCTGTCTCGCTCTGTCCTACACCGACGGTCTCCACAAAGATCTTGTCGAAACCGGCAGCCTCGCAGAGGATGATACACTCACGGGTCTTACGCGCCACACCACCGAGAGAACCGGCCGTTGGTGAAGGACGGATAAATGCCTCACGACGCTGTGACAGTCTTTCCATACGTGTCTTATCGCCCAGGATACTTCCCTTGGAGCGTTCTGAACTGGGGTCGATGGCAAGAACAGCCAGCTTGCCGCCAAAACGGTCGAGCACGTGGATACCGAACTCATCAATACTCGTACTCTTTCCTGCACCGGGCACACCACTGATACCGATCCTCACCGAGTTACCGCTATAGGGAAGACACTTGTCGATAACCTCCTGCGCCTTACTGTAGTGATCGGGGTTAATACTCTCCACCAAGGTGACGGCCTGACTCAATACGGTGATGTCACCCTTCAGGATGCCCTCCACCATCTCACCGGTGGTATATTCACGGCGGCGGAAATGGCCCCGCTTCAGATAGGGGTTGATGATTGCCTGGGAAGAAACGCCCGCATTCACCTGCAAGCCTTTATATTCCTCACTGTTCTCTGGATGTTCCATGATACTACGATAAATAATTAATAGTTAATAGTTAACAATTAATAATTACTATTTAATTTTCAATTATCAATTTTCAATTATCAATTAAACAATTATTTGGCATTGATATTGATGACGATCTTCGACTTCATGGGGTCGTTGGTGATCATCAGTACACGAGGCTTGGAACGTACCCTACGCAGGGCCTTTGCCTCAGCGGTAATCTTCAGCTTAGCCTGCTCACCCGGTTGTAGCTTCGACTTATTCAGCGTGACGCTCAAGCCATTGGTGAACATCTGCAGACTGTTGATAGACAACTCACTTCGTCCGATATTATCAATCAGGATCGTCTCACTCTTCTTCGACTTCCCACCGAAGGAGATATCCACATCCTCTGTGGAAAGTTTTATCTGCGGTGCATTGGCCAGATCGGTCTCCGTCAGTTCTGTAAACGCTGGCAGCAAGACCACAGACACCGGCAGCTCCTTCTCCGCAGACACCTTATCACCGGGGAACATTCCCAGGTAGAGGGTGGTCTGTGTCAAACCGTAGTCACGCACATTCTTTGAGTCGAGCATCAGGGTCACCACACCGGTTCTGCCGGCAGCGATGTTCGTGGGTGAGACAGTAGCCTTCAGGTAGTTAGGCAGGTGCATCACCGTAGGACTGAGGGTCTTGTCGGAGGTGTTCATGACATGGATCTTCTTGACGGGCATCTCCCCTCTGTTCACATCATCGAACTCGATGTTATCGGCATCTGCCATGAGAGAACCGATCGAGAAATCATAGTTACCCTCATAATCGACCACCTCCTCCACGACGACACCGCGCATCGTCAGATAGAGCGGTTTCTCCGAATCGTTCGTGTAGAGTCCGATATCTTTCGAGAAATGGCCCATCATACGGGCATCGTAGGTGGCATTCACCGCAAAATGATCACCGGCAGGAATTGCCTGCTTCGGATAATCCACGGTGGTACAGCCGCAGCTGGTGCGCACATTACTGATGACCAGCGGACTGTTACCTGTATTCTGCAGTTCGAACTTCACCGTGACGGGTTGTTCGTAAGCCACATTACCACAATAGATTACATCATTCTTTACCTTTATCTTCTGGGCATACAGACCGAGAGATAAAGTTGTCAACACGACAAATATTGCTATTCTTTTTTTCATAATCATTCCTTTACGGTGAGTTTCTGACTCTTTGCCCGTCCGTAATACTCCGGACTGTATGCACACTGAACGGTGCAGGTACCTGTCTCGTAGTCACCCTTACGATCGATATAATATGTTGTTTCTATCACA
Organism: Prevotella sp.; assembly: GCA_017550455.1. GTDB lineage: Bacteria > Bacteroidota > Bacteroidia > Bacteroidales > Bacteroidaceae > Prevotella. Next base: position 6,463 of record JAFZPF010000268.1, read on the forward strand.
TGCGTACCCTTTGGCAGGATGTCGAAATAGTAATTCGTGGAGCAGTCCTTCGGGGAGATATAATAGCCCCAGTGATAACCACTCAGTTGGTTCACCGGCTCCAGACATGCTGCCCGTTTGTCAACCACCTGCACATAGTCGTAATCACGGTCAGCAACAATCGTCAACCGTACCGTTACCTTATCCCCTACCGACAAAGACTTACCCTGATGGCGGATCTCCCGTTTGACAGAGATGCCCGAGGCTGATGCCTCGATGGAGGATGTGGGTTGGAAGAACTGCGCATAGACAGCGCCCCATGAGGTGCCTTCGCTGCTCTTCTCCACCGTGAGCGACTGTGCGTCAGTATCTTTTATCCCGGTCTTCACATACCCTAACCCGGCAGTAGCCTTGGGTAATTCGATCATCTTACCGTCAACCTTCACCACAGACAACTCCTGTGTATTGAGCAATGAGGCCTTGCCATTCAGGAAAGCATAGACAGCATCGACACTGTTGATGGGGGTATCCCAGCAGGTGGTGCGTTTCTCCTGTAACAGCCAGCGGCGCATCTCATCGACGGTCTTATCATCCTCCGGAGTGACGATGTTCATCGCCTCGATGGCAGCCACCTGTGTCGGTATGCGGTAGTTACACCAGGAATAAGCGGCACGCGGTGTGTCATAGTAACGCCCCATCTCCTCGGTGAAGACGGAATACTCCTTGAGGCTCTGGATATACTCCTTGGCTTTCTTCAACTGACCGTTCTTCTGGAAGACCACGGCCATCATTGCCTTGGAATAGAGCGTCTGTGTCTTCTTCTGTTTCTCCAGGTAAGTGATGAGGTAGTTCACCGCGTCTTTCTCCTGTGCCGTCATCGTCCGTCCGGATATCGCACAGAGATAAGCCCACTGGAGGGCATGGTAGTCGGAGATATATACCGGTTTGCCCTCTTTCTCCCGTTTGCGCATCTCCTTCACCTCTTTGATCACTATCTCACTGAGATAACGGAAGCCTTTGTCCACCATCGTCTCCGTCTCGTGATCATCACCGCAGAGGAGTCGTAAACGGGTGAAGAACATCATCACCTGGGCAGTCATCCGCGGAGAGCCATCCATGCCCTGCCACCAGGAGAAAGAACCGTCGCTATGCTGCAGTTTGCGGAGTAGATCGATCGTATGCTGTCGCTGATACTGCAAGCTGTTCTCATCGAAGAAACGGATAAGGGACTCTTTCTGTGCCTGTTCACTCTTCGCATCCATCACCCACGGTGTCTCACTGAGTACCAGTGTTTTCAACGACTGGTCTTTCTCGAGACTGCTCATCAGGGATGTCTCCTCGCCCTTCTCCTGCTTCCACAGATCGAAAGTCTTCTTGATAGCAGGCGACTGATCCAGGAGGAACTTACCCAGACTATTGGCATAGTAGGCAGCACTCAGACTGACGGCATTATGCTCGTTGGCATAACTGATGTAAGGCAGTGACTGTACCACCAGCCATGCGGGATTGTTCGTATATTCGAGAGTCAACGTTGTCTGTTCTGCATCAGCAGGTATGAGCGACCGGAGATCCGCTTGGAAAACACCGGGGGCGTGCTGCGTAAACGGAAGGGTATTCATCACCTTCTCCACATCTGTCAGCACCGGGAGATAATGCTGTTCACCATCGCTGAACCCATCGCCGGACGCTACTATCTTACAAATCAGGATATCATACACCTCTGTGGGGGAATAACTGAAGGTGGCAGCTGCCGTACCCTCTTTTTCCACGGAGAACACTTGTGACTCCTCATGGATGATTTTCTCTGTCACGGGATCGATAAGCTGCATCTTCACGGTTCCTGAAACAGCATGATCGGAGGTGTTGAAGATACGTGTAGATATCGTGGCATGGTCACCCCTACGGATGAAACGAGGGATATTCGGTTGTACCATCACCTCTTTCTTCGCCACCGTCTCCCCCTCGAGGAAACCGTAGTTCATCGTCTTGTCATGCGCCAAGCCCAAGAATCGCCAGGAGGTGACACTCTCCGGCAGGGTGAAACGGATACTCACGGCACCCTTCTCATCGGTTGTCAACGTGGGATAGAAGAAAGCTGTCTCATTCAGGTTCTCACGTACCACATCCGTGGATTCCTTTTCTGCAGCCCCCTCTACATCAGAACCGGCAACATCCATCACCGCCACTTCTTTCTTCATCTCATCCATCGCCCCAATAGCCTGTGGAGCAGCCATCTTGACACTCATATTATTGTAGGCTACTGAAGCAGATTCTTCGAAGGCCATCACCTCATCTTCTTCCATAGAGGATCCCACTTTCGCCATCCTCATGACGGGTCTGGCACCACGTACCATCACCCCACCCCATCCGTAAATGTTCCGTAAGATGGTGTTCCACTGGTCACGTGACAGATGGGAGAACAAGAGTTCTGAAACACTCAGGTATTTCAGCGGTTGCTGTCCACCGATGCCTATACCATAGTTGTCACGGAAGATCCATCTCACATTCGGATAGTTCTGATAGAGTAGATCATCGACATTCCAATACAGACCCTTCAGTTGGTCAAGGCTCTTATCGTACATCGTAGCCATCATCCGGGCATCTGCCGGTTTGCCGTCGGGCGTCAGCACCTGCAGTGTCCACTCCTCTTTCTGTCCGGGAAGGAGCTGGTTACGGAAAGTAGTCCATGACAGTCGTAATCTCTTATCTGGCAAGGGCTTACGGATAATATCGGAATGATTGTAACAGATGCCGTCCTTCACCCAGATATAGTTCAGGGCGATACCGGTGCCGTACCTTTCCTGGTATTTGAACACCCGTGTGCGGATAGCATCACTGAGGTTGAAGGAGCCGCTCTCGAGCAAGGTGTTCCCCGCCACGATCGTATATAATATATAGGTATCTTTCCTGGAAGAACCCACCTGTAAAGTTACTCCCTCCTTATTGTCTCTCGGGAACTCATTACCGGTGAGATAATACCAATCGGGTGTGTCGATACAGGGTTTCTTGTCTGTAAGACTGAACACCACGAAATCCTGTTTCATCGTCTCACCATTACAGGTAGCCTCAAGGGTATGCTTGCCGGAAGACAGTTGTTTTCCATTCAGGGGAACAGGGGTGTTCGCATCCACCACGACAGCATTCTTCCCGTCAATCTGATAACTGACCTTCCCAGCCATATCATTGCCGGCAGCGTTTTTCAGTACGAAGGTCACATTCTGAAGACTGTCTTTCAACTGTTTCTCGGGAACAGAGAAATAGAAGGAGAACGACTTCCTACCGAGGGGCAGACTCATTTCTCCCGCATGTGTCTCACCGGCAGCATCCGTCACATCGACAACCGTGACAAACCGGTAGAAGGTATCGTCACCTTCTGGAATGACCATGGGAACACTGATCTCGAAGGCTCCCTGCTCATCGGTCGTCACCTCACCGGTACTCATCAACTGTTCCTGTGCGGCATCACTCCGCCACCAGCACCAGAATGCCCGTTTGCGGTTGACGGTATAACTCACCTTAGCGCCCTGCACGGGAACACCGGCATAACTCTTCGCATGACCTTTTATCTTTACGCTGTCACCGGGATGATACTCACCCTCATACTTGTCGAACTCCACCTGGAAGGTAGGACGCTTATATTCCTCTACCTTAAAAGAGGTGGAACCACGGCCGATATTCGTCTGTAAATAGTAATTGCCATTCAGACCGGCATTAGGCAATGTAAAGGAGGTGTTCGCACTGCCAAACGCATCGGTTGTCAACTGTTCCTCTTTCACCACCTGGTGATTGGCATCACGCAGTGTCAACGTGAACGATTGCCCGGGTAACACCTTCACTGTCTGCCCTTTCTGGGCATTCATCAGGATAGCCCCGACATAAACCGTCTGTCCGGGACGGTAGATGCTCCGATCGGTAAACAAGGACATACGGGTGACGTTACTTCTCGGCTCGGTATAACTGAACCCACCATAGCAGTAGTTTTTCGGTGAAGCCTTGTCAGTAGCTGTATAGACATAGATTGTCTGTGGGGAGTATTGGCCGTATTCATACACCACCTCCCCCTTGTCATTGGTCTCGAGCAATGCTGTGTTAGCCGGTGCGTTATAGCGTTTTTCCCGTTCCAGTTTCACCTTTGCCTTTGCCACCGGTTGTCCGGTAGTGGCATCGAGCACTGCCACACGTATCTTTTTTCCGGGCAGATATTGCTGGACGGAGAACAGATTGGAGACATTCAACAGGAGGTACTGTGGAGAGATATTCTTTCCCTCAGTAGCAAACTCCAGCAGATAGATACCGATGGGCAGCCCTTCTATTGTCAGGGAGTCTTTCAGGATGTCATAGTCATTGACAATCGTAAAGGATTTCTTCTGTTCCTTCGTACTGCCGGCGATGATCTTCTGTTTGAGTTTTTTCAAGTGTTCTTTGTCATACGGATTATATTCTTCCTCACCCGTGATGTTCAACTTAGAGACTCTCAGGGTGAGCGACGGGATGTTACGCACTTGCGGCAATTGTACTTTCGTTGGGATGTTGGGACGTTGCTGACTGACCTCCAGCTGAGCGTGGAACATCGGTTGTATCAACTGCGCTTTCTCATTACGTAGCATGTTCATCCGTTTCCAGTTGCCCCACTCCAAGAGTGCCTTGTCGAGATATGCCATGCGCTCTGCCACACTCACATCCTCACATGCCGACATATAGTTGTAGCGCTCCATGGCCACCTCGGCACATACCGGCAGATCATGGTATTCAGCGATCAAGGAATCCAAGGAAGCAATATATTTACTGTCCTTAAAAAACTGATGGGCGGTGTAGCTTCGCCCCTGCTGTATCAACCGTAATGCCGTGATGAGCGTAGCCTCACGATTGCCTGCCTGCAGGTAATAGTCATGCAGTGTCTGGTAATCTTCCGCTTCAAAGCCCAAGACACTCAACAAGTCGTGATTGAAATACTTACTGTCGATGCCTTTTTCAATCATCGGCTCAAAGGCAGATGCCTGATGAGAAGCTAACATCTTGGGATCAGCCAGTGAACGGGCGAAATACTGTTTTGACAACGTTTCCCGATCGTCAATATTCGGGATGTGCGACTTGTAGATATTCCCCAGCACACTGCAATAGACCGCTGCCATGGCAGGATCAGTCTTTTCCGTCTTCGTGATTTTCTCATCAAGTTTTGCAATTGCCGGCATCAGGGAATCAGGAGTGATATATGCCTGTACGAAGGCATTCGTGAGTTCTGCCTTCAACAGTTGTCCATATGCTTTCTCATTGGTAGCCTTGCTGATAATACGCTGCAGCACCTGCATCTCTGTCTGTGGTAAGTCTTTCTCAACAGCTTCGTCAACCTGTTTCCAGAGACTGTCGTATGATTGTGCGTTTACGAGCAAAGGCATGATCAAAAGAATCTGTATAAGTAGGATTTTAAATATTCTCATATCTCTGATTGTATCTTATTATATAAGATAAAGGCAAAGGTAATGAAAATCTTGCATCCGACAAAACATATTTTACTTTTATTAGAGAAGGTAAGTAACTTTAAACAAGACTATACATTTGTTTTCATAAAAAATGTGTATCTTCGCAGTCGTAAGTTTAAAGAAAAGAATGATATGAAAGTTGGAGACAAAGCACCGGAAGTCTTAGGAAGAGACGAGAACGGTAATGAGGTGAAGTTGAGTGATTATAAAGGAAAGAAACTCGTATTGTATTTCTATCCGAAAGACAATACGAGTGGTTGCACGGCCGAGGCTTGTTCCATCCGTGACAATTACGAACGTTTGCAGGCCGAAGGGTTTGAGGTATTGGGAGTGAGTGTTCAGGATGAGAACTCTCACAAGAAATTCATCGAGAAGCAGCAGCTCCCCTTCCATCTGATTGCCGATACGGAAAAGACCCTGAACGAAGCTTTTGGGGTATGGGCAGAGAAATCGATGTATGGCAGGAAATACTTCGGAACGCTACGCACCACCTTCATCATCGACGAGAATGGTGTTATCGAAAGGATCATCCTACCCAAAGAGATAAAGACGAAGATCCACGGTGAGCAGATCCTCGCCAAATAATCCTACTCTTCTTCGGGCATTTCTATTTCCTTGATGATTGCTTTACCGTCGCGTTTCAATTCTTCGGTAAAGTCATCCACCATACGCATCTGCTTGGGGATATCTATCCGTTGCGGACAGGCTGGAGAGCATTGTCCGCACTGTATGCAATGGCTGGCTTGACGCAGTTTCGGTACACTCCTGTCGTAACCGATCAGGAAAGCTCTTCTCTGCTTGCGATATTCCGGTGACTGGTTGTCTTTCGGCAGGTTTCCCTCCTTGATACATTTATTATAATGTGAGAAGATGGCTGGGATATCAATTCCGTAAGGACAGGGCATGCAATAGTTACACTCATTACAGGGAATTGTCTTCAGGTCGTAGATATCCTTGGCGATGTCCATCAGAAAGGCATTCTCCTCGTCGGTAATCGGTTCAAGGGGAGAATAGGTCCATATATTCTCCTGCAGATGCTCCATGAATTTCATGCCGCTGAGCGCGGTAAGCACTCCTTTGGGTGTTCCGGCATATCGGAAGCCCCATGATGCCACACTGTCTTCAGGACGTTTACGTTTCATCTTCTCCACGACAGGATCAGGCACGTTAGACAGTCGTCCACCCAATAGCGGTTCCATGATCACGGCGGGAATCCCCCGTTTCTCCAGTTCTGCATAGAGATATGAAGCGTCGGTATTCCGCTGGTTGATCTCATCGGCATAGTCCCAGTCGAGATAGTTCAGTTCTATCTGGGCGAAGTCCCAATGATATTTCCCCTCATCATGCCATTGCAGGAGCATGTCGAAAATCTCCACGTCACCATGATAGGAGAAACCGAGGTTACGGATCCTTCCTGTTTTTTTCTGTTCTACCAGCCAGTCGAGAATGCCGTTATTCATAAAACGGTTGTTGAAGGTTTCTTCAGCATCCTCACCACCACCTATACCATGAAGGAGCAGATAATCGATATAGTCCACCTGCAGGTATTTCAACGAATTCTCAAACATCTCGATACTCGCGGCACGTGACTGTGTCTCGGGAGAGAAATTGCTCATCTTCGTGGCAACATAATACTTGTCACGGGGATGGCGATGCAGGGCATTACCTGTTGCTATCTCACTCTCACCACGACAATAAGCTGGTGATGTGTCGAAATAATTGACACCATGGGCAATAGCATAATCGACCAACTTATTAGTCATCTCCTGGTCCACCTTTGCCTCGGGATTCTCAGAATAGGAAACGCCACCCTCCAAGGGCAGTCGCATCATACCAAATCCTAACAGTGACACCTTATCACCCGTATTGGGATTCACACGATATTCCATCTTGTCTGTGGGAGGCTCCTGCAACTTCGCCGTGGTCTGCTGCGCCTTATTGTTACATGCCGCTGTCAGCAATGCGGAGGAGGCTACTGTGCCACCGCCGAACAAACCGAGAAATTGTCTTCTGTTTATCTTTTTCATGATTCAGCTAATTCAAATATTACAATGTCTTATGTACCTCATGACCCTCCACGTAGATAGCTGAGAACGGACGTGCCGGACATAGGTTCTCACA
>JAFZPF010000269.1 GCA_017550455.1 Prevotella sp.
GGTGAAGTACTTCAGGTTACCTTTATTCTCACTCTCATGATGATAACCGGCACGGAGAGAGAACTGGTCGTGATAGACATACTCAGCACCTACACTCCAGTTGATCTCCTGCAACTCCTCCTTAGCACCGCCGGGAGCATCCGAGAAGCTCTTGAAGATACCAGAGATAGAACTGATATTATAGTAATGGTCCTCCGCATATGCCTCGGAATACTCTCCATTCTCATCCATCGGATAGGTAGGCACCAGCAGTTTGTTGGCATCGGCACTGATAGAGAAACGGTTGTATTCATCGACAGGCACCATCAGGGAAGCACCTAGACGAAGATTCGTCGGAATAAACTCACTATGGTCATCACCACCGAAATTGATCTTACTACCAATATTACTGATGTTCATACCCAAGCCCAGTTGGCACTCCCTGCTACCCAGCATGATATAATCATTGTAATAACACGACAGGTCGGCTGCAAAGGCACTTCCGGGAGAGGTGTCGTCGGTATAGTCGTAAGTAAGGTCGGAATAGATCCAGCGTAATCCTGCACCTAAAGAGAATTTCTCACTCAGCATCAGTGAGTAGGCCACATCTATTGACATCTCATAAGGATTAATGGTCATGGCGTCATCGGAATAATCCGTCAGCACCTCACCGAGAGAGAAATAACGCAGAGAACCGGAGACAGCGCTATAGTCACCGATACGGTAATAACCTGCCAGATAAGCCAAGTCGATATCATTGACGATCTGTCTTAACCACGGTGTGTAGTTGAGTGACACCCCTGCCCTACTGATGGTAAACGGGTACTTGGCCGGATTCCAATACTGTGAGTTCACATCCGGATCGGTAGCTGCACCCACATCACCCATTCCCGCAGCCCTTGCGTCGGGAGCAATGGTCTGTGACGTTACTGAGGTATAGATGGGATTGAACATATTCTTCTTGTCTTGTGCCTTCACGGATAAGACACAAAACAGCAAGAGCAGTGTTCCTATGTAATATCTTCTTTTCATACGTTATAAATAACTCTATATCTTTCTTTTTATTGTCTTTCAGATGATTTTACCCACCCACCACGATGAGTTTCTTTGATTTAGACACTTTCTTACTCCCATCGCTGCTGATATGCACCCGATAGAGATACACACCCGTCTGCAGCCGCTGTCCGTTGTCAAGACTCAAGTTCCAGCTGACGGTATAGGCGCCGGAGGTAGGTACGGCATTCTCTTTATGTTTCCACAACTGTCGTCCACTCACGTCGAACACCTCTATCTCCACATCCATATCACTGCCTGTACGGTCATGGTTGATGATAAAGGTTGTACTGCCTTTCGCCGGATTGTCTGATAATCCGACACTGAAGAAATCTGGTTCCAGTCCTTTCACCACCGTAAATGCCAGTTCTGTCGTTGACGAATTATTCAGGATGTCCCATGCACGGAACTTCAGTTTATGTGGTCCCGGTTCCAGGGCTGGTATATTATAATAGGTAGAACCGCTGGTATACGAACCGAAGTCGTACACGAAGTTATCGTTGAGGTTATAAGTCTTTGCCATCTCACCATCGATGATCAGTTCGAGATCATGTCCGATACCATTGCCTGTGGTATTCAGTCCATCCTCGTCGGATATCACCGCCACGAAATACGGAGTAGTGTTCACCGTACCGCCATTGATGAACTGCGGTGAGTTCAGGTAGCAATATACCGACGGTCCGATAGAGTCGTTGCGGCTGATATCCGAGCCACCGATAATCATCCGTTCATTAACGCCGTTAGCCATCATCGTCTTTGAGTTATCCACGGCATATAAGTTGATTTGTCCGGCCTCATCACTGTAGTTAATATCTTTCGGCACAGCGAAAGAGAAAGAGAATCGTCCGGATTGAACACTATCCTGACCGTTGAAGAGGATCTTCGTCCGGTCATTATAGACAAAGGCTGTCTCTGCCCCGTCGGAGGAAGTATCATTCAACTTACAGACAATCATTTCCTCTGAGTCGCGTACCACAGCCGTTATCACACCGTTGAATGAAGCATCCAACTGTTTATCTTTCTCAATGTGACCATATACACGTACGGTCTGTCCCGCCTTGATGCTTACCGACTCCGTCCCGCTGACTGCTACACCATTGATACTGTCAACCACCGCTTGCTGTGTAGGAATCTTCAACACCAATGCCGGGTCACCCAAGAGTGAGTACTGCAGTTTGTTGATGGTCAGATCCACTCCATCGGGATTTGTCACCTTCACACCATTGATGGTGATATTACTCGACAGAAGATTATTCTTCGCGATACGTTGTGCCTCACCAATAGAGACATACTTTCCTTCCTGCGGCGTAAATAAAGCCCTCAGGTACGACAGGTTGATGGCACGGTTGCGATCGACATATACCGTGCGCGTTGTCCCGAAGAAAGCCACTGCCCCACCCTTACTGTTCAGCAACGCATATTCCCCGATATTGTCTGTCTGTCCGTCGAAAGGCGCGATATCACAGGAAGCTGTTATCCATAGGGGATAACTGTCGTTTACGAACTCCTTGAAATCGTTTAACAGCAGTACCCGTTCATGTGAGATGCTTGTCTCGGAGCCATGACCGCAGTAATCCATCACCAAGGCCCCAGCCTGCTGCTGTTGCTTGATAATATTCGTCACATCCGGATAACTATTACCTGTTGAGGATGTCTGACGGGTATAGGCATCCCACATCACCTTCTTGACATGCAGTGCAGGATTCAGCGTCGCTACTAAGTTAGCAGCCAGATCCGCATCTTTCATGTGTTGGTTGCCGTTACCGTCATCACCCATGAACATCACCGTATTCTGCCAGGCACCCGCATTCTTGTTCTCTATATAGGCAATCGTCTTGTCAACAAGGATTTTAGCCTCATCAACCGTACGGACAGGGAAACGGCCCACCGCAATATCCTGACGATCGGTTCGTTCAGGACTGCCACCCTCCCCATCATCGAGACAACAGAAAAAGCCGTCATCCACATAACAGTCGGTCTTACTGAAAGAGTTCTCACTCTCCATACAAAGTAGGAAATCGTCGGGATTATAACCTTTCCAGGCACTGGAGTTCATACGATTATCCCAAGCACAGTCACCGAAGAGCAGGAGGTAACGGGGCATCTGCTCTTCGTTCTCCGCCTTGTCATACAACATCTTCATATACCGGCGATAGGCATTTGCATCGGGTGTACCGCTGGAGAACTCATTATACAACTCATCCGCCGGGACAATCTTCACCGTCATCCCGTCATTCCGCTCATGCAATGTCTTGATACGCTCTGCCTGCTCACGCAGCTTCTGTGTTGTCGGAATAACGATAACCATCTGAATATCCTTATCAGCATGGAGGTCCTGGTTGGTGATATTATACACATATTCGGGCACTGCCGTCACCGTATTTAAATCGGGGTGTGTCTGATGCTGCACGCCAGCATATGCAGTGATATAATCGAGTCGGACCGGACCGCCACTGACAGTAGTCAGTTTTACTGAATAGCTATCACCGGTAAAGGCCAAGTCAGATACATTAAAAATTCTTCCCGCACTCTTGCCATGGTCGTAGTCTCCCATGGAAGAGATATAAAGCATACCCATATTGGTATCGTTGATAGAAACCTCCACCGTACTGGCAGCAGCAGATGTGATGTTTACATATATGCTCGTTGCCGACTGCCCCGGAAGAGGGTTGGCAATAGTATACGACTTACTGCTACCCTGATTGATAGGAGAATCCTCAAAGAGATTCCTTCCTCCCTCAAACCAAGCGTAATTGTCTATCTCATGCAAGGTAGCGGCCCCATAGCGTGAAGGATAATAGGTTTCGAGGAAGGTAGCCTCATCGATGGTCAGCGGTTCACTGCTGTCCTCGGTGATGAAGTAATACCCGTAATCGGAATAAGGATTACGGATTCGCTGGGAGCCATTCCATGTGACAGGTCCTTGGGCATAGAAAAGACGTTTGCCGCCAACGATGCACTGCGGTACCTCTTTCAGGTCATCAGTCTGCTGCAGATAGTCACCCGACAGCACATTCGGTTGCAGGGCACCGCCATAACCATAGACATGAACCTTATTAATATCCTTGAATCCAGCCTTACGAACCAGTTCTGCTGTCAGTTGGTAGACACCACTCTCAGGTACCCTTATCTTAGCCCACGAGCCATTGGAAAGTACGGAATGAGTCGCGTAACGTCCCTCGTGGTCACTGCGTGTCAACACCTTCCGCTGAGTCGTTGTCTTTGCGGTGGCATGGATATCGAGCATAAAGCTCACCACTTTTTTATATTTCCCGTGTTGCCTCACCAGCGGGATGAAGGA
>JAFZPF010000270.1 GCA_017550455.1 Prevotella sp.
GACAGCCGCAGCATCATCAAACAACACGGTAGCATCCACTGTTGCACGATGCAGTTTCCTTCGATAAAATGAAAAATAATCTCTCCGCAAACCTTGCGGAGATTTTTCTTTATGAAAAAACTTTTGTAACTTCGCAGGCAAAACATAATAAGGAAATGTACACAGAGCAAAATACACCATTAGACTTCGAGCTGCCCGAGGATCACATGCAAAACATCATCAAGGTGATAGGTGTCGGCGGCGGCGGTTGTAACGCTGTCGGGAATATGTATAACGAAGGAGTGGAGGGCGTGACTTTCGCTATCTGTAATACCGACAGTCAGGCACTTTTCCGATCGCCCGTACCCGTCAAGATCCAGTTGGGTGCCTCCGGATTAGGTGCAGGGGCTAATCCCGAGGTGGGCCGCACAGAAGCGGAATATAACGTGGAGGATATCCGTCGTTTGCTGGACGACGGTACCAAGATGGTGTTCGTCACAGCAGGAATGGGTGGTGGCACGGGTACCGGCGCTGCCCCTGTCATTGCTGGCATTGCAAAAGAGAAAGGAATACTGACTGTCGGTGTGGCCACCATTCCTTTCTATTTCGAGAAGAAGAAGAAGATTATCAAAGCCCTCAAAGGTGTGGAGGAACTCCGAAAGAACGTGGATGCCCTGCTGATCGTCAACAACGAACGTCTCTGTGACGTGTATGCCGACAGTGACGTAACGGTGAAGGAGGCTTTCCAACGGGCTGACAATATCCTGAAAGATGCTGTGAAAGGTATTTCCGAGTTGATTACCGTATATAGTGAGGGTGGTATCAATCTCGACTTTCGTGATGTAGAAACAACGATGAAGAACGGTGGTGGGGCTATCATGGCCATGGGTAGAGCCAATGGTGAACATCGGGTGGAGAAAGCGATTATCAACGCCCTCGACTCTCCGTTGCTCTATGGCAATGACATCGGCAAGGCTAAGCGTATCCTTTTTAATATCTATGCCAGTGAAGAAGCCCCCATCTTCGTAAGGGAGATGCAGGAGATAGATGAATTCTTCGACCAGTTGGATCCGAATATTGACGTCATCTGGGGTACCGCCATCGACGATACGTTAGGAGAAGATGCCAAAGTAACTATACTCGCCACAGGCTTGGAGGAAGACTGGCATCAGAAAGAAGATAATGTCCTTAATGATGATGAGTATTTCGAAAGACTGATCCCCCTACTCTACCGTCCGGTAAAGAAAGCATCTTGGCAGATAACAAAGAAGAGGGAAGAGGTGCAGGTAGAACCTGCTGTAGAGGAAGAGCCCGCTCCGAAAGAGGAGATTCACTTCACCATCACACCGCAACCTGAACCTATCGAGGAGGAACCTGTTGCACAAGAGAAACCTATGATAGAGGAAAAGCCTCATCACAAGGAGAAGAGAACCATGGTGGACCGCTGGAAGCACTGGATGCAGACAAAATTCGATGAGTACACGCAGGAGGATTGATAGTGAAGAGCGAAGAATTATCAGAGCAGTTGCGCACCATCATCAAGCAGTTGCGCAGTGAGGGACGTAATGATCTTATATTACGTGCCTTAGGGGTTCCTTTGCTGGAGGAGTTGCGCATCGAGGCTGCACGCGGACAACTGAGCCGGTTGCTGATTACTCGCAACTGGCAATTCATCTTGTTGGACTACGACCATAAAGAGATCGATATGCAGCCCGTTCATAAAGCAGTCTATCTCCTGTTCCTGGCCCATCCCGAGGGTATCGTCCTCAAACATCTTTCAGACTATCGTACAGAACTGCTCCGCTACTACAAGGCCACCGCTCATTTCATGGAGACAGAAAAGATCGAGGAGAGTGTCAACCGACTGATCAATCCACTTGACAATGCTATCAACGAGAAATGTTCACGCATCAAAAAGATCTTCTCAGAGTTGATGGATGAGTATTCCGCCAGTTATTACATCATCAGCAGTCATACCTCAAAACAAGTGACAGGTTCTTCTCGTACATGGTTTGAACGGCTGAAGATTATCACCCTACCCCGACAACTGGTGATGTTTGAATAATATCAGATACTTCATTTGGTTCTTATTCGGTTTTTTTATATCTTTGCAAAGACAATAATATGTAAAGTTATGAGATCACTGAAAATCGGAATCATCCAACAACATAATACGGCAGACATTCAAGATAACATGAAACGTCTGGCCGACGGTATCACACTACTGGCTCAGCAAGGAGCGCAGTTGATCGTCTTACAAGAGTTACATAACTCCCTGTATTTCTGTCAGGAAGAAAATGTGGATAATTTTGATTTAGCAGAGCCGATCCCCGGTCCTTCTACCGATTTCTATAGCGCATTGGCTAAACAATATGAGGTTGTCATCATTACCTCACTTTTTGAGAAGCGTACGGCAGGTCTCTATCATAACACAGCCGTGGTGATAGAGAAAGACGGCAGCATTGCCGGAAAATACCGGAAGATGCATATTCCCGACGATCCTGCTTACTATGAGAAGTTCTACTTCACTCCCGGTGATCTCGGGTTCCATCCCATCGACACCAGTGTGGGAAGGTTAGGTGTATTGGTATGCTGGGACCAGTGGTATCCGGAGGCAGCCCGATTGATGGCGATGCAGGGAGCAGAGATGCTCATCTACCCCACGGCCATTGGCTATGCTGCCAATGATGACGAAGCCGAGCAGCAGCGGCAGCGAGAGGCATGGACAACCGTCATGCGCGGTCATGCCGTAGCTAACGGACTACCTGTGATAGCCGTCAACCGTGTCGGTTTTGAGGAAGATCCGAGCAGTCAGACACCAGGTATCCAGTTCTGGGGCAGCAGTTTTGTGGCTGGTCCACAGGGTGAGATTCTCTATCGTGCAGTAGAAGAAGAGACGACAGCTATCATTGATATCGACTTGAACCGTTGTGAACAAGTACGTCGTTGGTGGCCCTTCCTACGCGACCGTCGTATTGATGAATACGGAGATATCACTAAGCGGTTTATTGATTAATAAGTCCCTCTTTAGTCTATATTATACTTTCGAAAAGCAAAACAAGTTGTTTTGGTGTGGAAAAGGTTATTAAAACTATCGGAAAAAGTCACCTTTTCTCAGGCAAAACAAGTTGTTTTGCTATAGAAAAAGTCACCAAATGTATGCAGGTAACTACACAAAGAGATGCTGTGGAATGATTCCGCCGCATCTCTTTGCTTATTTAAGTCAGTCGTGTAATACCCTTACTCTTGTTTCTTTTTACCGAACTCCGGATCCACCTTGATGAAATAGGTGACGACGAATGTGATGATACATAAGAACATTACCATGATAAAGAAGGAGCGGTAGCCCATGGCTTGCTGGAGTGCGCCAGACACCATGCCCGGCAGCATCATAGACAATGCCATAAAGGCTGTGCACAGCGCATAATGACTGGTCTTGTAGGATCCCTGACTGAAATAAATCAGATAGAGCATATACGCCGTGAATCCGAAGCCGTAGCCAAACTGTTCAACGAAGATGCAGGCATTGACAATAAAGAGATTCTCCGGCAAAGCATAACTCAGATAGATATATACGACATCGGGAAGGGTGATGGCACATACCATCGGCCACAACCAGCGTTTCAAGCCATCACGACCAGCCAAGATACCACCGAGAATACCACCAAGCGTCAGTCCTATAACACCTATCGTTCCCTGTACAAGTCCGTATTCCTGCGGAGACAATCCCAGTCCACCCGTTGAATGACTGTCGAGAAGGAAGAGTGGTGTTACCTTTGCCAATAATCCCTCGGGCATTCTGTAAAGTAACATAAAGAGGATGGCTATCACGATCTCTTTCAAAGGCATCTTTGTGAAGAATGTAACCACCGTATGACGCAGTTCACTCATCAGTTGCTTTGAATTAAGATGTTCCATACCCTTATCATCTTGTGGACGAGGAAGGATAAAACCGTGCCACAGCCATAAGGCAATGAAGATTCCGCAGACACCGTAGAAGACGAGGCACCAGCTATACCCGATGTTATATCGGAAGAGCACCTGAATGTTTCCGGCAATCATCACCAGAATACCTTGTCCGAAGATCGTTGCCAGTCGATAGAACGTACTGCGGATACCCACAAAGAATGCCTGATCGTGCTCATCCAATCCCAACATATAAAAACCGTCAGCAGCAATATCGTGTGTAGCACTGGCAAACGCCATCACCCAGAAGAAGAACAACGTATATTGCAACCACGAGGCTGAAGGGATGGTAAAAGCCACGCCACCCAAGGAGGCACCCACCAACAACTGCATGGCAGTGATCCACCAGCGTTTTGTCTTGATGACATCCACGAACGGGCTCCATAAGGGTTTTATCACCCATGGCAGGTACAGCCAAGAGGTGTAAAGGGTGATATCGGCATTACTCAGTCCTAACTGTTTGTACATCACCACGGATATCGTCATCACGATGACATAAGGCAGGCCCTCTGCGAAATACAACGAGGGCACCCATGTCCAGGGATTCTTTTTCTTCATTGA
>JAFZPF010000038.1 GCA_017550455.1 Prevotella sp.
ATATGGAGAGCGGTTGGGTGGCTATTATGATCCCTCCCAACTCTTGGAGATCAATGCTTTCCCGGAAGATGCTTTGCCGTATTTCCGTGTCGCACAAGAACCCATACGTAAGTTGAATGTTAATAAGCTATCATTGGAACAGCTTCGCAAACATCCTTATATCGGCTTTTATCAAGCGAAGGCTATTGTAGAATACCGACGTTTGCATGGACCGATAACGGATCTTCAACAACTGTCAACAACAGGATTGTTTCCACAAGATTTATTAGAAAAACTACAACATTATATCACTTATTAAATAGCCTTTTAGTGTCTTCCGCTTATCTCATTTCGAAAAGAATACATGTTTTATTTTAATTAATTAATTATTTCTGCCTTTTTTGTATGGTTATTTTACTGTTTTTTTAATTTTATCTACTAATAATAAAAGAATTTAAAAAAATATTCGTATATTTGCAGCCTAAATCTACCTAGAACAAGAGAATATTGATAACTATCATCGTTCAAAAAGTATAACTTGTGAGGAGTATGGACTTTGTTTATATGTTAAGTCCTAAGAGATTATAGACTTTTAACGAAATATATCTATGTCTAATTTAAAATAAAATCTATGTTTGGTAATTTAAAAACATTCCGAATTGTTATGCTGTTGGCTCTCACCATGATCGTGGGATCGCTACAAGCACAGACAATCACTGGAAATGTGAAGGATTCGAGCGGTGAAGGTGTCATCGGTGCAACGATCATGGAGAAAGGCACGAGTAATGGCACGGTAACTGATTTCGATGGAAACTTCACAATCAAACTTACCGGTCAGAATCCTATCGTGATCTCATACGTCGGTATGAAGACTCAGACGATCGCTACTGCCGGCAAGTCGGTAATTAATGTCGTGCTGGAGGACGAGGCGACAAGTCTTAACGACGTGGTCGTCATCGGATATGGTACGGCGAGAAAGAAAGACCTTACAGGAGCTGTGAGTACTGTGAAGGGACAGGATCTGGCCAAAGTGCCAGTTGCCAACGTCAGCGAGGCTTTGACCGGTAAGATGGCCGGTGTGCAGGTTACTACGACTGACGGTTCGCCCGATGCAGAAATCCTTATCCGTGTGCGTGGTGGTGGTTCTATCACCGGTGATAATAGTCCGTTGTATGTGGTGGATGGTTTCCAGACCAATACGATCAGCGACATTTCACCCAACGATATCGAGGATATCACCGTATTGAAGGATGCTTCATCTACAGCTATCTATGGCGCGCAGGGTGCCAACGGTGTTATCTTGATCACCACCAAGAATGCCAAAGGAGGAAAGACAACGATCAATTACAATGGTTTCTTGCAGACCAAGACTGTCTCAAAGCGTCTTGAACCTATGGATACCTATGATTATGTGATGTCTAACTACGAGTACCGTTTGTTAGGCGGAACAAGTGAGTTGAACTCCTTCTACAAGCAGTTCGGTGTTTTCGACGACCTGTATCTTTACAAGAGTATTGAGGCTATCGACTGGCAGGAGGATATGTTTGGACAGAGCGTTCTCTCACAGAGTCATAACCTCAGCCTGAATGGTGGTACTGAGAAGACGAAGTTCTCTCTCTCAGGAACTTACGACTACAATGGTGGCTTGATGGTGAACAATGACTTCAGCCGTTATGCTTTCATGTTCAAGTTGAACCATGACATTACGAAAAACCTGAAGTTCTCTCTCAAGGCCAGCGTGACTGATCAGATTGCTAACGGACAGGGTACACAGGGTGGTACCTATAAGGTACGTACAGAACAGGCTATCTACTCTGTTGCCACGAAAGGTCTGTCTGGTTTCATCACGCCAGACTTCTCACAGATGTCTGACGAGGAAATCGAGGAGTACAATCGCAGTAACATGACGCTGTCTGAACAGTCTGAGCAATATTGGCGCCGTCGTAACAACCGTTCGTTCAAGTTCAATGCCGCATTAGACTGGACAACACCGGTGAAGGGCTTGAAGGCACATGTTGAAGGTGGTTACGACTATGGTTTCAATGAAGTGAAAAACTGGTATGGTTCAACCACCACACAGGCTTCTTACGTAGGTGGTCTGCCGCTTGCAGACTGGCAGAAGACGAATAGCCGTACCATCCGTGAGATGGCTAACCTGAACTACGATTTCAAGTTGGCGAAGATTCATAAGTTCAATGTCATGGTGGGTCAGGAGTACCGTTCAGCAAGAGGTGACTATAATCAGCTCTCTGGTAATAACTTCAGTAAGGCATATACTCCGGAGTTGGTATTTGCCAACTTCTCTTCCGGTAAGATCAACGAGGCTCAGACACGTAGTTTTGAGAATGCTCAGGACAACACCATTTCATTCTTCGGACGTCTCAATTACACCTTACTTGACCGTTATCTGCTCACCTTGACATTCCGTGAGGACGGTAGCTCCAAGTTTGCCCATGGTCATCAGTGGGGCTTCTTCCCCGCAGCTGCTGCTTCATGGCGTATCATTGAGGAGCCTTGGATGCGTGGTGTACAAAGCTGGATGTCGAATCTCAAGCTCCGTCTTTCTTATGGAAAGGTGGGTAACAACAAGATCAGCAACAATACCTTCCAGCAGCTCTATCAGTATCTTACCGGTTCCAAGGCATACGGTGTCGGTGAGACCCCCAATACTGGACTCTCTGTGACGAATACCCTTGCCAACCCATATATCACATGGGAGAAGCGTACCACGCGTAACCTTGGTTTGGACTTCGGTTTCTTCCGTGAGCGTCTCAGCGGTAATATTGATTTCTATTGGAACAGCACTGACGACCTGCTTATCAGTCACGCTGTTGCAGCACCGGGATATACCTCTGTCTATGAAAACTCTGCATCTACCAGTAACAAGGGTGTCGAGCTGACATTGAACGCAGCAATCATCCAGAAGAAGAACTTCACGTTGAATGCTAATTTCAACATCGGTTTCGACAAGTCGAATGTGAAGAGTCTTGCCGATGGTATCAGTCAGATGACATTCCCGTCAGGATGGGCAAGTACAGACAATAAGAACCAGCAAGACTATATCGTACGCGTAGGTGATCCTATCGGTCTTGTTTATGGTTGGAAGAGCGATGGGTATTATACCACAGCCGACTTTGAGGGTTATGATGCAGCCACCAATACATACAAGTTGAAGAGTGGTGTGCCGACAACATCCCTGCTTGGTGGTCGTATCGGTATCCGTCCGGGTACTATGAAACTGGTTGACCTTGATGGCGATGGTGTCGTAGATACAAATGATATTACCGTAATCGGTGACACCAATGCTGATTTCACTGGTGGTTTCGGTTTCAGTGGCACGGTCTATGATTTCGACTTCAACATGAACTTCACGTTTACTGCCGGCAATGAAATCTACAATGCCAATAAGATTCAGACCAGTTCACGCTATCGTGCCGGTTCTTATCCTAACATGCGTAACACCATGAGTCAGAGTAATGCTTACTCTTACATGAATCCAGAGACAGGAACACAATTGCGTACACTTGAGGAACTGGCTTATTGGAATGAGGGTGGTAACGGAAAAGCAGCCAAGGCCATGTGGAGCCCGTTCTCTACCGGTGATGCTGTTGTCGTTCCTACCGACTGGGCTTTGGACGATGCTTCGTTCCTGCGTCTGCAGAGTGTCACGATCGGTTATACCTTCCCGACCAAGCTGACAACTAAGTATGGTGTACAGCGCCTGCGTCTTTATGTTACTGGTACCAACCTGTTCTGTATCACGGATTATCCTGGTTACGACCCAGAAGTGAGCTCATACGTTCGTAACAGCAGCTACTCTGGTCTTACACCTGGTATCGATTACTCTTCTTATCCGAAGAGCCGTTCATTCACATTCGGTATTAACGTAACACTATAATCAATATACTAAAGAGTTCAAGAATATGAAACTGAAGAATATATATATATTATCAGCAGCTGTTGGGATCCTGACATTGGCATCGTGCAGTGACACATTGGATGTGTCGTCACCATCGCAGATGGACCAAGACATGGCTTTCTCCTCAACAGAGTTTGCAACAAACGCCATCAACGGCGTATATGTATTGTTCTGTGAAGACCCTTACACCTCTCGTATGTGCGGTGTATGGATGCAGAATACCGATGTGGAGGCTGAGGTTCCTTCTTCCGGAGTTCCTGCCAGCGACCGTCGTGCTGTCTGGTCGATGCAGGCTCCAGCCATTACCGGTTTCAACGATGTCTATAATGCATGGAATAACAACCTGCAAGCTATCGAGCGTGCCAATCAGGTACGTGCCGGTATAGACAAGAGTGCCATTGGTCAGTCTGACGAGATGCAGCAGATCAAGGGTGAGGCTACCTGTCTGAAGGCTTTCCGTTATTATCTGATGTGCGGTCTTTGGGGTGATGTGCCTTATTATGATGAGGCTGCGAAGTGGGGTGATGTCATCGATAAGCCACGTACCGATAAAAACGTTATCTACAGCCGCTGTCTGCAGCAGTTGGTCGATATCGAGCCCAACATGAAGTGGAGCGATGTGAATACAGGTGGTATCGAGCGTATGGGTCGTGACTTTGCTATCGGTCTGATTGCTCGTCTGGCATTGTTCCGTGCCGGTTATGGCCTGACTGTCGACGGTACCATGAAACGTGCAGATGATTATCTTGATGTGACAGCAGATTCATTGACTGTTACCTACAAGAATCTGAGCGGTGCTGAAGTTACTGCAAGTTCTCATAACGATTATCTGCAAATGGCAAAAGACTATTGTCAGAAGATTATCCAGATGAAACCGCGTGATCTGAATCCCGACTTCTATACAGCATTCCTGAATGAGATGAACTACACGGTAGTGAACAACTCTGAGGTGTTGGCAGAGGTTGCTTTTGTGCAGAACTATGGTGGTGATGTGGGCTGGAGTCTCGGTGTTCCCAATACTGACGGGTGTACCAATGGTAGTACCACCATTCAGGTTGGTCTTACTCCTTCTTACTACATGTCATTTGCCGATGGCGATTACCGTCGTGAGATTACCTGTGCCAACTACAACCACGCAGCTGACACCATCCGTGCTGCTGCAAGTACTTCCATCAAGGTGGGTAAGTGGGATCGTGGATTGGCTGCCAAGGATCTTGGAAAGGATTCTTCTAAGGGTACCGGTATCAACTTCCCGTTGATGCGTTGGTCAGACATCCTGCTGATGCTTGCCGAGGCTGAGAATGAGCTGAATGGTCCTACCGCACTTGCTAAGGATGCTCTTACCAAGGTACGTGCCCGCGCCTTCTCTAAAGCAGACAACTATGCTGAGCAGGTAACTGCTTATGTGAACAGTCTGAATACGAAAGAAGCTTTCTTCAATGCCATCGTGAACGAGCGTGCATGGGAGTTTGGTGGTGAGGGTCTCCGCAAGTTCGACCTTGTCCGTTGGAACCTTTATGCACAAAAGATTGAGGAGGCTATGCGTACAATGCTCTGCTGGGGTATCAACCACTACTATGCTGATATCGAAAAAGATGATGCTGCTCTGGCCAAGGTGCTCCGTGAGTATCCTGAAGTACGCAACTATGCGAACTGGGCAAACAAACTGTGGTACAGGAAGTCGGGTAAGGATAATAAATATACCGATATCAAGTGGTACAATACTAAGTATCAGATTGATTACGATGACGCTACCATGACCGGTGATGGATGGTCTTCAGTCAACTGGGGCTCTCAGCTCATCAAGCGTACTCGCAGTTACTCTTATAAAGGTACGGATTATGGTACTACTGGTTCGAAAACTGAGAATAAGGATGCCGGCACTGTAACATATGCACTCGGTACCGCTCCTAATAATATAGAATTCACGATTTCCAAGGAAGAGCCTTCAGGTGTGACTCGTACAGACAAATATGAGGCCAGCGACTATGCCACCCGTCTTTATCGTGGCTATTCCAACGGTGCTCTGAAAGGTAATGGCGTCGCTCCATATATCCTGCCAATTGGTATCACTACGCTCAATGCCAGTGCAGTCCTCAACAACAATGGATACTGCTTCAACTCAACTGAGATGGGTGAAGGTATCAACGTTGAGGTTGCCACCATTGTAACAGAAAACTGGTAAACAATAATCCATAAAGAAACAGAGAATATGAAAAAGATAATTAAATCACTTTTACTGCTGATGTCAGTTACATTGGGACTGGGAGCACTTGTCAGCTGTAGCGACGAAGACCTGCCAGAGGCAGATTCGCTTTTCCGTCCTATCATCAGCGAAGATGATAATATTCAGCACGGACTTGATGCCAGCAACTCTCCGTATATGATCGTCACATGGGATAAGTATACCAGTGCTAATCAGTATACCGTGAAGATTGAGGCAAGTGACGGTTCTGATACTCGTGAAATCATCACAGACACAACGGTTTGTCGCTTCGATAATCTGCAGTATGATACTGACTATAATATCAGTATCAGTGCTGCCAGTACTCAGACAGGACTCACCTCAAAGGCATATACGCTGACGACGACGACTCTTGACTTCCCCACATCATTGATAACTCCCACTACAGCCGACATTATTGATATCCAATTTCGTATCAAATGGGCTGAGGGAGTTGTTTACGATAAGCTTGTTATCATCGACGATGCAGAAAATGAAATTGTCGCAGAGGTAGATGTTACCGATGCAGATAATGAGGCGGCAGAGAAGATCATCAGTGGGCTTGATCCACGTACCACTTATCGTGTTGAGGCTTATCGAAATGGTGCTTACCAAGGAAAGAAACGAGTGACAACCGTTGCTTCTGAGAATTATATTGGTGAGGTTGTTGACCTGAGATCACTGGATGAGAAAGAAAGTCTGAAGTGGATTAGCACGAACAATCTGGACTCTATTGTCAGTCTTTATCCTGACAAGGATATCAATATCATCTTGCAAGGCGGTATGAACTATCGTCTGGAAACTGTGAAACTGCCTTCTACAGCCGGAACTCTTAAATTCGTTACAGGTCTGACTCTGAAGGGTAATGCTATCTGGAATGTCACTGGTAACTTCGATTTGGCTAACGGTGTCAACCTCGGTGGTATCTCATTCGAGAAGGTAACCTTTACAGATGATGAAAGCAAGCCCAAGACAGGTAGTAACTATGGTGGTACTTATATCTTCAACCCACAGAGTGACGCTGTAATAGGAACTGTCTCGTTTAAGACCTGCGAGGTGCGTTATAAGCGTGGTGTCTTGCGTATCCGTGCAACGAATGTTGTGGAGAATTTCATCGCTGATGACTGTATCTTTGAATACATCGGTGGTTATGGTATTACCAATGTTGATAATAACGGCGCTGCCATTAAAAATATCAAGGTAACGAATTCTACTTTTGCCAACTGTGTGCGCTTGTTCGTGAATACCAAGAGCAAGGATATAGAGTGTGGTACAACCCTCATTGAGAATTGTTCTTTCGTTTACTTCTCTGGATCAAGCAGAGCTCTGATTGAACTTCAGGAGAAAGTATGGCGTGGTGGAATAAACATTAAGAACTGTATTTACGGCTCTTGTGGTGAGGTTCATACGAAACCACAGGAAGGTATCAAAGGATGGAGTGGAACTGTTGTTCCTTCTGCAGAAAAAGTATTGTTCACCAACGATTTGATTTGGGCTATAAAAGATGATGGAACACCCAACAATGCATTGGATGGTACAGCGTTATCAACTGACACCAAAGGCACATTCAAGAATCCTAATCCAGAAGGTGATCTTATGCCAGGTGACTATACACTGTTGAATGCCGATGCTATTAAGGCAAAGGTGGGTGACCCGCGCTGGCTGCCATAAATATGGTTGATGAAAACAGTTATATAAACATTCGTGTTTAATACGATTCTCTCCTACTATGAATAGTGGGAGAGAATCTTTTTTATAAAAAAGTAGTATTATATTTGGTAATGTGTCTAATTTGCATTACCTTTGCAGTCTATTTTATGAAATCGACTGCAAAGATGGGCGGCACCTTGGCAGATAGCGAGTTTTCTGCTCTCGGCGTGCACCATCATTGCTTACTTAGAAATCGGGATGTAGCGCAGTTGGTAGCGCACTACGTTCGGGACGTAGGGGTCGGGCGTTCGAGTCGCCTCATCCCGACAGAAGAAAAAGCAATCAGAGAACCTGATTGCTTTTTCTTGGTATGTAGTGTCCTGGGCCAAATGTCGTCTCATCTCGTCCTGTGATCAATCAAACTTTCAGTGCTCGATGAGTCGGCGATAATATTGCTACAACGATACTGCGTCATGACCAAAGTCTTGATAATAGTGGATATTAAGTTGTCTCCTACGAACATACTCTTGCAGTTGCTCCTTACGTGCAGCTTCACGGACGTCTTGGTTGGAGTTCATATTTTGGAAAATATCATAGTGGTCACCGAAGATTCGCTTGGCACTCGGCATAAAGGCAGCTCCATCCAATGTCTGCTCAAAGGCAGTCACAACAGGTTTCCCATCCTGCTGATGAATCGTCATGCATCCTGAGTGGTTGCCTCCAGATACCGTTTTCAGTGTGTCACCTGCTACGTTATACCAATCCACCCAACAGTCACACCATACAAGAGTTTCTGTCGAATCTTTCTCCTCAGTAGCCACAATCAACAAGGTAGGGATGCATAACTGCCCCTTTAGATAGTGCACACCAATCTCATTCACCAGATAGTTGCTCATGGCTTCCCGCATAGCCTGCTCCTTGCGGTTTATTTCTATATGTCGTATACAATCCTGTTTATGCTCGTCGAAGTCGGATATTAACCACTGACCGTTCACCTTTTGCATGTACAGTCGATGCTCTTCGATGTCACTGTTTTCATCAAATGATCCATCTTCCCATTTCTGACGTACCTTGATAGTAGCTATGGCATGAGTTGCGTCTGTCTGATTGACACTGACTACTTCATAGTCAGCTATTGTACCACCATTGCCGGTCACGAAGTAGTATAGCCACTCATGATCCATCGCTTCATGTTCCGGTAAGTGGTTGAATAGAGTATCTAAAACGGAATAGAAGTCTGCCGTCATAAAATCCTTCGATTTTTCCGACAGTTCGTGGTCTGGAATATACTGACATAACTCTGCAGCGCGCTCTTTCAGTTGTTTCTCCTTGTTGACACAAGCAACAAAGATGGATGCTGCCATAACTATGAAAACGATTTTCTTCATGACTAATATATCTATAAAGTTGTTACTATTAATATAACCAGTAATCAGTTTGTTTTATTATTACAGTGCTTATTTTTTGGTAATAATATAGCAGTTTTCAAATGACGCTGAAAGCGTCAACGCTCAGTAGCCGCAGGTCATCGACCTGCGGAGAATGTATCAATAATAAATATGCACGCTGAAAGCGTGCCCCCATATATTTGAGGGGCAACCCCTCCAGGGTTGGATGATTGTTACAACAACATGTCCGTAGGTCGTGCCGACCCACGGCTATTGAGCGGTAACCGCGTTGCGGTTATTATGAACACACCCGTGCCAACTGCGATATTACTACCTATTTTTTTAGCAATAATATAAGAGATGACCAAATATGAATAGCGTTTGCTGTTTCGCAGGGATGAAAATTATACCGTTATACTTCAGAACATGAGACAATTCGTTTACTTGTTAACTCGTCAACTTGTTCACTTTTTTTGCTTTGCTCCACTAAAAACACGATAAATATTTTGTAGTCAATAAGATACAACGATTTAATCTCCACTAAATCCCCACCTAATCCCCACTAAATCCCCACCTAATCCACTACTGATTCGTAAGCGTATCCGCTTTGACGCCTTGTTGCTTATATTTTATTCCATTTGTCAGGCAGTAGTTCCCTGTACTGTGTGATAGGTGTATTAGGCTGCATCAATGCAGTTTTGTTGATGACATCTGATATGTATTCAAAGAAAT
>JAFZPF010000271.1 GCA_017550455.1 Prevotella sp.
ATGAGTCGCGTAACGTCCCTCGTGGTCACTGCGTGTCAACACCTTCCGCTGAGTCGTTGTCTTTGCGGTGGCATGGATATCGAGCATAAAGCTCACCACTTTTTTATATTTCCCGTGTTGCCTCACCAGCGGGATGAAGGATACCTCTAATCGTCCTTTTCTGCGATCAACGGTCACCGCACTGCAGATAACGGGTTTTTCCGGTAGTGAGTCTTTTGTCAGTTGATGATACCGACGGATATCTTTGTCCGTCATCGACAGGTATTCCAGATAGGCGATATCAACGGTATAGATACTGTCGGCATAGTTTTCTCCCAGAGGGACCGCCGTATAGAAAAGAGGCAATGACTCATCGAGCCTGACTTGTTCGGCAGTCAGGTTAAAAAACTTCTGTTGAGCGCATACCATCATGCTGCACACCAGAAGTAAGCTACTTATTATGATACGTCGGCACGTTATCATTTTGCGTTAAATTCCAACACCTTACGGTCCTCAAGATACCCCTCCAGATGGTCGTTGATATGTACAGGACCTACTCCTGCAGGTGTCCCGGTATAGAGAATATCACCTGTCTTCAGGGTATAGAACTGACTGATATAGGCAATGATCTCATCCACCGTATAGAGCATATCACTGGTACATCCTGCCTGTACCGTCTTTCCATTAATATCCAAATGGAAATGGAGGGCCTGGATATTCAGAAATTTCTCTTTATCTATCCACTCACCGATAGCAGCAGCGCCGTCGAAGCCTTTGCTGAGATCCCACGGCAAACCGGCATTCTTCAACCGGTCCTGCAAGTCGCGTGCTGTAAAGTCGATACCCACGGTCACCGCATCATAATAACGATGGGCAAAACGCTGTGGGATGCTCTTCCCCAGACGACAGATACGAACCACCATCTCTGTCTCATAGTCAACACGTCCCAATTCTGTAGGGATGAAGAAAGGCTTATGGTCTTTCAACAACGACGAGTCGGCTTTCAGGAAGATGACCGGTTCTTCGGGTTTATACTCCCGTCCTTCCATCTCCTGATTATGCAGACTGTAGTTCTTTCCTATGGCAAAAATTTTCATAATAAAAAAGCGTCTGTCTTTAATAACTAAAAACAGGCGCTTTTATTGTGTATGTTGGTTGTTTAGTCGTTTGGGAGATTAGTGGTTCGGGAAATTAGTGGTTCGGGAAATTAGGGTTCGGGGTTTACCTTCCAGTATTCTTATACCAAACAACCAAACGCCTAAACAACCAAACACCTAAACAACCAAACACCCAAACAACCAAACGACCAAACAACTAAACGACCAAACGACCAAAAACTACTCAGCTACGAGCGTGAAACGCTTGAAAGCAACGATCTTCAGGTCCTTGTCCTGACGAGCCAACCACTGAGAAACAGTAGCCTTGTCACCGTCACCGAACTGGAACTCCTGATCAACGAGACAATTCTCCTTCAAGAACTTCTGTACACGACCCTTAGCGATGTTCTCGATCATCTGTGCAGGCAGGTTAGCAGCCTTCTCAGCAGCAGCCTTCTCCTTCAGTTCACGAGCCTTCTGAGCCTCTTCCTCTGTGAGCCATCCCTTCTTGATGTTAGAAGCGATATGATCCTCGCTGTCCACCAGGTTCGGGTTGATGCCGTTCTTCTTCAGAACAGACTCAACATACTTCTCTACCTGCTCCAGCTTGGTCTTCTCAACAGCTGTCTTGTACTCCTCGTCAAGGATGCTCTGTGGTACAGACTGTGCATCGAGAGCCACCGGCTTCATGGCAGCTACCTGCATAGCCAGCTTATGACCTTCCTCAGCAGCAGCCTTGTTGGTCTGAACCATTGTGGTCAGGATGTGCTTACCCATGTGGTCGTAGATCTCTACGTTGTCACCCTCAAGAACCATGTAGCCATCAAGCTCCATCTTCTCACCGGTGATACCAGAACGCTGTGTCACAGCCTCCTGAACATTCATTCCGTTAACAGTAAGGTTCTTCACCTCATCGAGTGTCTTAGCCTTAGCCTCAACAGCTGCATCGAGGATAGCCTGTGTCAGTGCGATGAAATCAGCACCGTTAGCAACGAAATCAGTCTCACACTTCAAAGCGATAGATGCAGCAAAGCCGTCAACCTTCTTTACGAGCACACAACCATTGGAAGTCTCACGGTCGCTACGCTTAGCAGCAATAGCCAGACCACGCTCACGAAGCAGTTCCTTTGCTTTATCGAAATCACCCTCAGCCTCGGTAAGAGCCTTCTTGACATCTGCCAGTCCGGCACCAGTCATAGCGCGAAGCTTTTTGATATCTTCAATTGTAATAGCCATTGTATGAAATTGTTATTTAATGAATACCTTTTTATTACTCAGCAGCAGGAGCTTCTTCCTCTTCCTCTGCAGGAGCCTCTACTTCAGCCTCGGCCTCAGCGGTTTCCTCTTGCTTACGAGCCTTACGGGTACGACGTGGTTTTGCCTCGTCAGCCTCCTCAGCCTGCTCCTTGGCAGCCTTCTCGTCAGCTTTCTCAGCCTTACGCTCCTCAAGACCCTCAGCGATAGCTGCACAACAAGCGTTCATGATTACCTCGATAGAATCTTTTGCATCATCATTTGCAGGAATCATAAAGTCGATATTGTTAGGATCGCTGTTGGTATCTACGATAGCAAATACAGGAATACCCAGACGGTTAGCCTCTCTTACGGCGATATTCTCTTTCAGTACGTCAACGACGAAGAGTGCAGAAGGCAGACGGGTAAGGTCAGCGATAGAACCGAGGTTCTTCTCCAACTTTGCACGCTGGCGGCTGATCTGCAGGATCTCACGCTTTGACAGGTTGCTAAATGTACCATCAGCCATCAGTTTGTCGATGTTTGCCATCTTCTTCACAGCCTTGCGGATGGTTGGGAAGTTGGTGAGCATACCACCTGGCCAGCGCTCGATCACATAAGGCATGTTTACTGATGTAGCTTTCTCAGCCACGATATCCTTAGCCTGCTTCTTGGTAGCTACGAAGAGCACCTTCTTGCCAGACTTAGCAATCTGCTTGAGAGCATCAGCAGCCTCGTCAATCTTTACGACAGTCTTATGAAGGTCGATGATATGAATACCGTTACGCTCCATGAAGATATAAGGAGCCATTGCGGGGTTCCACTTACGTTTGAGGTGACCAAAGTGACAGCCAGCCTCGAGTAATTGATCAAAATTTGTTCTTGCCATTTTGTTTAAATACTTTTTATTGTTTACTTTCCTTTTAATTCTTTTCGAACAGGATAAACCTGCTCAAAATACTTGTTAGAATCAGCCAAGAGGTAGCTGTCTGAACAGATCCTCTTGGTTTAGATACTAAACAAACAGTCAGTAATGGATTAACGCTTACTGAACTGGAAGCGACGACGAGCCTTCGGCTGACCCGGCTTCTTACGCTCAACAGCACGGCTGTCGCGGGTGAGGAAGCCCTGAGACTTCAGTGTTTTCTTGTCGTCAGCGTTGATCTTAACCAATGCGCGGGCAATAGCCAAACGGAGAGCCTGGCTCTGACCTGTAAAACCGCCACCGTCGAGATTAACCTTGATATCATACTTCTCTGCTACATCGAGCAGGTTGAGGGGCTGTTTTACCACATACTGCAGGATAGCAGATGGGAAATACTCTTCCAAATCCTTCTTGTTGATAGTGATTTTGCCTGTTCCTTCGCTCACATAAATACGTGCGATAGCACTCTTGCGGCGACCTATTGCATTTACTACTTCCATCTTTTCCTAATTATTTATATTGGTTAATATCAATTGCCTTTGGTTTCTGAGCCTCGTGTGGATGCTCTGTTCCCTCGTAAACATAGAGATTGTCGATAAGATGACGGCCTAAACGTCCTTTAGGCAGCATACCCTTAACGGCATGACGGATCATTCTCTCTACACCACCGTTGCGCTGACGAAGCTGTGCAGGTGTGGTAAAGCGCTGTCCACCAGGATAACCGGTGTAACGGGTGTACACCTTGTCGGTCTCTTTCTTGCCAGTGAAGACAACCTTGGCAGCATTGATGATAATCACATTGTCACCACAATCCACATGAGGAGTGAATGATGGCTTGTACTTACCGCGGATCAGCTTGGCTACTTTTGAGCACAGGCGACCTACTACTTGGTCGGTAGCGTCAATCACTACCCACTCTTTCTGAACTGTTTCCTTATTTGCGGAAATAGTCTTGTAACTTAAAGTGTCCATTGTTTTTAATAAATATTACTAAAACGTTTTATAAACTCTGCGGATATGTCGCCATCCGATTGCGCCTGGCTTCCGTACCTGGAAACGAGCAGACTCTCCGTCTGCCAGTAAGCAGAGATTCACAAACCGCAACGACCACAAGGGTAGGCTACTATTTACACTCTGCCTTTGGGGGTTCTGATATGGCCCCACTATAATCGGGTTGCAAAGGTACGGATTTTTTATCAAATAATATTCCCTGACAAGCCTGATCTAAATAATTTATATTTATTTAACTCTTTATCGAGCCTTTCACCTATAAGTTTCAAGAAAAAGGGGCAACGGTATCAGACATTTCACGAATAAAAGTCCGACACGCATAGGGTAAAAGTTCGATGTTATTGTCTCTTTTACTTTGACTTTCATCATAGGAAATTTCATGATATCGTTTTTTTTCATTACTTTTGCCCCAAAAGAAATCTGATATGGCAGCAAACGTAGCAGTAGTACTGGCAGGAGGGGTTGGCAAACGGCTGGGGAGTGCTTTACCCAAACAATTCCTGGAGGTAGCAGGTAAAATGGTGATAGAGCGTGCGGTGGATGCTTTTGAGCAGCACCCGCTTATTGACGAGATAGCTATCGTGAGTAATGCTTTGTATCTCTCCAAGATGGAAGAGATTGTCCGGAAGAACGGCTGGAAGAAGGTGAGGAAGATCCTGAAGGGGGGTAAGGAGCGTTATGACTCCAGTCTCTCCGCCATCAACGCCTACGGGCATGAGGATGTGAACCTTATCTTTCATGATGCGGCCCGTCCGTTAGTAACTCCACGTATCATCGATGATATTACGTTGGCGCTACATGACCAGGATGCTGTCACGGTTGCCCTCCCCTCAGCAGATACTATCATTGAGGTGGATGGTGACTTTATTGAAAACATCCCCGACCGTTCCCGTCTCCGTCGTGTACAAACGCCGCAAGCCTTTAAAATCTCCACCATACGGAAAGCTTACGACAATGCCCTGAAAGATCCCGACTTTAAGGTGACCGACGATTGTGGCGTAGTACGGAAATATCTTCCTGACACTCCTATCTATGTGGTAGAAGGAGCGGAGTGTAACATGAAGCTCACTTATAAAGAAGATACAGAACTGTTGGAGACATATCTCAGATTGCGAGAGCAGCTAACCTAAAAAGGATAAGCAGATGAAGGTTTCTATACTGGTACCCGTTTATGGCGTTGAGCAAGTCATTGAGACTTGCGCAGAATCACTGTTTGCCCAGACTTACGAACAGTTGGAATATATCTTCGTTGACGACTGTTCGCCGGACCGCAGTATAGAGGTACTGCAACAAGTCCTATCGAGATTTCCTCATCGCAGCAGACAGGTCAGCATCTTACGTCATGATGTAAACCGCGGATTAGGAGCTGCACGTCTTACAGCACTCATGGCCGCTACGGGTGATTTCGTGATGCACGTAGACAGTGATGACTGGTTGGCAACCGATGCTGTAGAACTTCTCGTGAACAAACAACAAGAAACAGATGCCGATATTGTTGACGGAGGTTATGTTGAGAGTTATTCAGATGGAGCACAACGTACGGTGACACCTTGGCATGGATCGAAAGGAACCTATCTGAAACTCTTGTTGGCCCAGAACACCTTGTCACATCAGATATGGGCACGACTGATACGACGCAGTCTTCATCTGGATTATCACATCCTTCCGATGGAAGGTGTCAACCAGGCAGAAGACTATTGCGTAGTACCAAGAATCATCTGGTTTGCACGACGCACTTGGATTGACCAGGTAGTAAGCTATTACCGTATCGATCAGAATGGGGTGTTTAAAGACGGTATCTCTCCCCGTCACGTTGATTCCTTACTCAAAGCCAACCAGACTGTTGCTGATTTTATCATCCAGCACGACACAGACCATCGATATGCATGGGCGACAAAGGTAGGACTGCTTAAAATATATGTGCAAGTGGTACGGGCGGGCATAAAACCTAAGCAGTTGGGTGACAGGCTCCCCGCTTTCAGTCAGAGTAAGCTTCTGAGTGCGGCAAGAAGCATCTTGCGATTACCGTTTGGTGACCGTCTTGTGAGGTTTATATACCTGACATTAAAAGGTTTGTTAAGAGAAAAGATTCTCCATACTTCCGACCAAGAAGGAAGATAAGCTATATGCAACTTTTTTTAATCGGCAGAAGAAGGATTTCCTTATCCTTCCATCTTTATGTGTTTCTTTTTAATGAAGGCAATACATTCGTCAAGAATGGCTGAATGACATAACTTCAGGATAACGAAATACAGAACTGCTGCAATCATCACACGGACAACAAATAACAAGATATTGTTGGTGATTCCATGAGTCAACAACCAGGTAACCCCCATCGTGAAAGCTGCAATCAGGAAGAAAGGCAACAGATCCTTAGCCGCCTGCCGGAAATGCAGATGAATAAGTCGTCGGGCAAACCATTGCCATACACATAGCCAAAGAATCAAGAACAGTACATAGACAATCACCATGGTTTGCATACCCAAACGACTGAACACCAATACTAAGGAGATCTGTAAGACTATCTGCACGAGATTACACCACAGATAGATATCCGACCGATGTTGACTGATAGCCAGATTCTGATAGAGTGTATAGAAAGGCATGAAGGCACCACCGATACAGAGGATCTGTAACAACGGGATACTGTAGATCCATTTCTCCCCGATCGTCAACAAGATAAACTCACGTCCCACCAGTGTCAATCCGAACATCACAGGGAAAGAGAGGAAAGCCGTAAACCGAAGGAGTTTGCGGAAGACACGGAGTTGTCGCTCTTGATCAGCAGAAGCTTCTACCAAGACAGGCTGTGCTACCTGCCCTATGGTCCCACTGACAAACATATTCGCCTTACTGTTCCAGTTGTTTGCCTGAGAATAGTTACCCACATCCTTGATGGTGAACAGACGGCCAAAGATAAAAGTAAGGAGATGTTGACTGAGCGTATTGATGATATTCGTCAGCAATATATTCACACTGAAAGAGAACATCTGTCTTACCGGCCCGAAATCTATCTTCAGCTGTGGCCGCCACGGAACATAACAGTACCGGCCTATATTCAAGATCGTTATATAGATAATCTGCTGGCATGCCAAACTCCAATAGGCCCACCCGTTCAGCGCCATAACGATACCTGTAATTCCTGATATCACCAATGCCACAAGTCCGGCAATAGCTATTTGGCGATTCATCATGTTTTTCAACATATATGCATTATGGGCGATGCCAAATGAAGAGATGAAGAACCCTAAGAAAACGAATCGAGAAACAGCGACGAGACGAGGCTCATGGAAGAAACGGGCGATGAGCGGGGCTGCCAGAAAAAGGACTATGTAGATGGTGATAGAGGCAAGCACGTTGAACCAGAAGACGGAGTTGTAATCACGTGCTGTCGGTTTTTTCAGGTTTACCAGTCCCTGTGTGAATCCGCTGCTCTGCAGATTACCCGCAATAACGGTGAAGATCGTCAGGACACCGACAATACCATAGTCTTCAGGGGAAAGCAACCGTCCCAGGAATATCCCGATCAGGATATTCAGCACCTGAGTCGTGCCATTATTGACCACGCCCCAGAAAAGTCCTTTAGCCGTCCGTTCTTTCAGATTATCGCCCATACGGCTGCAAAAATACGATTAAATGTTTGAAATTCAAAATAAAAAGACTACTTTTGCACAGTTTAAAAGAATCATGACTTTATGATAGTGACTCCCGAACAACAGCCACGATGGAATGCCATCATCGTTGACACACTGCGGTTTTTTACGGAATTCTGTGAGGAACATCACCTCACCTACTACTGTTGCGGTGGTACGGCCATCGGTGCTGTTCGTCATCATGGACTGATTCCATGGGATGATGACATCGACGTCTTCATGCCCCGTCCAGACTATGACCGTTTTATCCAACTGACAGCCACGGTAGAATGGGATGATTATGAGTTGGTTACCCCATATAACAAAGACGACTATCCGTTGTCGTACGCCAAACTATGTAATCGTCATACCACCCTTATCGAAGAAGCTGACAAGTTATGTGTCTATGGACTGTTTATAGATATCTTCCCCCTCGACGGTGCTCCCGATGACATCGAAGAAGGACATGCACTGGTACATCGTTTTGTCAAGACAAGGTATAAGTTGGAGGCTGTTTCCTCCCATTATTCCTTTATGGAATACATCAAGCTCCTCCTACGACCGAAAGAATGGGGACGATTCATTCGAAAGACGATTGCTTTCTTTTTCCGTCAGCCTTATCGAAGAAGACTCCTGCATCAATTGTCTGACATCTGTTATCAACAGGATTACGAGACGGCCAAGAATGTCATCAACTATTGTGGCGCATATGGCGTGAAAGAGTTATTCCCGAAAGAATGGATTAAAGGCAAGGAGCCATTCAGCTTTGAAGGCATCACAGTATATCTGCCATCCGATTATGACAACTACCTGCGTCATATCTATGGTGATTACATGCAGTTACCACCGGAAGAGAAAAGGGTAGCTCACCATCTGAAAGCTTTCTTCAACCTCAACGAGCGCGTCACGGATCAAGAAGCGATACGGGCAGCACGCAGTAAGGCGTAGTTTACGAGATAATAAACGATACCAAGAGGATGCCATTGTATATCCACAGGTATGCCACCAGCATGGCTAAGACTCCACGCAGCCACCGCCAGGAGCACTGTTGCAAGAGGAATCCGATGGCTATAGGTATGACGAATGCCCAGTGAGCCGTCATGATATACACTTCGTTGATGCCAAAGCCCAATCCCAGATGCAAAGCGATGTCGAAGGCGAATCCCAACAGACACATCCAGAGGAATCTGCTATGTCGGCCACACCATATACCTATGATAAATAAGAGTAGCAACAGGATCTCCGCTACATATTGATACCAACTGTCATACTTCAAGATAACAGGACGTGAGCGCAGTGTATCCTCCAACAGATAATCACGATGCAGCTGCAGACTCTCACCGAAGAGATTATCCACGGCTGTATCCCAGCGGGGAGTCGTGATATCCGTCCAGCGCATAAACTCACCTTGCATGATGGGTTTACCGGTATGACGGGCATATGCCTTTTTCCTGTTACGAAGATATTTCGCTTGTGCTTTCTTTACAAGGACTTGTTTGAAAGCCTGTGCACGCTGGGCAGAATCCGTAATCTGTGTGGTATCCAAGAACTGCTCATAGGCTATCTTCTTTAGTTTCTCATGCTGTTGAGCCTTCAACTGCTTACGGTGCATCTCCTCCGGCCATACAAAGACACGATACTCCCAACGACAGAAGAGCCACAAGAGGGCTGAGGGGATGATAACAGCCAGTAACAGATATTTGGGTCGGAAGAACCGTTTGCCATTCACGAACAAAGCATCGATGAAGATCTTTACCCCATTCGTCAGGGTGACACCTGCTGTAGCAAGAAAGAGCAGAAC
>JAFZPF010000272.1 GCA_017550455.1 Prevotella sp.
CTGCGCCGTACAACCGATTATCACATCCCTCGGACGACTGAACACCACTCGGAAATCATCCAGATGCAACGTCAGTCCCATGCCGAACATAATGATACCCAACAACGGATTAATCACTGAGGTCTTGACACAGCTGAACACATCTGGCCACAACAGCGCAGCCACAGCAGCCAGCAGCACCAGCACCCCCATATAGTCGGAAATAAGCTTGCAAAGTTGTTTCATGCCTGCAAAAGTACTACTTTTCTACGACTAAAACAAACATTCATCTCAAAAAATACCATCAGGAGCGACATTACTGCCGCTCCCGATATTACACCACTGTGTTACAAATCTTTATCCCATAACAGATTAATATCAACTCGTGCATCCTCTACAGATTCCATTGTTATTGTGATATCCTCATCATTTTCGTCATTATCAGAATCATCAACTTTTTTATGGTAAGTTACACTCTTCAAGCGTATATATGAAACATCGACTCACAATTCAACAAAATCGACTCACAAAACGCGTTCTGTGAGTCGATTTCAGTTATCAGATAGTAAAATACACACTTTTATGTGACCTGCACCTTATTCAAAGAAAAGAGTGAAACGATTATACCCAGCTGCATTTTCTGCCATTGTTCCTTTTTCTGAATAGGTTCCCCATCCATCTGGATAACTCATGTGTTGATATAAATCGTATAATATTGACAATACATCACCACCGGATCTAGAAAACTCTACCTCTGAAACATTTTCAAAGTCATAGCATTTTTGTTCACACTTGTAGCCTTTTCCAACAAAATCCATGGTATATTCTTGATGACCTGACAGTGTAGCCCCGTCATGAGTGCCTGAGAGTGTTGACTTGGTAATGTATTTACCGTCTTCTATATCAAAAACATAATATCTTGTAATTCCATCTCCATTTCCAGACTCAGAATTGCCATAAGAATTGTTACTCTTGAGGACCATTGTGAATTCAACACTTGTGGTGATAGTCCTCGAACCAAAATTATCTGCTATTGAAGTCGTGCTTGCAGACAACTTTACCTTATCATTAGCCAATGGCGCTAATGTAAAGGTAATATCTGGATTGGCAAATGAAAACGCTGCCACAGGCGTCGAATCGTAAAATGAAATGGAATTCTTCTCTGTTGTAAATTTGACATCTACAGTCTTTTCATCATCCTCTTCATTAGTTCCGCTGGCGAATTGACTGGTCAAATGGGATTTAATACGGGCCATAGACTCAAACACAAATTTAATTGGTTCGAGGCAGGGCTTCTGAGTAAAGTTTATCTTTACTTCATTTCCTCCTGCCGTGATACACAATTCACTCTTGTCTACCCAGAAAGGAGTCTTGTTGGCATAGATAGTGAATACAGCCTCATATATCCCTTCCTTTTTATTCAAAGTATCCACAACGGCCTTCACAAGACCGCTGCCAAGAACTTTTATCAACTTTGGATCAGCATCGGTGCGGAAACGGACACGTTTCTCGAGATTGTCTGTGGCACCAAATTCAAGTGGGCTCATGTCAACTTCCAATGAAGCTGTTTTCATAAACTCTTTACTAATTCCCGTATCGATGGGACCCTTTCCTGCCCATTTCAATAGTATACGGGCATTATAGGGTACACCAGCCTTCAAGTCATCCAAAGAGAAATGAGATGTATAGTAGTTGGCATCGCGATCAGGGTTATAGCTCCAATCTCCCACTGTTTTTACTAATTTGTTATCTTTATCATATATACCTACCTGTAAGGTACAATACCCTATAGTATGACCTCCCTTCGGATGGATGGTGAGTGTAGCATTGTTTCCATTAACTATCACTTCCGTCGGATCAAACTGGGGTACAAGACCAATGGTATCGGTGAAGAACGACCAGTTCTTGTCGAAGAATTTCTTTTCTACAGGGTCGCTCCACAGAGCCGCAGCCGTAGCCTTGGCTTCCAAATCAAGGGAAAGAAGCGAACTATAGAGATAAGAACCTGCCAGTAATTGATACAGCGAAGAACTATCATCATCGGCAAAATCTTTTTTGTAGGTTAGCTGACCACCCACCTTGGGACCACAATAGAGGAAAAGGCCTATATCACCCTCAAAAATCTTTCTGAACCAACTAGCAGTCATCAAGTTGGCTTTAAACTTCAGACCTGTCTGTATATAACCCGAAAGGGAAACTTCTGCCGATCCCAAATCCAGGGCATCGTCTACGCCACCGCTAACAGTAGGCTCCAAACGGGGTAAATAGCTGACAGGAAAAGTCTCCCGGGTGTCAATAATGATATCTTCACCTATACCCAACTGCACAGCAGGAAGGTTCAGTTTTGCCTCCAGTTTACCTTCGCCACGAACGAACCATTCAGGAATGGGTGAAGTCTGGAATATAGGACACGTGGCAGGAAAGATGACAACTGGAATCCTAAAGGGCAGAAAGTCATCAATGCTGTAATCAAACCCTCGTGAAACAGACATCGCCAGTGAAGGCTTGGCTGAGATAATAAGGTCACGAGACAACTTCACGAAAAGGCGACTCCAACTGATATTATAGGCCACACGAAGTTTTAACTTCACACCAACTTCAGAAGAAAGGCTGATACTGGAGTCATCTTCGGGTTTCCATTCACGAGTAAAGGTTCCTGAGAGGTTAAGGATTG
The DNA here is from genome assembly GCA_017550455.1 of Prevotella sp. Classification (GTDB taxonomy): domain Bacteria; phylum Bacteroidota; class Bacteroidia; order Bacteroidales; family Bacteroidaceae; genus Prevotella. The sequence continues at coordinate 2,654 of JAFZPF010000272.1, forward strand.
TTACCTCCTTATTCCCTTCTGTAGCACGACGGATGGTGCCATCAGGATTACAACCCGCAATGCGACGACGAACGTTACCTTCTTGGTCAAAGCCAATATTCTCAACAGTGATATACTGATCAAAGACATCACCCAATTCCGTCACTGGGTCAGCAACCCAATAATAACTCTGATCATTCTCCTCTGGAAACCATCTTATCGGCTCACTCTCCTCTCGAATCTTTACTACAAATCCTCTGCCCCCATAGACGGATGAATCCCAAGATGCCACCACATCGCCTATTTGAGGCAACAGATTGCTCGGAATGGACTTGGATATGCCTAAATGGTATACTCCTCCTTCAGAATTTATGGAAGTCACATAAGGCGTAATGCCTAGGTCATCCATATTCTTGAATCTCGGGTTCATGCGTATCTCTGGCTGCTGGAAGCCGATAGAGTCGATAGCAGCGAGAGGAATACGATAGAGCGAATCATTGGTCTCTATCTCTTGAATTACATATACATCATGTTCCTCGCCTTCAAGGTCAATCTTGGAATAA
>JAFZPF010000273.1 GCA_017550455.1 Prevotella sp.
AGAATATTACCGATGATCAGTCCCTTACCGATCATAAAAGTAGCAAACCAGAGGAAGGTATGTCTGACGGTAACGTTCTTAGCTCCAAGAGCTTTCAGAATACCGATCATGTTGGTTCTTTCCAGGATGATGATGAGGAGGCCGCTGATCATGGTGATACCTGCCACACAAACCATCAAGGCGAGAATAATCCACACGTTGACATCCAAAAGTTCCAGCCATGAGAAGATCTGCGGATTAGATTCTTGTATGGTGATGGATGAGTATGTCTCCCCGTAATGGTCGGTTGTTCGGTTGATCTTCTCTATGAAGATATCTTCAACGTCATAAACCTTGTTGAAATCGGCAACCTTTATTTCAGCCCCACTCACCTGATCGGATTCCCATCCGTTCAGTTTTATGGCTGTATATAAATCGGTGAAACAGGTGATCTTGTCGAACATCGTAAGGTTCGTCTCGTAAACACCGCTGATCTCAAAGCGGCGTGCCCTGACATTGTCGCTCGTAAAGAAATAGGCAAAGACACGGTCGCCAGTATGTAATCCTAACTGGTTGGACATGATCTTTGAGATAAGAATCTTCTGTTTACCCGACTTATCACTGAATGTCGGTATCGACCCTTCCACCAGGTTCTCATGGAGGAAGAGTGTGTCATATTCTTGAGCGATACCTTTGAAGCTCACTCCCAAAAACTCATTATCGGTCTTGAGAATACCCTGTGTATTGGCATAACGCTGAACATGTTTTACCCCCTGTATCTTTCCCATCACCTTCATGACACTGTCGTTAACCACGATAGGGTAGTTCTCCCCACCTTGGAGTGTCATGAAATTACCTACGTTGATGTGACTGCCGAATCCGATAGCCTTATTACGGATCGTGTGTTTGAATCCCAATACCACACAGACAGAGATAACCATCACGGCCAATCCTATCGCAACACCTAAGGTGGCAATCTGAATGGCCGGACGACTGACCTTTCGTTTGTCGCCCGGATCCTGGTATATCTTTCTGGCTATGAATAGGGGAAAATTCATATACTGTTATTTATTCCACACGACCGGGGTATTGTTCGAGGGCTTTCTCTAAAACAAAAAGGGCACGTACGAGATCCTCTTTCTTCAGGACATAGGCAATACGTACTTGGTTGATACCGGCTCCGGGAGTGGTATAGAAACCGCTGGCGGGGGCCATCATGACCGTTTCACCCTCATAGCTGAATTCTTCCAGACACCATCGGCAGAAACGCTCACTGTCATCGACAGGCAGTTTTGCCACGGTATAGAAAGCGCCCATGGGGATGGGGGAGTAAACACCGGGAATACGGTTAAGACCGTCAATAAGGCATTTTCTGCGCTCCACATACTCATCATATACATCACGCATATATTCTTCAGGGGTATCCAAGGATGCTTCAGCGGCTACCTGTCCGACCAATGGTGGTGATAACCTTGCCTGACAGAATTTCATCACTGCCTCTCTGACGGCTTTGTTCTTGGTGATCAGTGCCCCAATGCGGATACCACATTCACTGTATCTCTTGCTGACCGAGTCGATGAGCACCACATTCTCTTCAATGCCTTCCAGATGACACGCACTGATATAGGGAGAACCGGTATAGATATACTCGCGATAAACCTCGTCGGAGAAAAGGTAAAGATCATATTTCTTCACCAAGTCACGTATCTGGTTCATCTCCCTGCGTGTATACAGATAACCGGTAGGGTTATTGGGATTACATATCAATATAGCACGTGTACGCTCATTGATGAGTTCTTCAAACTTCTCTACCTTAGGAAGTGAGAATCCTTCCTCTATCGTTGTCGCTATCGTACGTATCGTTGCCCCTGCAGAGATAGCAAATGCCATGTAATTGGCATAAGCAGGTTCTGGAACAATGATCTCGTCGCCGGGATTGAGACAGGATAAAAAGGCAAAGAGAACAGCTTCAGAACCACCGCAGGTGATGATGATATCATCTGCATTTACGTGGATATCATATTTCTCGTAATATTTGACCAGTTTCTCCCTATAACTCAGGTATCCTTGTGATGGAGAGTATTCCAGGATAGAACGATCCAACTGTCGTATAGCATCAAGGGCTACCTGTGGGGTGGGCAGGTCTGGCTGTCCAATATTCAGGTGGTACACCTTAATGCCTCTTTTCTTTGCATCAGCAGCCAAGGGAGCCAGTTTTCTGATAGGAGAGGCTGGCATCTCTATTCCTCGTTTGGATATCTTTGGCATGATTAATAATTCTTTTATGTTATCTTAAACAATCTTTTTTTAATTGAAGAAATTCCAGGAGAGTCCTAAACGCAGGATCATTCCGTTTAAAGGATAATGTGGAACAAAGAACCTGTTACCTCCGTCACCTGCATTCACATGCGTCATCATCACGAAGAAACGGGTATGCTTGAGATGCATGTTCGCATAGACATTGATGATAGGGTAGCCTCCCACATCCGTATTCTTCTCTCCATTATCTTGAACGACGAACTGTCCGAGCAAAGGACTGTAGTCCGGCGCATGATACTTTGTGAAATATCGCGCATCAGCGCCTAAGTCTATACGTAATACTTTCGCAACCATGAATCGCAGGAAGAGGTTCGTATAGATATTGAAATCGGGAACCGGCAATACCGAGGTGTTGCTACTCTTCTGGTAGGTGACGACACTCTCCCAGTTAATGGGTCCTAAAGTGAGATCCTGCGACAACTGAAGAGTCAGCAGACTGAGATTCCCGGTATGTTGGTTGATAGCCACCTTATTGCCGGCACGTCCGTATTTTTCCGTAATGGTATATTGGTTCGACAGATACGTGTAGTTTTTGATATCATCGAAAGCCACCCGGATCTTCGTACGGGTCTTCTGATAGGAGAGGGCAGCCTCCAACCTACTGCGTGTCTCTTTCTCCAGATCTTGATCCCACCAGGCATGTTTTGAGTGGAAATGCCGTTGGAAGAAGGTGGGATTCAGTCGATAGAGATAAGCCTTTACGGCCAGTTGGGCTGTATCGCCGAGGATCTTCACGTTAAGATCGGCAGAACCGTCAATCTTTATCTGTCCGGCATCTTCACCCGTGAGCCATGTCTCTGCCTTCGCATTGTAATGCAAAAGGGTTCCCTCAGTCTTACTGAGCTGTCCTCCCACACTGATATTATGCTCATTATAGGTGGTTCTCCAGGATCCTATTCTCCCAGAGCCGATAGAGTCCGGAATAGTGAAATGACGCAAATCCGAGGTGATAAATGCTTTCAGTCCGGCCTTCGCCCATTTGTTGAATCCTTCCAGCAAAGAGATGGCAAAGGTATTCTTCAATTCATAATGTCTCATATTGTCGTAGATACTGTCGCCCAGGAAAGTATCTCCGAACTCGTAGGTATCCAGATAATAGTCTGCCGGTGTGTTATAGGCCTGGTAAACCCTGCGGTAATTATCAAATTTCATGGTATGGATGAAACTCGTTACTGGCACGAATTCATTTTTCAGCCAAGAAGTATCTTCTGCTGCTTGCTGCTCTTTGGCGAGAAGACTGTCAGCGGCTGCTTTACCATCAACAGCTATACGATGATTATCTTCTTGCTTGGTCGTATCAACAGGTTCTGCCCCCATGATCTTCGCATCTGCAGGACGACCGGCGAACTTCTTCTCATTCTCATTGAAGGCTTTCTCATCGAAATCCTCCCCATCCTCACGTGCCTTTCTCCGTGCTTCTTCCATCTTTTTTCTCGCCTCGTTTTGCTTTTGAGATTCCATGGCGAATTTCTTGGCCTTGATCTCTTCTTCTGTCATGGGTACTTTCCTGTTGAATCCCAGACTGTAACGATGCGAGAGGAAGATATGCTGGTTGTCATTACGATTCCAGTTGGAGCTAAGGACAACAGGTATCTCGTCAGTGCGGAAATCGTCTTCAAAGAACTCCGGATGGGTGACATAACGGTCATCGGTGATACCACCATTCTCTGAAACCTTCTGGTGATTCGTTGACATCAGCAAATGAGCCTGGTAATGATCTCCCAGATATGAACCATACATCGTATAGTTAAAGTGTGACGAGCCTTGGTTTTGATAATACCCCCGACCATAGAGATAGTCGAACTTAAAACCTATTCCGATCCTTTTCCCTGCGTTTACAGCAAAGAGAGCCTTGATATGGTCTTCGCCATTAGTCTGGTTCCCACAGGTGTTGAAAGAGATATTGGTGATGGGTGACAGGGTATTCGTGAAATGAAACTGTTCTACGGGCGTGATGAAATAATCATAGGGCTCCATGAAAGAGAACTGTGACGGCTGTTGTCTGTCGATAAAGATACGATTCTGTCGTGGTGATCCGAGATTACCGAGAATGTTATACTCACCGCGTGTGCCGGCCGTGAAGATACTGTTCATATACATATGTGGCATCGTATCTATAACGGCTGTAAAACGGTCACCGAACTGTTCATCAATGGTCCATACCTTCAATCCCTTGGGAATCTCTTTGTTACTGCCACCGACAGAATCCCTGGAGGGACGCCTTTGGTCATCAAAAGTGCTGAACTGACCGTTATCGGTCAGCTCTTTAACTCTTTGTGCCCCCATGTCAAGCGAGCACAAGATGATGACTATCAAAAGGATCGTTTTTCTCATTTCATGAGACGTAATACGCATTCAATAAGCTTGAACGCCATACTCCCTATAATAATACCGCCACCTAAGGAATGACTGTACTTGAAATATACAAACATACCGACGATAGCTCCTATCATAAAGATGATGTTCAGCAATTGTCTTAACGAGGCAAACCGATCATGATCTTCCGGTTCTTCTCCTCTGCGATGACGCCTTGGGAATGTATTCTCTGTTTCAATCATTTGTTTCAGTTCAATTTACCCGTGATAAGGGATTATTTAAATAAGTTCTTGATGGCATTAAAAAGGAACTCTTTACGGTCAATACTCTTGCGACGGAACTTCGCAGAACCTCTGTAGAGCTTGGTCTTACTCTTGTTGAGCGCATATTTGTCAGAGATCCATTCCTCAGCCTTGAAGACTGTTTCTTTGTCATTCTTCTCCTTATAACGGAATGATACTCTGTTCATATCCACTGTGAGATGTCCGTCCTGACAGTTAGCCATCAGGGTGTAAAAGAACTTCGTACGGTCTAAAGAGAGGAAATTATCCTTGAAAACCAACCACTCTCTGATGGTGGCAACGATGATGTGGTCTTTCTTGTTCACCAATGCCACAGTACTACCCTCCAGCTGGTTCTCCTCCTTAGTGAGCTCGTTGAGGAATTTGAGCATAGTGTCGTAGATGCTCTGTGCATCACGGCCGGGGATGTCCAGATCCAAAGTCCATTGCACACTACCGTCTTTCTCTGTCACAGCTCCTGCCAGATAGGGAGCATCAGGGTTCGGCCCCTCGTCCTTAACGTTTTTAACGGGCTTCTCTTTCTTCTCCTGTTCGGCTTTGTTGTCTGCATCCGGCCTTTCCCACACATTCTGTGCGTAGGTCATCATTGGCAGACACATCATGATAGTAAATATAATCTTTTTCATGCTTTTTCAATTTTACGACGCAAAATTACGAAATAATGTTCTATAATCAGAGGATTAAGCATTATTTAACCTTATTTTCTGCAAATGACCTACTCTTTGAGCAAGTCCTGCAAGCGGATAATCTCATCACGATATTGGGCAGCCTGCATGAAATTGAATTCTTTTGCGGCCTGTTTCATCAACAAGGTAGTATCGGCAATACTCTTGCGTATCTGTTCCTTATTCATCTTTGCAAGAATCGGATCAGCAGCCATAGCAAAGGGATCGGGCTCGATGTAAGGCTGGTATCTCTTGGGAACATCTGTCTTCCCAACAGCCTCTTTCTCAGGAGTATGCTGACGCAGACTACTGTCTTTGATCTCTTTGACAATCTGTTTGGGCGTGATATGATGCTCTTCGTTGTATTTAAGCTGCTTGGTCCTTCTCCTGTTCGTCTCGTCGATGGTCAACTGCATGCTTTGCGTGATCGTGTCTGCATACATAATGACTTTTCCATTCACATTACGGGCAGCCCGGCCGGCGGTCTGTGTCAGTGAACGATGAGAGCGTAGAAACCCTTCCTTGTCGGCATCGAGGATGGCCACCAGCGATACTTCCGGCAGGTCGAGTCCTTCTCGCAAAAGATTGACACCCACGAGCACATCAAAGACACCGGCACGCAGATCACTCATAATCTTCACACGGTCTAAGGTCGCCACATCACTATGGATATAGTTTGCCCGGATACCGTGGTTCAAGAGATATTCCGTCATCTCTTCCGCCATACGCTTGGTAAGCGTCGTCACCAAGACTCTTTCCTGACGATGACTACGGGTGAGAATCTCATCCATCAGGTCGTCAACCTCATTCTCACTGGGACGTACCTCAATCTCAGGATCCAACAATCCTGTGGGGCGGATCACCTGTTCTACGACAACACCCTCTGTCTCACTTAACTCAAAATCAGCTGGTGTAGCAGAGACATAGATTACTTGGTTGATAAGGCTGTAAAGCTCATCAAATTTCAACGGACGGTTGTCAAAAGCGGCCGGCAAGCGGAATCCGTATTCCACGAGATTAGTCTTTCTTGCCCGGTCACCGCCATACATGGCATTCAACTGTGGTACACTCACATGACTCTCATCAATCACCAGGAGGTAATCTTTGGGGAAGAAATCGAAAAGACAGTAAGGACGCTGACCGGCTTTTCTTCCGTCAAAATAACGGGAATAGTTCTCAATACCACTGCAATGCCCCAGTTCTTTGATCATCTCCATATCGTACTCCACACGTTCCTTAATACGTTGAGCCTTAATGGTATCCCCGATTTCGTTAAAGAATTCTATCTGTTTTGTCAGATCATCCTGGATATCACGGATAGCCTGCTCGGTCTGCTCCTTGGAAGTGACGAAAAGATTGGCAGGATAAATCTGGTATTCCTCAAAAGAACCCAACCGATGGTAGGTGAGGGGATCCACCTCTTCGATAGCATCTATCTCATCATCCCACCATGTCACCCGGAGTACGTATTCACTGTAAGCCATAAACACATCTACGGTGTCTCCTCTTACCCGGAAATTCCCTCGTTGCAGGTCAATGTCATTTCGTACATAGAGAGCGTCAACTAACCGACGCAAGAACTGGTTACGGTCTAACTTTTGCCCTTTTTTAATACTGATGATACCACTCGACAAGGCGGCAGGTCCTCCCATTCCGTAGATACAGGAGACAGAAGAGACCACGATTACATCTTTACGACCGGAGAGCAGGTTGGAGACGGCTGACAACCGTAAACGGTCAATCTCGTCATTGATAGACAGGTCTTTCTCGATGTATAAGTCTGTCTGTGGCAGATAAGCCTCCGGCTGATAATAGTCATAGTAACTGACATAGTATTCCACGGCATTCTCCGGGAAGAATCCTTTCATCTCTTCATAGAGTTGTGCCGCTAATGTCTTGTTATGACTCAGGATCAGGGTAGGACGGTTGATGTTCGCGATGACGTTGGCAATGGTAAAGGTCTTTCCGGACCCTGTCACGCCCAGAAGCACTTGTGAACGTTCTCCGTCAAGAATACCCTTTGTCAGTTGGGCAATAGCTTCGGGTTGGTCACCGGTAGGCTGATATTGTGAAGTGAGTTTAAAATCCATTTCAATTGTTTATTTTCCGTTATTTATGGTCTCTGTCGTGTTCGTAATTTGCAAAATTACTAAATTATTCACGATACAATGCAATTTTTTCCTAAAAAACTACTTTCTTGCTTTGAGAATTGTAGAATAATATGTAATTTTGCCGATTGATATGAAAAAAGGTAGTATTTTTTTAGTTCTGCTGACAAGCATACTCTTGTTTACTGGTTGTGCCAAGGAGTTCAACCAGGTGTATAAGTCGCAGGATGCCAATTATAAATATGAATATGCCAAGGAGTGTTTCGCTCAAGGCAAATATATGCGTGCCACCTCTTTGCTGGAGGGACTGATCACCCTTAAGAAGGGAACGGAAGATGGACAGGAATGTCTGTATATGTATGCCATGGCCCTTTTCTGTAACGGTGACTATGAGGCAGCCTCTTCCACTTTCAAGAAATATCATCAGAGTTATCCGAAGGGTGAATATGCGGAGATGGCTTCTTTCTATATCGGCGAGAGTCTCTTCATGAGTACGCCGGAGCCTCGTTTGGACCAGTCGGCCACGATCAGTGCTATAGCCGCCTATCAGGAATATCTTGATCTGTTCCCGGATGCTATCATGAAAGAGAAGGCGCAGGGACGTCTGTTTGAGTTACAGGACAAGTTGGTGAAGAAAGAACTGCTGTCAGCCCAGCTTTATTATAATTTAGGTTCATATTTCGGCAACTGTACGAATGGCGGTAGTAACTATGAGGCTTGCATCATCACAGCCCAGAATGCTTTGAAGGACTATCCTTACAGCAGTATGCGTGAGGACTTCTCCTTGCTGATCATGAAGAGTAAGTTTGAGTTGGCAGAACAGAGCGTTGAGGAAAAGCGCCTCGAGCGTTACCGTGATGCAGAGGATGAGTGTTATGGTTTCATCAACGAGTTCCCCGACAGTAAGGATCGTTCTACGGCAGAGAAATTTATCAACACGTGTAAGAAATACACAAGCGTGAGCGAGGATTAATATACAAATCGAAAAAGAATAAAAGTAAATATTTATATATCTATGGATTACAAAAAATCAAAAGCACCGGTGAATACCGTGACAAGAAACATTATGGATCTTTGCAAGGGCACCGACAATATTTATGAGAGTGTTACCATCATTGGCAAGCGAGCTAACCAGATATCTGCTGAGATCAAGCAGGATCTGAGTAAGAAACTGGCTGAGTTTGCTTCTTACAACGATTCCTTGGAGGAAGTTTTCGAGAACCGTGAGCAGATAGAAATCTCTCGTTACTATGAGAAATTGCCGAAACCAACCTTGTTGGCAACAGAGGAGTTTATCAATGGTAACGTGTATTATCGCGATCCTTCAAAAGATAATCAGTAAGGTTATGATACAAAGGAAACAAACCGTTTTTCTCTTGCTGGCGCTTGTCGCCGGCATTCTTTGTCTATGTATGCCGATAGGATCTCTGATACCGATAGGTATGGGTGTTCCCTCAACGGTTTTCAATCTCTGTATTGTCTCTGCAGAGAAAGCCTTGTCGTTTGGCTTGGTTACATCCCTGTTCTTCATCCTGCTGGTAGTGTGTGCTATCGCCTTGATCACGATCTTCTTGTTTAAGAACCGCAAACGTCAGGCGATGTTATGCTCAGTATGTATGCTGCTTATCCTAGTGTGGTATGCTGTTTATGCATATCTGGCCTACAGCCGTTATGGCTTCGAGGATCAGGCTTTCCAACCTCAGTGGACTGCTGCCCTGCCTTTTGTCAGTGATATCTTTGTCTGGCTTGCCCGTCGAGGAATCATCGCAGATGAGAAATTGGTCCGTTCGATGGATAGAATCAGATAGTTTATTCAATTACGAATATAGAATCTCCACCTTTTAAAGTGGAGATTTTTTTGTTTTATAGAGATTGTTTGTCAGATTATTTGTATATTTGTAGGCATATAATGAATAACAAACTTAAAAAAGATATCCGAAGAATGAGAAGATTTTTTTATCCTTTGGCAGTTATTGCCATTGCCGTGTTGACCTTTGCAGGCTGCACGACAAAGAAAGAGACCGCAAACGATGTGAATAATTTCCGTATTCAGCGAGGAACGAACCTCAGTCACTGGCTGTCGCAAAGTGATGAACGAGGAGAGGCACGAAAGATGCATATTCAGGAGGATGATTTCATCCGACTGGATTCCTTAGGTTTTGATTTCGTTCGTATCCCCATCGATGAAGTACAGTTCTGGGATGAGGAAGGGAACAAACTGCCGGAAGCATGGGATTTGCTGACCTTCGCCCTCGACCAGTGTGTCAAACATCATCTGCGGGCAATCGTCGATCTCCATATTATCCGTTCTCATTATTTCAATGCTGTCAATGAAGGTAATGGTAATGCCAACACACTGTTTACTTCAGAGAAGGCTCAGCAAGATCTTATTGAGATGTGGTACCAGTTGTCTGATGCCCTGAAGGGGTATAGCAATGACTCGGTGGCTTATGAATTCATGAACGAACCTGTAGCTGAGGATCACGAGCAATGGAATGATCTGATAGCAAAGGTACATAAGGCATTACGTGAGCGTGAACCACAGCGTACACTCGTTGTCGGTAGTAATCTCTGGCAAGGCTACGAGACGATGAAATACCTAAAAGTTCCTCAGGGTGATAAGAATATCGTGCTCTCGTTCCACTATTACAACCCGATGCTTCTGACACACCATGGGGCGTGGTGGACACCCGTCGGCAAATATACCGGGAAGGTGAACTATCCTGGTGTGCTGATATCCAAGGAAGACTATGAGGCAGCTCCTGATACGTTGAAGAAGGAGTTGGAGCCTTACCTCACCCAGGTATGGGACATCGATAAGATACGTGCCGACTTCAAGGACGCCATCGAGGTGGCTAAAAAATATGATCTCCAGTTGTTCTGTGGCGAATGGGGTGTCTATGAGCCCGTTGACCGTGAACTGGCCTACAAATGGACGAAGGACATGCTGACGGTGTTCAAGGAGAATGACATTGCCTGGACTACATGGTGTTATGATGCTGATTTCGGATTCTGGGATCAGAAGAAACATACGTTCAAGGACAAACCACTGGTTGACTTGCTGACCGCGAAAGAATAATTCTGTGCAAAATATGATTTCAATATGAAGACATTTGGTTTTTTCGATGATAAGAACAGGGAGTACGTCATAACCGACCCGGCAACGCCGTTCCCCTGGATCAACTACCTTGGTAATGAGGATTTCTTCGGCCTTATCAGTAATACTGCCGGCGGCTACGATTTCTACAAGGATGCTAAGTTCCGCCGTATCACCCGTTATCGTTATAACGGTGTTCCTATGGATGCCGGTGGCCGCTATTTCTACATCAACGATGGAGGTATCGTCTGGAATCCTGGATGGAAACCATGCAAGACCCCTCTCGACCGTTATGAATGTCGGCATGGGATGAACTATACCCGCATCACGGGTGAGAAAGGTGGGGTGGAGGCTTCCGTGCTTTTCTTCGTGCCCATAAAGACCTGGGCAGAGGTTCAGAAACTGACGCTGAAGAACAACTCCAATGAGGTTAAACACCTCAAACTCTTCTCCTTTACTGAGTGGTGTCTGTGGAATGCCGTTACCGACATGGAGAATTTCCAGCGTAACTGGTCAACGGGTGAGGTAGAGATAGAACATGGAAATATTATCTATCACAAGACAGAATATAAGGAGCGTCGTAACCACTATGCTTACTATGCCTTGACAAATGCCGATGCACAGGGCTTTGATACCGACCGTGAGTCGTTTATCGGTCTGTACAATGATTTCTCCTGTCCACAATGTGTCATGGCAGGTAAGCCCAGCGATAGTGTTGCCCATGGGTGGAGTCCTATAGCTTCTCATTACATAGAGGTGACCCTGCAGCCCGGTGAGTCGAAGGACTTCATCTTTGTGTTAGGATATGTAGAGAATGAGCAGGAGGAGAAGTATGTGAATACTCCTTCAGAGGATCTTATCACCTCACTCGGCAATCTGGATCATACTATTATAAATAAGGTAAAGGCACATGCAGTGATCGAGCGTTTCTCCACTGTTGAGGCTGTGGATGCCGCCTTTGAAGAACTCCATAAGATGTGGGATGGCTTACTCTCCACCTTCACC
>JAFZPF010000274.1 GCA_017550455.1 Prevotella sp.
CCCGGCAGTGACATCGCTGGAAAGGCCAACACCCTCGTCTTCCCCTGCCTGGAAGTTGGTAACATCGCTTATAAGCTCGTACAGCGCCTTGGTGATGCCGAGGCTATCGGCCCGATCCTCCAGGGTATCGCCCGTCCGGTCAACGACCTGTCTCGCGGTTGCTCTGTGGATGATATCTACAAGCTGGTGGCTATCACTGCTTGCCAGGCAATGGACGCGAAATAAAGTGAAAAGTTAAGAATTAAGAGTTAATAATTAATAATTGGGTTTAGGGTTTAGAGAGATGAAATGATTCTTCACTCTTCACTCTTCACTCTTCACTTAAAAATATGAAAATATTAGTATTAAACTGTGGTTCCTCATCCATCAAGTACGCACTGTATAATATGGATGACAAGAGTGTGATGACATCAGGTGGTGCTGAGCGTGTAGGCATGGAAGGTGCATTCGTAAAGGTGAAGCTCGCTAACGGTGACAAGAAGAAGATCATGCACGACATCCCCGAGCATACCGAGGGCGTGAAGTTCATCTTCTCCCTGCTGACCGACCCTGAGATCGGTGTTATCAAAGACCTGAATGAGATCGACGCAGTAGGTCACCGTATGGTGCATGGCGGAGAGAAGTTCAACAAGAGTGTGATCCTCGACAAGGAGGTGCTGGAGACCTTCGAGGCATGTATCGACCTGGCACCGCTGCACAACCCCGCCAACCTGAAGGGTGTCAACGCTGTCTCTGAACTGATGCCGCACCTCCCACAGGTAGGTGTCTTCGATACCGCTTTCCATCAGTCTATGCCTAAGAAAGCCTATATGTATGCCATCCCCTACAACCTGTATAAGCAGTATGGTGTGCGTCGCTACGGTTTCCACGGCACCTCTCACCGTTATGTCTCACAGCGTGTCTGTGAGTACTTAGGTGTCAGCCCTATCGGCAAGCGTATCATCACCTGTCATATCGGTAACGGCGGTTCCATCGCAGCTGTTGTCGATGGTAAGTGTGTGGACACCTCTATGGGTCTCACACCGTTGGAGGGCCTGATGATGGGTACTCGTTCGGGAGATATCGACGGTGGTGCCATCACCTTCTTAGCTAAGAAGCTCGACCTCGATGCCGACGGTGTTTCCAACCTGCTCAACAAGCAGAGTGGTGTACTGGGTATCACCGGTGAGAGCTCCGACATGCGTGACGTGGAGAATGCTGCCGCAGAAGGCAATGCCCGTGCTCAGTTGGCTCTCGACATGTATTTCTATCGCATTAAGAAATATATCGGTGCTTACGCTGCTGCCATGGGTGGTGTGGATATCATCGTGTTCACAGCCGGTGTGGGTGAGAACCAGGCCTCTATGCGTGAGGCTGTCTGCAAGGACATGGAGTTCCTCGGCATCAAGTTCGACAAGGAGAAGAACAAGACACGCGGTGAGGAAGCTATCATCTCTGCCGACGACAGTAAGGTTACCGTTTGTGTCATCCCGACCGACGAGGAGCTGATGATCGCTACCGACACCATGAACCTCCTGAAGTAATCCTCTCACATACACTAAAAAAAGGCACGGTTACCGTGCCTTTTTTAGTGTATAATGTAAAGTGTAGAGTTATGATTACCTTTTTATTGCCTTCGGCGATTTTAGATAAATCGTTCACGCTCGGCATAGTTGAAACAAGTTTCACTCTGCTCTCACTGCTTCGGTAATTGGTTATTGTTTATTGGTTATTGTCTCAAAATTCTTCACTCTTCACTCTTCACTTACAACTTACTCTCCCCCTCCTCATACTCTTCCAGGAAGAGGTGCTCCCCATCGAACACCACATACGTAAACTGCCATATCCAGTCGCCGATGATCAGCATACGACTCTTATTCTCCAAGTCCAGATCCAACTCGATATGTCGATGCCCGTAGATGAAATAGTCGATGTTGGGATGGGTCTTCATATATTCCTTGGTATATAATACCAGATGCTCCTTGTTCTCTCCCATATAAGGAGGCTCCTTACCGTCAGTGCGCTTCATACGGCTCTTCTGAGCCCATTTCAGGCCGAACCACATCGACCAACGGGGATGAAGCATGCTGAACAGCCGCTGACAGGTACGGTTGTGGAAGATACGTCTTAACACCTTGAATTTCCTGTCCGGGTCACCCAGTCCGTCACCGTGTGCCATGAAGAACACCTTCCCCCAGATCTCCGTCGTCAGCGGTTGCTTATGGAGGATCACGCCACATTCCCGCTCCAGGTAGCCATACATCCATATATCATGGTTGCCGGTGAAGTAATGCACCTCCACGCCGGCATCCGTCAGTTCCGAGATCTTCCCTAAGAACCGCGTAAATCCTTTCGGTACGCAATATTTCCACTCATACCAGAAGTCGAACATATCACCGAGCAGATAAACGGCAGACGCCTTCTCTTTTATCTGATCGAGAAAACGCACCAACCGCCGCTCCTGCATCCTACGGTGATCGATAGCCCATGAACCCAGATGAGCATCACTCAGTATATAGACGTTCTTTCCTTTCATCCTCTTTTCACCCTATGATTATCCGTTATCTTTCTCTCTCAATCCAGCCCCAGTTCCACACGAGCTTCCTCGCTGAGCATGCTCTGATCCCATGCCGGCTCGAAGACCAGGTTGACGTTGGCTGACTTCACCCCTGCCAAGGCATCCACTTTCTGTCGCACGTCCTCCAGGATAAAGTCGGCAGCGGGACAGGTAGGAGCTGTGAATGTCATGTCGATATCCACGTTCCCCTCATCGTCCACATCAATTTTGTAGATCAGTCCGAGGTCGTAGATGTTCACGGGAATCTCCGGATCATAGACGGTCTTCAGCACATCCACGATCCGCTCCTCTATCATTATCTTGTCATCTGTCATGATTTCATTCTGCTTATAAGATAGCGCAAAGATACAAAATAATGGCAGCACGACAAAAAAGAACGACAAAAATTTGTTTGTTTTCGCGGAATCCACTATCTTTGCAGCGGAAATGGGGCATTAGCTCATCTGGCTAGAGCGTTTGACTGGCAGTCAAGAGGTGACGAGTTCGAGTCTCGTATGCTCCACAAATCTTCGGAGAAAGATAACCTGCAGGTTATCATTTTTTTATTTCATCCTATTCACCAAGCAAAATTGAAGAAGCGAGAAAGGCTTACCTCACGCCCCTGGTACTGCATCGTACCGTAGGGCGGCGCATCAGCTACCATTTCTGTGACGGTGTGAAAGCTGTCTGGCAAACAGGGTGCAAACCATAAAGTCTCGTGGAGCTTACAATCGAAGTGGAAGCCTTCACAGACTTCCACTTCAACTTTTCCTAAAGGATTAACAAAACTATTAACTAATCAAAACAAAATGTTTAATTCAGACATCATTTAAGTCAAAGTATGTATGAATGCGTAAAACTAGTCGGTCATAAACCGACGATACAAAGGTAAGGGAATTTCTTAGAATACCATCGGCACACGATATTCTAAATTACGTCAACTGATAGTTACATATACGCCAATAACTCGCCAGGCAGCATATAGTATCAGTTATCAGTGCAAATCATTCAGATATTCGGAAAGACTACTTTCACGTCGGAGGTCGAATTTCTTACGCAGCCGGTATCTGATAGTCTCCACACCACGAACAGAGATATTCAGTAAGGGAGCAATCTCTTTGGTGGTGAGGCCCATCTTCAGATAGGCGCACATCAGTCGTTCGTTCTGATTAAGGTCAGGGTGCAGTTCTCTCAGACGGTTCATAAAGTTGTTGTTAACTAAATCAAACTGTTCCTCGAAGCGTTTCAACACCTCATCACCCTCCATGCTGGAGTCGATACGGTTGTTGATGAGGAGGAGTTGGCGCTTACAGTCGGCTGCATTTGTGCGGTCAAGTTTTACAGCCACCTCCCTGATATTGTTCTTCAGGTCGGTAAGCACTTCGTTTTTACGCGCCACATTAACCATCAGATTGGCGATCTCCTGACTTTTATGCTTGATATCCAGTTCCATCTTATCTTTCTCTAACTGAGAGATCTCTATCTTCATCTGGTCAACCTCTTTGCTCTTCTCCTCAACAGCCAGAAGCTCCTTACGTTGCACACGCCGCTTATCTAACTGGATGAGGTACCACAATGCCAGCAAGGCTATGAGCATGTATACCAAATAAGCCAGCCACGTGCGATACCAAGGCGACAGGATGCGGAAGGTGATTTTATCGGAAAGAACCTTGCCATCATATCCCACTGTTTTTACTTCGAAGGTATATTTTCCTTCTCTGAGACCGCTATACTCCTTGACAGTATTCTCTGTTGGCTCAGACCACTCATCATGATTCAAACGATACTGGAACTTGGAAGCGGAGGAGAGCCACTGTGTAGGCATCTGGAACTCAAAACGCACGGAGTTATGAGCATAACGAATACGCGGTTCATTCTTTATATTACAGAAATTGGAAGAATAGACCAACGAGTCCTTGGGATAGGTCTGGTACATACGGCGTATGACCAACTTGACCGTCGATAGCCGCTGCTTGTTGTGGTTGAGCATGACAAAGCCTTTGTCGTAAGGGATTATCTCCTTATTGTCGATGTTCAATATATTACCTGAGATGTCCCAATCGTTGAACAACTTATGTGTGCTGCCAGAATGATCATTATAAGACTCTTTCAGGCTACGGCGACTTCTCACCTTTCGAAGTTGTTCATCCAAAGTATATTCCGTTGCAGTACCCATACCCACGTTATACACCTTGATAGTCTGAGGGCCTGTCTGCTTGAAATACCGACAGGGCTCACTGATACCCTCTATCATCCCCATGTTAACCCATGTTCCATTCTCGCGGTGGATTTTGCTGATGCCACTATAAAGACCGATGAGCAGATCGTCGCTATTACCTTTTATAGCGCTGCAAGCCCAAGCACCCTGAATATCTGTTACCTGTGTGGCTATGTCACCATGTACAGAGAAGATTCCTTTGTCGTGTAAACAGAGTACCTCATTGGAATGCCGATACAAGCACCAGGCAGAACCACTGGGAGTGTTTTTCACTCGTTGGATATCCGGTTGACTATTGTGAAAGGCTACAGGATAATGTGTATAATAGAGTCCTCTGTCGGTACCCAGATATAACAAATTATCTTTTAGGAGGGCTGAATAACCGATACCATAGGAAAAGGGGGTACAATAAAGATAGGTAAAGGGATCCTCCAATAAGACATAATCGATACCATAGTCCAAACCCGCCCAGACGTTTCCTACACCATCAAAAGCAACAGAGATCACCGTATTACTCTGCAGTCCCCGCAGCTCGTCATAGCTCTGCACACTATGGGTATGGGTATTATAAATGACGAGTCCGTTATGGATAGTACCAAAAGCCATTATGCCATTACGATAAGCCGCACAGCAAATGACACCTTTACGCAGAAGATGATCAGCCGCCGTGGTGTAAGGCGTGACATTCTTCCCGTCGAAATAATAGAGTCCATCGGTAGCTGTAGTGACCATCATCCCCTTCTCAAAACCGAACATATTATTGATACGTTTACCCTCCAAAGTCTCACCGTTAGGGATCGGAACGAGTTGCTTGCCTGCTACCATCCTCACACCATGATCGGTGGCAACATAGATAACACCATTATGCAGCAGTGAGCAGAAGATTTTATCATCGGTCTTTATCAGACTCATTTTATCACCGGCCATGATGAGGATATTGTTGTCACCCCGAAAATAGAAAGAACCGTTGAGCTCGTAAATCTCAAAGATATTACCAATCTGCGAATAACGGCTATCGACCTGTTCTGACAAGCACCGGTATTCCAAGGCGCCCGTCTCTCCGACCTCAAAATATCCATATTCGTTCTCACCCCCAACGAATACCCTGCGGGCTTCCGGGAACACAGCCACACCACGTGCCTCAGAACGATTGTTAAGGACATAACGTGTCCAACTCACGCCGTCAAAGGCCAATAAACCACGCTGATTGCTGAAGAAAGTCCAACTGTCATTACAGGCTATTCGCCAAGTAGTGGCACCATTGCCATAATCTGCTTTGCCGTAATTGATAATGAACGGCATCCACTCTGCTTTGACGCTGTTGGCACAACACAGAAATAGCAAGACGATGAGGAATAAGTTTTTCAGTGATATTATTCTTGTTGTCATTAAATAGATGCTCAGATAATTATTAATGGGGACAAATATAATAAAAAAAAATGAGACACAAAGGGTTTTGTTAATTTTTTTGTTACACGGAACAAATTGTAAAGCAAAAAGATAAACCCCGTGACGTAATTATGACGTATTATCATTTTAAGGACAACGTATTTTAGAATGAAGACATTTCGTAATGCATATCTTTTTTTTATATATATTTGTGAAAGAATCGTGCAACAGCATAAAAGATATCTTATCAATGGCACCAATAAGTAACAGAATAATAACAGCAATCATGGTACTCCTTGTAGGGATACTGATGCTTTCGTGTGTTTCTGAAAGGACATCGACTATTGGACAACTCGCTCCGAACCCATTCATTACCCATATCTACACTGCCGATCCATCGGCACACGTGTGGAAGGACGGACGATTATATGTATATCCGTCGCATGATGTAGACCCTCCCCGCGGGTGTGACTTGATGGATAGGTATCATGTGTTCTCAACAACCGATATGGTAAACTGGAAAGACCATGGGGAGATTCTCAGTTCGCAGAAAGTGGAATGGGGACGGCCTGAAGGCGGTTTTATGTGGGCACCCGACTGTGCTTATAAAAACGGTAAATATTATTTATATTTTCCCCACCCCAGCGGTACAGACTGGAATAACACCTGGAAGGTGGGAGTGGCCGTCAGCAAATACCCTGCAAAAGATTTTAAGGTATTAGGATATATTCAGGATTTAAGTGATGCTTTCGCCATGATAGATCCCTGTGTGTTTATCGATGATGACGGACAGGCGTATTTCTATTATGGTGGAGGCGGTCGCTGTGTAGGAGCTAAACTGAAAGAGAATATGATAGAATTGGCTGAGCCATTACGACCGATGGAAGGTCTTCATGACTTCCATGAAGCCACATGGGTACATAAGAAAGATGATCTCTATTATCTGTCATATGCCGATAACCACACCGAAAAGGGGCGCGGGGCAAACAGGCTTCACTATGCCATAAGCAAAAGTCCTTTAGGGCCATGGCAGTATCAAGGAATCCTGCTTCAGCCAACCGGCAGTGACACCAGCCATGGAAGTATCGTGAAATATAAAGGAGAATGGTTCCTGTTCTATCATAACCAGGCGCTGAGCAACCGTGGAAATCTCAGGAGCATCTGCGCAGATCGTCTGTTTTACAATGCGGATGGAACCATTCAACCTGTTTTACAACACTTGTCGTCACCCGTAACATACAATTCTTACAAAGGACTGGTGATGGCGGGATATCAAGGATGGTTCAGCACGCCCGATGACGGCGGAGGTCGTGGTTGGTATCATTATCAGGGACGGCAAGGCTTCAAGCCTGGCTCTACGAATGTTGATTTGTGGCCGGATATCCGTGAATACCCACAGACTTACGAGAGTCCTTTCACGTTTGCTGACGGTTCCTCGGCTCGATTGTTCTCCTCCCGGGATGCATCTACGGTTGACATTCATTTTAAGTGGATGAAGGATTATGGTCTTGACGGTGTATTCATGCAACGCTTCGTCAGTGAGATTAAACGTCCTCGCAGTAAAGCACATCTCGATGAAGTGCTTCATAATGCCATGCTATCTGCCATTCGCTATGGGCGTGCTATCAGTATTATGTATGATCTCAGTGGCATGCGGCCAGGTGATGAACACCTGGTCATGAAGGATATCCAACAACTGGCTGAACAATATCATCTGTTTGATCACAAAAAGAATCCTTCTTATTTATATCACAACAACCGTCCTTTAGTATCTGTATGGGGAGTTGGTTTTAACGACAAGAGAAGTTACGGTTTGGAACACACCAAAACGATTATCGACGGTTTGAAAAAGATGGGGTTCAGTATTATGATCGGAGTGCCGACCCATTGGCGCAAGGGTTATGGAGATGCGGTGAGTGATCCACAATTACAAGAGCAAATATTAGCATGCGATATTGTGATGCCATGGTTTGTGGGGCGCTATAATGAAGAAACCTTTGAATCATTTAAGCCATTGATTACCGCTGACATGGAGTGGACGAAACAACATCATATTGACTATGCTCCACTATGCTACCCAGGCTTCTCATGGCACAATATGCATTATCCGCAGAAAGACCTGACGGAGATTCCTCGAAACAAAGGTTCTTTTTTCGCCAAACAACTCGACTTCTGCCTGGATAGCGGCGCACAGATGCTCTATATAGCTATGTTTGATGAAATTGACGAGGGAACAGCTATTTTCAAGATAGCACAACGTGTACCTCAACCAGCTCCCGGAAGTGTGTTTGTACCATTGGAAGATGGTTTGGACAGCGGACATTACTTACAAATGACAGGTGATGCCTCTAGGAAACTGAAAAAAAATATCAGATAATAATAAAACTGAATATGTTATGAAAACATCTCACTTGATTGCCTCTTTGGCACTGAGTATTTTAGGAAGTATCACATCGGGCTCAGCAAAAGAGCCTATTGACTACGTTAATCCTTATATTGGTAATATCAGCCATCTACTGGTACCCACATTTGCTACCGTACAATTGCCTAACAGCATGTTGCGTGTCTATCCGGAACGATCCGACTATACCTCTGACCGGGTTAACGGATTACCCATCGTCGTTACAACACACCGAGAAAAATCTGCTTTTAAACTATTGCCACAGTTGAGTAACGACCCAAATACCTCTATATCATATAACTATGACAATGAACATCTCACGCCGTATGGTTTTGACATAGAATTAGATGACAACAATATACTTGCAACTTACGCCGTAAACCATCAGTCTGCTATATATAAGATTGATTTCCGACAAGGTGCTCCAAGTATAGTCTTAAGTACACAAAACGGAATCATAGAAGCCGGAGATCAATGGTTAAGCGGATGGCAGCTCGTTAGTGATCAAACGAAGGTTTATATTTATATAGAGTCACAAGAGTCTCCATCCAAAATAACAAAACTGAATGACCAAGCACAGGCTTTTTGCTATGCTGCCTCCACGAAAACTGTACACCTGCGTTATGGCATATCATATATCAGTGTAGAACAGGCAAAGAAAAATCTCCGAAGAGAGATCAACCATTATGATGTAGCGCGTCTTGCCAAAGATGGACGGGCTGAATGGAATCGCACGCTCAGTCGTATCAAGGTGAGCAGTACTGACGAGAATGAGCTTACCATATTCTATTCTTCCTATTACCGTACCTTCGAACGCCCCATCTGCATGAGTGAAGATGGACTCTATTGGAGCGCCTTCGACAATCAAGTCCACCATGACGGTGGTACACCTTTCTATAATGACGACTGGATCTGGGATACGTATCGCGCACATCATCCCCTGCGAACGCTGACTGATCACCAAGTTGAGGAAGATATTATTAAATCATACCTCTTAATGGCAGAACAAATGGGAACAGGATGGATGCCGACATTCCCAGAGGTCAACGGCGATTCACGTAGGATGAACTCCAACCACGGAGTGGCAATGATTGCTGATGCACTATCTAAAGGTATGAATATGGATGCCTGCAAAGCTTTTGAAGCCTGTCGCAAAGCCATAGAGGAGAAGACACTGGCTCCATGGTCTGGCAACAAGGCAGGATGGATTGATGAGTTTTTCCTAAAGAATGGATACATCCCAGCTCTGCAAGAAGGAGAAGTTGAGAATGACCCTAACGTAAACCTATTTGAGAAGCGTCAGCCAGTAGCTGTTACCCTCGGGACCAGCTATGACTATTGGTGTCTTTCCATAATTGCCCATTATCTCTCATCTCATGCAAACAAGAAAAAAGAAGCTAAGGAGTATGCAGACATGGCAACGAGGTATTCAAAGATGGGTTATAGCTATAGAAATCTTTGGAATCCCAAGACATGTTTTTTCCATCCCAAAGACAGTAAAGGGAACTTCATTGAACCTTTCGATTATCGCTATAGTGGTGGTCAGGGTGCTCGTAACTACTATGGAGAAAACAACGGATGGACCTATCGTTTCGATGTACCGCATAATGTTGCAGATCTTATCTCGCTGATGGGTGGGCCAGAGATGTTTGTAAAAGCGCTTGACGACAGTTTCTCAGAACCGTTGGGAAAGAGTAAGTTCGAGTTTTACAGTCAGCTACCCGACCACACAGGTAATGTGGGACAGTTTTCCATGGCTAATGAGCCATCTTTCCATATACCTTATTTATATAATTATGCCGGTGTACCATGGAAGACACAACGCTGTATCCGTAAACTACTGCGTACCTGGTATCGTAACGACCTTATGGGAATTCCCGGTGATGAGGATGGAGGTGGTATGACCTCGTTCGTTGTATTCTCCATGCTTGGGTTCTATCCAGTTACTCCGGGTCTACCTGTTTATAATATTGGCAGTCCTGTATTCCCTTCTGCTCGTATTCAGCTTTCCAATGGAAAGGTTTTTGAGATTGAAGCACAAGGTGTATCACCTGACAACAAGTACATACAACGGGCAGAACTGAATGGTAAGGTATGGGATAAGCCTTGGTTTAGTCATAGCGATATTATCAATGGTGGAAAACTGGTGCTTGTCATGGGTAGTACGCCTAACAAAAAGTGGGGAACCGACGAGATTCCTCCTTCTGCAAACTGAATAGTATTATTATAAATCATTATTACAAGAGATATGAGATACATCCGTGTTTTGCTATTATCGGCAATAGGTATATATTATAGCATCAGTTTGAATGCACAGACTTTTACATTTTCACAAGACGGAGAAAAGGTCAGGACGGTAGGCCGTGGTGACTGTCATATCGCCAACGGTGTCCTCCACAGTCGGGACAACTATGCACTGTTTGGTGAAGAAACCATGAAAGACTATAGTTTCTCCTTCAGGGCACGAGCACCCAAAGAGGCTGAACAGGTTCAGATATGGGCTGGTTTCCGCGCCGCCAACAGATTTGACAGATATATCGTGGGATTAAAAGGTGGCTTACAGGACGATATTTACCTGACACGTTTAGGGTATCGTGGCACTGATGAGTTCTTAGGGGTACGCCCCTTGCGTTTCCATCCCGTACCCGGTGAATGGTACAAAATACGAATTGAAGTATCAGGTCAACGTATACGGGTATATGTAGGTGACGAGGTAAAACCCTATATCGATGTTACAGATAAGAACGGACAGCAATGCCCGTCAGGCTTTGTCACACTTGGCGGCGGTTGGATAGATACAGAGTTTGACGATCTGATTATTACCCCTTTGGACGAGGATGCTTTCAAGGGGCAGCCTCGCAATGAATTCCATCAGGAAATGTCTGCTGCACAACGTGAATTAAAAAGGAAAAAGGAACGAGAGGATTATCATCCCATCGAGGTTAAGGAGATAAATCCAGGACGTACGGAGATATCACTTGATGGCAACTGGCTTTTTATGCCTGAATACCAAATAAGTGATATAAAACAAGCCATTGACAATAATAATGATCATGAATGGCATGTCATGCAGGTTCCGAATTTCTGGAATCCCATACGTATTTGGCTTCACGGAGAGACAATGGCTACTCCCAACGGACATGAAGCCAAAGGAGTCTCAGACACCTACTATCAGGCAGAGACCGAGAGATGTGAGAACTACACCTTCGATTATCGCAAAACTAATTCTGCATGGTATCGCCAGCACCTTGACCTGCCATCCACTGTTAAAGGGAAGATCATGACATTGTCTTTTGATGCTGTCTCAAAAACTGCTGAGGTATATATTAACGGCCAACGTGCTGGCTCACATATCGGAATGTTCGGGAACTTCGAGGTAGACGGCTCTAAGTTATTACACCCAGGCAGAAATATTATCGCTGTTCGTGTACTACGTAACATAAACGACGATTCTAAAGCTAAAAATGATCAGCTGGATGCACACTATGCTCTGGCTCAAGGAAATACTGTACGCGAAGACACTGAGGAGAACATCAATAACGACATACTACGTGACATGCCTCATGGTTTTTATGGTGGAGACCCAGCAGGAATCTGGCAACCTGTCAAGTTAACCATCACAAACACAGTAAAAATAGAAGATGTCTATATCAAGCCACAACTTTGTGGTGCATCGTTTGAAGTAACAGTAAAAAACCACTCTGGGAAAAAGATCGTTATTAATCTGTCAACAGACATCAAAGATAAGGCGACAGGACAAACAATCTATTCAGGTCTTTGTCTTGGCAAAGTGACACTATCTGCCGGAGAGAAACGCACCCTTACATATGATATTGATAACCTTAAGCCCAAGTTGTGGACACCGCAGCATCCTCATCTGTATGATTTTACCTTCAGTGCAGCAGATGACGCTTTAACAATAACGTCAGGATTCCGAACCTTTGAAGTAAAGAATGGATTATTTCAGTTAAATGGGATTAATTACTGGTTACGAGGGGGAAATCAGGTTCCATCGGCTATTTGTCCTAATGATAAGGTTTTGGCACATAAGTTTTACAGATTAATGAAACAGGGAAACATTGAGGTAACTCGCATGCATACAGCACCCTTTAATGAGACATGGATGCAGGCCGCAGATGAAGAAGGCATTGCCGTTAGTTTTGAGGGTACCTGGCCTTGGCTTATGTTAGAGAACCGGCCGATTCCTTCTCTGGAGCTGCTTAATCTGTGGAAGACCGAGATGAAAGACTTAATGAAGAAGTATCGTAATCACCCTTCACTCATCATATGGACAGTAAATAATGAGATGAAATTCTACGACTTGGATCAAGACAAGGAAAGGGCTATGAAAAAAATGACCATTATCTCAGACTTCGTTCGTGAGATGAGAAAGATTGATCCCACACGTCCCATATCCTATGACTCCAATTATGCACGGAAAGGAAGAATTGAGCGTTATGGACAATCGTTTTACAATACGATAGACGATGGTGACATAGATGATGTCCATGCCTATTATAATTGGTATGACTACAATATTTTCCGATTCTTTAATGGTGAATTTGAGAAAAACGCTAAACTCCCCGATAGACCACTTATCTCGCAGGAGATGTCAACCGGCTATCCTAATAATGAGACAGGGCACCCCACTCGCTCCTATCAGATAGTACATCAGAATCCCATGTCTCTGTGTGGTTATAAGGCATATGATTTTAGTAATCCAAAGTATTTCCTGAATACGCAAGCCTTTATCACTGGCGAACTTGCCGAGGTATTACGTCGTACCAGTCCCAACGGATCTGGCATCCTGCATTTCTCTCTGCACACATGGTTTAAAGAAGTTTACAATGCAGAAAAGATCAAGCCATGGCCCACTTACTATGCACTGGCACGTGCCCTACAGCCTGTTCTTGTAAGTGCAGAATTATGGGGACGTCATTTCTATGCGGGTGAGCAACTTCCCACACGCATTTGTATAGTCAACGATCGTGAAGACGGATCTTCCGTACAACCATCATTATTATCATGGCAAATCATTACTGAGAACGGACAGGTATTAGCCCGAGGTACAGAGAATGTGCGGAAAGTCAATCACTACGAGCACTATTGGATAGAACCAAGAATCCAATTACCTGTCAGTCTTCCACAGCAGAAGATGAACACCAAACTGGTAATCAGTCTGCGAGAGAATGGGAAGGTGATCTCTGAGAATGAATATCAACTGACATTGGCACAACGTCAACTGACAGAAGGACGTATAACCAATGGTAACATCGTCGTATTGGGAGATGATGCGCCACTCACCACCCTAAAAATCGGGCACCGTAGATGCACTAGTCTGGAAGAGACAATAGGTAAGAAGGCCTATCAAATGCTACTGGTAGGAAAAACGAATAAGAAACTGATGAAGGAAAAACCCCTTGTCATTGTCGCCGGTGAAGCACCTATCAACAAGAATGACATCCTGGTACTACGCGCATTTCAGCGACAAGGAGGCAATCTCTTGCTACTTGAATGCCCTGAAATATCTCGCAAG
>JAFZPF010000275.1 GCA_017550455.1 Prevotella sp.
CAATAGATAAGGACATGTTCCTGGATGGGTTCTTTTCGCTCTCTATAGTGATCTCGGGCACAAGGATAATAACCTATATCCGTAATATACAGGCTTGAGACAAGAGGATCGTTTTGTTCCATCTCCACAACTGCCTTGGGCAATACAATAGAACGTTCTCCAACAAAACCTTCTTTCATTCTATTACAAAGTATCCTCGTTGATTGTTCTGCAAAGATAATAATATTATCCATCTTTTAAAATAAAAATTCCATTTTTCTTGTATTATTTTATTATTATCTTTGCACTTGGAATAACATAATAGAAGAAATGGGTCATTACAACAAACATTTTCTGTATTTTATCTGTGCAGTATCAGCTATGGGAGGATTACTCTTCGGTTATGACTGGGTGGTCATCGGAGGGGCAAAACCTTTCTACGAACTGTATTTTGGCATCAGTGATTCTCCTGTGATGCAGGGCATTGCCATGACAACCGCTTTGATTGGTTGTCTGGTAGGAGCCATGGTGGCAGGAGCGGCTGCCGACAAGTATGGCCGTAAACCCTTACTGATGGTTGCGGCTGTTTTGTTTACTGTCTCAGCCATTGCCACGGGATTATTTAATGACTTCACCTTATTTAATATCGCTCGTTTCGTGGGCGGTGTAGGCATCGGTGTGGCGAGTGCCCTCTCACCGATGTATATCGCGGAAGTGAGTCCTCCAGAGATCCGTGGCAGGATGGTGAGCCTCAACCAAATGACTATCGTATTAGGTATCCTTTCTGCTCAGATTGTCAATATGCTGTTGGCTCGGGAGACTATGATAGCAGAGGCTCAAGCATGGAACATCAGTTGGGGATGGCGATGGATGTTCTGGGCAGAGACCTTCCCAGCTGCCTTATTCCTGATCATGAGTATCTTCATTCCTGAGAGTCCTGTCTTTCTCGCTCTTAAGAAAGAGCGGGCATCCATTTCTCAACATTCCTCACAGGAGGCAGGGTTACGGGAACTCTTTCAATCCAAGTATGCCAAGGTATTGCTGTTGGGTCTTGTCATCGCTGTCTTCCAACAGTGGTGTGGCACGAATGTGATTTTCAATTATGCGCAGGAGATCTTCGTGGGGGCAGGCTTTAATGTTGACGGGATGTTCATCAACATCGTGATAACGGGTATTGCCAATGTGCTGTTTACCATCGTAGCCCTCTTCACCATAGAGAGATGGGGACGCCGCACACTGATGCTTCTGGGGGCCGGTGGACTCGGACTGATATACTTCATCTTAGGAACCTGTTATTTCGCCGGCGTGACAGGTATTGTGATGGTTGTGCTCGTGGTTACGGCTATCTCCATATATGCCATGACCTTAGGACCTGTAACCTGGACATTGTTGGCAGAGATCTTCCCCCATCGTATCAGGGGTATTGCCATGGCGACATGCACCTTTGCCCTCTGGGTGGGATGCTGCACGCTCACCTTCTCTTTCCCATCGATGAATGCAGCCTTGGGAAGCAGCGGTTCTTTCTGGATCTACAGCGGTATCTGTCTGTGTGCCTTCCTTTTCCTCTTCCGTCGTTGTCCGGAAACAAAAGGGAAGAGTTTGGAGGAGCTAGAGCAAGAACTGGTGAGTGAGAAATAATTAATAGTTAATAGATAATAGTTAATAGTTAATAATTAATAGACAGTAGTAATAACTCGTCAACTAAAAAATATGGTAAAGGCTTGGAGAGAAACGGTTATCATCCCGACCTACGAGATTGGGAAACCAGAGAAGAATCCTATCTTCCTAGAAAAGCGTGTATATCAAGGATCCAGTGGCGTGGTCTATCCCTACCCCGTCGTCGAATCCATCAAGAATGAGAAAGTGGATAAGGAATGGCATGCCATTTATCTGGAGAATGAATATATCAAGGTGATGATCCTTCCTGAGTTGGGAGGACGCATACAGATGGCTTACGATAAGATCAAGAAACGCCATTTCGTGTATTACAACCACGTCATCAAGCCGGCATTGGTGGGATTGACGGGGCCCTGGATCTCCGGAGGAATAGAATTCAACTGGCCCCAGCATCATCGTCCGTCAACCTATCTGCCTATCGACGCCACGATAAAGGAGAATGCCGACGGCAGTGTCACGGTATGGGTGAACGAGATCGAGCAGATGTTTCATCAGAAGGGAATGGCAGGGTTTACCCTACGCCCCGGTTGTGCCTATCTCGAGATTCACGGTGTACTCTACAACCGTACTGACGTGCCGCAGACCTTCCTTTGGTGGGCAAACCCTGCTGTGTCTGTAAACGACCATTATCAGAGTGTGTTCCCGCCAGATATCAATGCAGTCTTCGACCATGGCAAGCGGGCTGTCTCGTCTTTCCCCATCGCCACAGGAATCTATTACAAAATGGATTATTCGGCCGGCGTGGATATCTCCAACTACAAGAATATCAAGGTGCCCACCAGTTATATGGGTGTTAACTCACGTTTCAACTTCGAAGGCGGTTATGAAAACGATACCCAAGGAGGAATGCTGCATATAGCCAGTCATCACTTCTCACCGGGTAAGAAACAGTGGACATGGGGTAACGGCGATTTCGGTCGGGCATGGGATCGTAACCTTACGGATGACGATGGTCCGTACATCGAACTGATGGCCGGGGTATATACTGAGAACCAACCCGACTTCAGTTGGCTGATGCCCTATGAAGAAAAACAGTTCACGCAGTATTTCATGCCTTACCGAGAACTGGGCATCGTCAAGGAAGCCTCGAAAGACTTGATGATGAATATTGAGGAGACAGCCTCCGGACAAGTCACCTTCAAGCTCTTTGCCACTAGTCGACAGAAGATTCGTGTGATGTTAGTTACCGACAAGGGGCATGTACTTTATCATGAGCAACATGAAATCTCCCCGGAAGAAGTTCTGATAAAGACGGTAGACACAAAGGGAATTTCTTTCAAGGAACTGAACCTGAAGATCTACAAGACATTATATGAGAAGGAACGCTGTGTGATGCATTGGCATGCCGAACCAGATGAGATCCGTCCGATACCCGACAGTGCTGAAGCAGCCTTGCTTCCCGAACAGGTGAAGACCAACGAACAACTGTATCTTACCGGACTGCATCTCGAACAATACCGTCATGCCACCTGGAATCCGACGGATTATTATGAG
>JAFZPF010000276.1 GCA_017550455.1 Prevotella sp.
GGAAGGTTATTGTCAAATGCTGAGGATATCCATCGTTTGAAGGTTCCTTCACTGAGTGCCGGTCGTGTACCCGAATATCTCAAAGCTAACCTGATGTTAGCGCGTGCCATTGATGACCGTCCGGTATTAGCCGGTTGTATCGGTCCGTTCTCCCTGGCCGGTCGTCTGTATGACATGTCAGATATCATGGTGCTGATCTATGAGGATCCTGACGCTGCCCATGAGTTGCTGAGCAAGTGTACGCAGTTTATCCTGAAATACTGCATGGCAATCAAGGAGACGGGCGTGAACGGTGTGGTGATGGCAGAGCCTGCTGCCGGACTGATGTCGGATGCCGACTGTCTGAATTTCTCTTCGATGTATGTGCGCTATATCGTACAACAGGTGCAGGACGATCACTTCTCTGTGGTGCTTCACAACTGTGGTAACACCGGTCACTGTACGAAGGCGATGGTAGCCACAGAGTCGGCGATGTACCATTTCGGTAATAAGTGCTCGATGTGCGAGGTCATACAGGATGTGCCCAAGACAGCTATTGCCATGGGAAATATCGACCCGGTATCTGTCTTCAAAGACGCCACACCCGAACAGATGAAGGAAGTGACAAGTGGATTGCTGGAGCGTATGCGTGACTATCCTAACTTCGTGCTCTCCAGTGGTTGTGACACCCCGCCACATACCCCGAAGGAGAATATCGATGCTTTCTTTGAGGCTTTGGATGAGTTTAACCGGAAGAATGCATAACCGTTGAATAAGGTAGCACTGACATACGAGCAGTTAGGTATCACCTCCGCGGAGTTGTATGAGCAGATGGGGTACGGCGCGTCTGTGCCCGACGAGAGTATTCTTCAGGAACTTGATGCTGTGGTGGGGGAAGTAAAATCATTCCTCCAACCGTCGTTTTGTTTCTTCGTGAAGTATGGCTCGTTGGATCTGCAAGAGAATACACTGACCATCGACGATACCACCCTGTCGGTGGGAAAGATTATCGCACGACAGTTGCGGGGTGCTGAGGCATATGCTTTCTTTGTCTGTACGGCTGGAATGGACTTTGAGAACTATCAGCGCCAGCTGATGGAAAAAGGCGATATGGTGCGGGTGTTTATCGCAGATGCATTGGGCAGTGTGATAGCAGAGAAAGCAGCCGACCGGATGGAGGAGTCGTTGCAGATGAGCATCGACAAACTGGGATGGAAGCATACCAACCGTTTCAGTCCGGGTTACTGCAGTTGGCATGTGTCGCAGCAGCAACTGCTATTCCCTCTCTTCGGTACCCCTGAGCCTTGTGGCGTCCATCTCTCCGACAGTAGTCTGATGACGCCCATCAAGTCGGTCAGTGGGGTGATCGGAGTGGGACCGGATGTGCGGCATCTCGATTACACCTGCGGCCTCTGCGATTTCGACAAGTGCTATAAACGACGTCGTCGTTAGTTCTTTACTTCTCTCTGTTCCGCCAGAGAGAAGTAAGCAAGAGAGAGTTCGTTGCACGCTTCGATGCCATGCTCAGTCACCTCGTCTTGTACCAGCATCTCTCGCTATCGCAACAATAATAAAAAAACACTGCGACCGTCTTAAGGGAGCAGTACCTTAATGAAAGAGCGACAGGAGGAGCGGTTACATCCCTCTCCTGGAGAGGAGAGGGCGTGGGAGAGGTCGAAATATCGTGCAAACCGAATGCAATGAGCTTGCTTATTGCTGAGGTGCAGCCGATATTCATGGAACACCCATAGTGTTCCCCTCCTTAGGCAAGGAGGGGTTGGGGAGGTTGTGAACAGATCATTTATTAACTTATAAAATATTCAATATCATGTCAAAAGAGAATACACCGACTGCGCATATCGGGGCTAAGTATGGCGAGATAGCCGATACCGTGATCATGGCAGGTGATCCGTTGCGCGCAAAGATGATGGCAGAGCGTTTCTTAGAGAACCCTGTCTTGTACAATAACGTTAGAGGAATGTTGGGATATACCGGCACCTATCACGGAAAGCGTATCTCCGTGCAGGGCCATGGCATGGGAATCCCTTCCATCGCCATCTATACGTACGAGTTGTTTAATTTCTATGATGTTAAGACGATCATCCGTGTCGGTTCTGCAGGATCAATGCATAAAGATCTGCATGTCGGCGACCTCGTGTTTGCCATGGGTGCCTGCACGAACAGCAACTTTGCCGATCAGTTTGAACTCAGAGGTACTTATGCACCGATTGCCGACTTCGACTTGTTGCGTGCCGGTGTGGAAGAGGCTGAGAAGAGAGGCTTCCATTATATGGTTGGAAATGTCTATTCCTCAGATACTTTCTATGATGCTAATCCCATGGCTAAGAAATGGATGGAGATGGGTGTGCTGGCTATCGAGATGGAGGCTCCGGCTCTGTATATGAACGCAGCGCGTGTCGGTGCCCGTGCCCTGTGTATCTGTACCATCAGTGACTCATTGATCACCGGTGAGGAGACAACGGCAGAGGAGCGGCAGAACAATTTCATCAATATGATGGAGGTTGCCTTCGCTATCGCGTCACGATGATAGTGTTAGAAAAGGTAGTTAAAAGGAAGTTAAAAGGGAGTTAAAGGGGAGTTAAAGGGGAGTTAAAAGGACATTAGTTTTTTGGCTTTCCTTTTGTGCTAAGCAAGTGGAACTGAGTATTTTCAGCATATAATGAAGGTGGGGCTCAAATAGAATGAGCCCCACCTTATTGTTCATGTATCAGGATATTAATGTCCGTTGAAGAAGATGTACAGGGCGATCATCGCAATGATGAGCAATGCCCATCCCACTCTCACATCCCAAGATGGCTTGTCTGCAATCTTCTTGATCATCGCTGCCTTCTGTTCTGTCTTATCCAACAGACTGACGATGATCATCGCTACACCAATGATGACGAAGATCCAGAAGGAGAGCATCATGAAGTGGGGCCAGAAGTCGGCGCCGTTGAGTACGAACAGATAGAGGATACCTGTGCCGATGCTGAACACCGTACCCCAGGTGAGAGCCATGTTAGCTGCCCTAGAGGTGGTGCGCTTCCAGAAAACACCGAAGAGGAAGACGGCCGACATTGGTGGTGCGATGAATCCCAATACCGACTGGAAGACATTGAAGAGGTTCAGTCCTTTGATACTGTCTATCGCCACACAGATGATGACGGACAGGATGGCACCGATAACGGTGACGACCCTACCCATGTGGATAATCTGCTGTTGTGTTGCCCCGGGGTTCTTCTTGACAAAGATATCCATGGTGAAGACCGTACTCAGGGCATTGAGCGCCGAACCGATCGTACTTACCAATGCGGCGGTGAGCACGGCGAGCACCAATCCGACCATACCTACCGGGAAGAGGTTGGTGACCATCGTCATATAAGCCTCGTCGGGATTCTTCAGGGCAGGGAAGAGAGCCAGACAGAGCACACCGGGGAGGATATACAGGGGCACGTCGAGGATCTTCAGCCAACCGGTGAAGTTAGCACCGCGCTGTCCTTCATTCAGACTCTTGGCGGCTAAGACGGGTTGTACCATCGACTGGTCGGTACACCAGAACCATACACCCATGATCGGATACCCCAGGAGTATCGGCAACCAGGGGAAGTCGGGATTATCGTTAGGCAGGAACAGGTTCCAGTAGTTGGCCGGCACAGCAGCAGACAAACCGCCGATGCCACCCACCTTGATAAGTCCGGCAATGGTGAGGGTGGCAGAAACGACGATCAACAGGATCATCTGATAGACATTCGTATATGCCACAGCTTTCAGTCCACCTAACATCGTGAAGAAGGCGGAGATACCCAACAGGATGAGTGCCGAGGCCCACATAGGTATGGAGAAGACCTGACGGATGAGGATACCACCGGCGAAGAGGGTCAGTGCCAACCAGGATATCAGGATGGTGACAATGGTGTACCACGCGAGAATATTACGGGTGCCCTGCCCGAAACGCAGTCCCATGAACTCCGGCAATGTACTGACATTGGTACCCAGGTAACGGGGTGCGAAGACGAAGGCCAACAGGAAGATAAACACGAAGGCATACCAGGCATAGTTACCCGATACAATACCTGTGGTGAATCCTGCTGAGGCGGAGGCTATCAACATCGAAGGACCCACATTGGTGCCCCACATCGAGAATCCGATATGATACCAGCGCAGGGAGTGTTCAGCCAAGAACAGACTACTTCCCTTCTTACGTTTCGTACTTGCCCATATTCCTATTGCCAACAGGATGATGAAGTAGGCAATGAGAATCGTCCAATCTAATGTTCCTAAAAATTTTGCTTGCATTTCGTTTAATAGATATTATGGTGGGCTGATAAGCTCTTTTACCACCCCACCGTAGTTTGTTATTATAGTTTTCCTAACAGTTGTTTTGCCACGGTAACGGCGGAGTTCGCGTTGTCACTGTAACCGTCGGCACCGATCTCATCAGCATAACCCTGAGAGACGGGTGCACCGCCCACCATTACCTTCACCTGATCACGGATGCCAGCTTCCTCGAGTGCATCAATCACCACCTTCATATATCCCATGGTGGTGGTCAGCAGAGCCGACATACACAGGATATCGGGTTGGTTCTTCTTCACTTCCTCGATGAACTTGTCGGCAGACACATCAATACCGATGTTCACCACCTCGAAACCACAACCCTCAAGCATGGATGCCACGAGGTTCTTGCCGATGTCATGAAGGTCGCCCTTCACCGTTCCGATGACGATCTTCCCTAAGGAGTTGGTGCTCTCACCGGCCATCAACGGTTTGAGAATCTCCAAACCGGCTTTCATCGCTCTTCCGGCCATCAATAACTGTGGTACAAAGGCTTTACCGTCTTGGAAACGCTGTCCTACCTCTGCCATGGCACGGATCATCTCATTATTGATAATCTCCTGTGGCTTCTCACCTCTGTTGATCGCCTCTTGGGTAGCTGCCGCACAGTCGTCCGACTTACCGTTGACAATACTGTCGAAGACAGAAGGACCAGTCGCAGCGACAGGCTCCTTCACCTCTTCTTTCTCCTCCGGTTCACGCTCTGGGGTAGGAGCTACCGGAATGGCATGTGTGCTGTTCGGATTATGCGGTGTCACCCAACAGCCCGGTGCCGGCTCAGCCAGTTCTGCGAGCTTCGCCATGTGCTGATCGTTCGTACCGCAACAACCGCCCACCATATTGATAAGATGCTGGTCGAACATCAGCCACATCTCCTTCTGGAAGATATCGGGTGTTGTGGAATAATGCCCATTCTCATCCGGCAGTCCTGCATTCGGGAAAGCAATAATATAATAAGGTGTCTCGTTGGCCAGACGGCGGATCAGGTTGGTGACCATCGGGATATCCGGATTGCAGTTGATACCCACGGCAAAGATTGGATAATCCTTCAGCGTCTTGACAAAGTCGATGATATTCTGTCCGATCATGTTGTAACCCTCTGCTGTACGTACCGTCAGACTGAGGATAATCGGCAGTTCACAACCCTTATCTTTCATGGCTCTCATAGCGCCCTCAACACCAGCCTTGGCATTCATCACATCGAAGATCGTCTCGAGGATCAGTGCGTCCACACCACCGTCGATGAGGGCCTCTGCCTGTTCCTGATAGATGTCAGCCATCTCATCGTAGCTAACCTTTGCACCCTCCATGGAGACCGTTTCACGGGTGGGTCCCATACCACCGAAGACATATCGGGGCTTGGCGGGATTCGTCAGTGTAAAACTGTCTGCCAGCTGTCGGGCCATCAGTGCCGCCTGCAGGTTCACCTCCCTCACCTTGTCCTTAAACTCCACCGGCAGGGAGATCCGCTGACCGTTGAACGTATTGGTCGTAATAATATCCGAACCTGCTGCCAGGAAACGACGGTAGATCTCCAGAATGATCTCCGGTCGCTCGATGGTGAGGTATTCATTGCTTCTTACATTCTCCAGATGGAAACTCTGGATGGTGGTGCCCATGCCACCGTCAAAAATGAGGATGCGCTCTTTCAGTTGGCTCTCCAACGAGGGGCGCTCGACGGGCATGAGGGGTTCGGTAGCGGTGCCCTTACCCAGCACCTTCTTCCTCACAGGTTTCTTCTGCATATCTACCAGACTCTTATAGCGTGGTGACTGTGGCTGTTGCTCAACATTGATTGTTCCTGAGAACTGCTCCTCTATCTTCTGGATAATGTCAGCGACATCCTTCACCGGGTTGTTGAAACGCTCTTCTGTCAGTCGGATGATTTCGGCTACCTTACGATCGGGTTCTTCATTTCTTTGGAATTCCTCCACAATACGCATAGCCTGTTCCACCTCATCCTCGTTGTGGAAGTCCATCTCCAGATGTACACCATCACCGCCGATATTGTCTAACAACGGTTTCAGTTCATCCAACGTCACCCAGCAAGCCATGATACTCTTACCTGCAGCAAGGATCTGCTTATACAGATCATACCATTTCGCACTGCCTCCCTGCGGTTGTCCCACACCGGGAGTCCACTGCACGGCATTCAGTTCTTCCACTTCCAGCAGTGCCGGAAGATGATGGATGGCTCCTACACCATCAAGGTGGTAGAGGGTATAGTCGATCTTCTGACATTGTTCACGGATGAATGGCTGTACGAACCGACGGTAATCCTCCACACTGATCATCGTAGAGATATCACTCTGCAGTTTCGACATCTTACCAGGTGCCCAGGAAGAGAAATAGCAGAAAGCCATCTCATCACCTTCACGGATGATGTCGTAGAGTTCGTCGAATACCTGGAAATAGACATCGTTGATAAACTGCATCTGTTCTTCGAGCACCTCCGGCTGCATCACCGTGTCGAGCAACACCTTGTCGGTGCCCTTCATGGCTGCCAGCACGTCAAGACCTTCCATCAGGTCGGGCATACCCACATAGTAATGCCCCTGTGCCTTTGTCTTGCATGCCTTCAGTAATTCCTTGTGTAAGAGCCAGTTGGGATGCTCTCTATTGAAAGTAAGCTTGTCGGAATAGTTGGGATCCGGGTGAATCCATATCGTATCCTCCCCACCTTCAAAGACACCACCGAGGATGGCTGCCAGTGAACCCGGGCCTAACTGGGTGTTGGCAACGGGCAGCATGTCGGCTTTCAGACAACTGTGTGCCACATACCAGTCCAGATACTCCGCACGCCACTGGGGATCGAACCATTTCTGATTCAGGTCTTTCGGTGGTTGCGGAGCCGGGATATCCGCATGCGGGGTGACACCTTCCTGAAAATGTTCCCACATATTCAGGACGATACCCTTGTGGTTCCACCAGTTGACATATCTTTTCTTTGTCTCTTCTAAATTAACCTTCCAAGTATTCATATCGTAAATTATAAGTTGATTCCTTTAAATTGTTCATCGATGGTTATCAGCGTGGTCTTTGACAGATCCATCTCGTCAGTACACTCTACATGCTCGGGGTACATCGGTATCTGTGCACCTTCTCTAACATAGACCGGCATCTGATCCAGTGGAATACCATCGAGGTGTATCCACTGATTTCCTGTAAGACGTTCACCTGTAAAGAATTGTACCCAATTGCCTTCAGGAAGATAGACATCACGACGGTCTTCGCTGTTCATGACCGGTGCCACTAAGAAATCGTGCCCGAAGAAATACTCATCATCGATATGCCAGACAGTAGGATCCTGCGGATATTGGAAGATGAGTGCCTCGATGATGCTGTGGCCCGACTGTGTAGCGATAATACTCTCTTGTAAGATATACGGGATGAGTGCATATCTGAGGTCCCACCATTTCTTTACGATGGTGGCGATGTTGGGATAATGCCAGGGCTCCCGCTTGTTGGTACCGTGATAACGGATATGTGAGGAGAATACACCGAACTGTGTCCATCTCACATAAACCTTATCATCGACGATGCCGTTCATGAAGTTAGGCAGGGTATGGAAGCCCGGCACATCATGACTCCAGAAGGCGAAGCCGGAGAGTCCGAAGTGTAATCCGCCCTTCAGGGATCCTGCTAAGCCATCCCATGACGAACAACTGTCGCCACCCCAGTGAAGGGGATAACGCTGACAACCTGCCCATGCGGCCCTTGCCCATACGATACCGTCGCCGGTCACCTCTTTCGTTATCTCATAAGCTGCTTTTTGATATAGCAGGGCATAGAGGTTATTGAGCAGCTCGGGTTTCATGTTCTTATACACGGCATCCATGTGGATATTCTCTCCGAAGTCGGTCTTGATACAGGTAACACCCATATCCAGCAGTCGTTTGAGCAATCCTTTGTACCACTCGGTTGCCTTGTCATACGTGAAGTCGATGGTGCCGGCATAGTCGAGCGTGGAGAAGTTGGATCCTTCCGATGCCTGTTGTTTGGTGAGCGGACCGATATAGTCATTCTCACGTGCTTCGTCGATCTGCTCGGCATTCTCTGCCACGTAAGGCAACTGCCAGAGAGAGACACGGAAACCGTTGTCTTTCAACCCCTTGATGAATGCAGGAGGATTCGGGAAACGCTCTTCATTGAATTTCCATTCGCAGAGCCAGTCGGTCTTGAACCAGCCGGTATCCAGGTGAATCACATCACAGGGATAATGCTCCTCACGCAGACGGTTGCAGATACCGTTCACCTCATCGGCTGAGAAATAAGTCATCCTACTCATCCACACGCCGAAGCTCCACAATGGAGGCATGGAGGGATATCCCGTCAAATCACGGTAGCCGCGGATGATTTCCTCTATGCTGTCACCACCGATGATAAAGGCATCAATACGTGCCTGATCATTCAGATACTGCACGCTGCGGGAGGAATGTCCTGCCAACGAGAGTTTGGCGTAGGCACAGGTATGGTAGAACGTGCCATACATACGACTCGACAGATAGAAAGGAATATTCTTATACGTACGACGGTTGTTAACACCTTGTCCGTCTTGGTTTTTCAGGAAGAATGTCTGTCCGCTGAGATCCATCTTCATAAACCGCTCACCGGTACCCGCGAAACACTCGTCGTGCTTACACTCGAACGAGAGGGTGGCACGGTCGTCATTCCCTTCAGTCTTGCAATAGGCTAAAGGAAGAGCATCATAGCGGGGAGGAGAGAAATGATCGTAGGCAGCCAGACGGATTTCTTTGTTTCCGTCGGGATATAGTCGGATATCAATGGTCTCTTGCGGGTCGGGCTGCAGACTGCTCCACCGATCCACAGGGGCTTCCTCCAGGTTGATGAAAGCACGCATCACACCATCTGCAGAGCATACTCTCCAGTTGGCTCTCTCCTGTTGTAGGGAGAGGGGCTTCCGCTGTATCCGTTCGGAGAACTGCAGCATCTCCGACTGTTCGCTCATCGGTTCTTCGGAAACAATATCGATATACAGTCGGATGATCTTCGGTTCGTAATAACGGATAAACAGTCGGTGTGTCTCCTGCGGCACCTGCAGATCAGCTGCCATGTCATTGTCAAGCACCTGTTTCTGGAAAGGAACATCCAGACAGATATCCCCGTCTTTCTCATATATGGCGGTCGGCCGATAGGCTTTCCATAGCGATTCGTCTTTAGAAAGATTGACATCAAAGTCAAGGAAATCAAATAAATGATAATTCGTCGGTCTCATTTATAATTGAAAATTTATAATTGATAATTGATAATTGATTTGCTTTTCCACTTATAACACGCTCAGGGAGTTGTCGTGCCAATACCTTTTTCAGATCAACATCCTAAGCTAATCATAACTCTACACTCTACACTCTACACTCTAAACCCTCTACTTCACCTGCGGACCGTTATTGCGGATGATCATGGCAGGCCCCGGTTGGTTATAACCGAAACTCTCAGCGGGCATCCAGTTGTTCTCCACCGTATAACCGTCGGTAGCTTCATCGAAATAGATGCAGAAACCACGGTCGTTGGTAGCGTAGGGTGCCTCGGTGGGCGCCTCTATCCTGTTGTTGATGATAAAAGACCCTGGCTGGTTGCTCAACGTATAGATACCACCGGCATCATACAACTGCTTGGCGAAGCGATGCACGTAGTTGCCTTCGATATGGTTGTCGTGCATGCCACTTTGTAAGGCTGTCCAGCCCCATCCCACGCAGATACCTGAGTAGTTGACGTCACACACCTCGTTTTGTACTATATTGATATTGCTGACATACCCTGCGGCAATACCCACGGCGCCCCAGTCTTCGTTGGTGGCATCTTGGATACGATTCTCTTTGATGGTGATGTTATCACAGATATTCTTTCCGAGGTAGGGGATATGCGTCTCAAAACCCTGCTCACCGAAATAACCGGCCATGATAGCTGTTCCTCCGATATCCTGAAAACGGTTGTTGAGGATAAAGGAGTTGTTGACAAAGCCCTCCAGGTCGAGTGCCGTGGCAGCAAGATGGGTGAAGGAACAGTCTTTGAATGTCAGACGCTCGGCATAAGCACCGGCGACAGCAGCTTCCGGACGGGCTATCCATGCCTGGTTCTCTAAGGCTGCCTTATGGAAGAGTCCCGGTGTCTGTAGCTTATAGGCATCGAGCATGCGGAAACCACCCTGCAGGGTGACATGACCTTCGTAGGAGGGGCGCTGCCAACCGGCATAACAGAAGGTGGTGCCC
>JAFZPF010000001.1 GCA_017550455.1 Prevotella sp.
ATAGACCTCAACGTGGCAATTAAAACATGCGGACCGGAATACAAAAAAGCTATGCAGGCTGTAAGAAACAGAATCCCGTAAAAGTGCAAACATGTAAACAGAAACAAGTGAACACTAAGAGATCTTTCTACCGCTCATGATAACATATCCCGATGAACAGAAAATAGGCCAAACTCTACATCCTGATACACGTTATACAAGAAATTATCTATATGATAATAATGTATCTAAGAAAACTATTTACAAAGGAAATTTAATGCAAATATTAATGGTCGAAAAACTCTATTTATATACACATTATTTTTTGGACGGTTCTTTGCCTCCTGGTAACCATATTTTTAGATAATAGTATAAATAATTTAAATAATAACATATGATTATAAACATAGCCACAGAGTTTCCATATTATTTCAAATCAAAAGACGATGATGTTATATCTCTAGAAAAAGAGATGAAAACTTATTTTACAAACAAGAAATATACCGAACATGTTGAAACTTTTTTGATTGGGATTGTATGTGATGGTTTTATGAGAGCACGGAAGCGCCCTCGATATTA
The DNA here is from genome assembly GCA_017550455.1 of Prevotella sp. Taxonomy (GTDB): domain Bacteria; phylum Bacteroidota; class Bacteroidia; order Bacteroidales; family Bacteroidaceae; genus Prevotella. Next base: position 559 of record JAFZPF010000001.1, read on the forward strand.
TGATGACGTTTATCTGAACGATCCTTTTATTCGTGGTGAGAAATATCATATCTGCAGAACTTTTGAGATGGATATAGAACTCGACTATAACCATTTCTTCACTTCCGACCGTCAAGGAGGCTACAATATCATTGCACGAACACTATTGAAAGCATTAGATGAGATGAAATATCCTCTGAAAATCAGGAAGGAGTTTGACAAGAATCGTTTCAATCGTGACATGCGCGAGTTTTTTGTCAATGTGATGCACTGCAATCTGGAAGATGAGGAAATGCCTGAACTGACAAAGGAAGAACTTAATAAATTAGAAAAACAATCACATCAATTAGACTTCCTAGATAAGCTGGATGGGGCTGGACTGGAGAAATTTGCAAGGAATGCCCTTGAAGGACTGATGAATTATCCAAAAGAAAAGGTAGAAGGAATGGGGCAGTTGGAAAAGCTGAAAACTATGGTTGACAGTGTATTGAAGGACAGTTCTGAGAAATTACTTAGAGATCACTAGTGAACATGGGCATGAACATGGGTTCTGAAATGATCCGTTTAGATGTTAGACAATTTGAATGACTCACAGGTATTAGCTATGGCATTATCTGTCGTTGAAAACATCATAATAAAAAAGATGGAAAATGAGGAAAATGAATAAGAAGAAACATTAACAAAAAATAATACAGCTTATTTACCTATAAACAAGTAGAGTACCTTATTATTATTTTTCTGAGTCTCTGCACCTCTTCTTGGGGGCAGGGAAAGCAAGTAAAGGTGGCAGGAACAGTGACAGACGAAGAAGGAAAGGCATTACCCGGAACACAGGTGGTGCTGGTGCAGATTGCTGACACCACGAAGAAATTTAGTGTAGCTGCAGCAGACGACGGTCATTATAGTACCGAAATCCCAACAGGTGTATATCGTCTGCAAGCGACCTGTATCGGTTTCCGACTTTTCACTGCCGAGGTGGATGCCACACAAGACATGACAGTTGATATCCTCAGGAAACAATTCCTCAAAAACCGACTGGCTCTCACTCTCGGTTATGAATACTGGCCGATATCCGAATCAACCCTGAAAACAGCAGACATCATACAGCGCAGTACAAACGACTATAACCCACACCGCATACAGTTCAGCGCACAATACCAGCTGCGATGGGGAAGTATCAGGGCGAAAGTGCGTCAGGCAAAGAGCACCCAGCTGTGATGAGTTATATCGAATTGCCTTCGTAGTAAAATCAAAAAGAGACCACGCGGTCTCTTTTTTGATTTTTTTAGATACTAAATACTTTGTATTTAGAAGTATTATTCGTATCTTTGCCATTAATGGCGAAGTTACTCCATTTCGGCACTAAAAAAAGGATTATTTCTTTTTGTATTGCGCTCGATTTTTTGTAACTTTGCAACCTATTTGAAGAAATAATATATTAAACAATAAAATGGCAGAGATACAAGAAAACCAGAACAATTATTCAGCACAAAATATTCAAGTCTTGGAAGGACTCGAAGCAGTTCGCAAACGTCCGGCAATGTATATCGGTGATATCAGCGAGAAAGGCTTACATCATTTGGTGAATGAGACAGTGGATAACTCCATTGACGAAGCTATGGCTGGATATTGTTCTCATATTGAGGTGACTATCAATGAAGATAACAGTATAACAGTACAAGATAACGGTCGTGGTATTCCCGTGGATGAGCACGAGAAGATGCACAAGTCAGCCCTGGAGGTGGTGATGACCGTACTCCATGCAGGAGGTAAGTTTGACAAAGGATCTTATAAGGTTTCCGGTGGACTCCACGGTGTGGGTGTCAGTTGTGTGAACGCCCTGTCAAAGCACATGACATCACAGGTATTCCGTGATGGCAAGATTTACCAGCAGGAGTATGAGAAGGGAAAGCCTCTCTACCCTGTCAAGGTTATCGGAGAGACGACACAGAGAGGTACCCGCCAGCAATTCTGGCCAGATCCAACCGTATTTACCACAACGGTATATAATTACGACACGATTGCCAAGCGTATGCGTGAGTTGGCTTATCTGAATGCCGGCATCACCATCATACTCACCGACCTCCGTCCGGATGAGGATGGAAAGACCAAGCAAGAGACTTTCCATGCGAAAGACGGACTGAAAGAGTTTGTGAAATATATCGACCGTCACCGCACTCATCTCTTCGATGATGTGATCTATCTGAAAACAGAGAAACAAGGCATCCCCATAGAGGTGGCTATCATGTACAATACTGATTATTCAGAAAACGTTCACTCATACGTCAATAATATCAATACCATCGAGGGAGGTACCCACCTTACCGGTTTCCGTATTGCCCTTACACGTACGATGAAGGCTTATGCCGATGCCGACCCAGTCATCTCCAAGAACATTGAGAAAGCGAAGATTGAGATTACGAGCGAGGACTTCCGTGAAGGACTTACCGCTGTGATCAGCATCAAGGTGGCAGAGCCACAGTTTGAGGGACAGACGAAGACGAAGTTAGGTAACAGCGAGGTAAGCGGCGCTGTACAGCAAGCTGTCGGAGAGGCTCTGAAGAACTATCTTGAGGAGCATCCGAAAGAGGCCAAGATGATCTGTGAGAAAGTGGTGTTGGCAGCCACAGCGCGTATCGCAGCCCGCAAAGCGCGTGAGAGTATCCAGAGAAAGAACCCGATGAGTGGTGGTGGACTGCCCGGTAAGTTGGCCGACTGCTCCAACAGAGATCCGAAGGAGTGTGAGATCTTCCTCGTGGAGGGAGACTCTGCAGGCGGTTCTGCCAAGCAAGGTCGTGACCGTTACACACAGGCTATCCTTCCTTTACGTGGTAAGATCCTTAATGTAGAGAAGGTTCAGTGGCATCGCGTCTTTGAGGCAGAGTCGGTGATGAACATCATCCAGAGTATCGGTGTACGTTTCGGTGTTGACGGTGAGGGTGACAAAGAAGCTAATATTGAGAAGCTACGTTACGACAAGATCATCATCATGACCGATGCCGATGTCGATGGTTCACACATCGACACCCTGATCATGACACTCTTCTATCGCTTCATGCCTAAGGTGATCCAGGAAGGTCATCTGTATATTGCCACGCCACCGCTCTATAAGTGTACTTACAAGAAGGTGAGCGAGTATTGCTATACCGAGCAGCAGCGTCAGGCATTTATCGACAAGTATGTGAACGGTAATGACGAAGACAAAGCGCTGCACACCCAGCGTTACAAAGGTTTGGGTGAGATGAATGCCGACCAGTTGTGGGAAACCACCATGGATCCCAAGACACGACTCCTCAAACAGGTAACCATCGAGAATGCTGCCCAGGCCGACGAGATCTTCTCCATGCTGATGGGTGATGATGTAGAGCCGCGCAGGGAGTTTATTGAGAAGAACGCTACATACGCAAATATTGATGCATAACGGATGAAGGCGGGCCATTGTGGCTCGCCTTTCCTTTCTTTACGCCTATGAAAAGATTGATCCTTACCTTGTTTTCCTGCTGTATCCTGAGCACCTTCGCACAGACACCACTACGACTGTGGTATCTACAGCCGGCTACTTTCTTCGAGGAGTCGTTACCCATCGGTAATGGAAAACTGGGAGCCTTGATCTACGGAGCACCGGATGATGATACCATCTACCTGAATGATATCACCCTATGGACCGGACAACCGGTAAACCGTCAGGAAGGTGGAGATGCCTATCAGTGGATTCCTGAGATCAGGAAGGCGCTGTTTAATGAGGATTACAGGAAGGCCGACTCCCTGCAGTTGCATGTGCAGGGGCATAACTCAGAATATTATCAGCCGTTAGCCACCATGCATATCATCGACTACGCCAAGGGTAAGGCAGGGGATTACTATCGCTCACTGAGTCTCGACAGTGCATTGGTGAAAGTACAATACAAGCGTGATAATATCCTCTTCCAACGAGAATATTTCGCATCTCATCCCGACAAGATGATAGCCATCCGGCTTTCAGCCAGTCAACCGCAATCCATCAACTGCGAGTTGGCCGTGACCGCACAGATACCCCATCGGATCAAAGCCGCCAATAATCAGATCACACTGATGGGACATGCATTGGGAGATGCCCGTAACACCATCCATTTCTGCTCTAACTTCATCGTCAAGAATCAAGGAGGGAAGATAGAGGTGACTGACACCACCCTGCAACTCATCAATGTGGATGAGGCAGTGATATACATTGTCAATGAGACGAGCTTCAACGGTTTCGACAAGCATCCTGTTACCGAAGGAGCACCTTATATAGAAAAGGTGACCGATGATGCCTGGCATCTCGTCAACTACAGTTATCAGGAACTGTTGCAACGCCATGTACAAGACTATCAGACGATCTTTAACCGCTTCCGTCTGAACCTCTCTGACAACAATCCCGACCTAAAAAAGAAGCCTACCGACAGGCAGCTCTTTGATTATACAGAAAAGAAAGAACCGAACACCTATCTGGAAACGCTCTATGTGCAATACGGCAGATATCTGCTGATATCATCCAGTCGCACACCCGGTGTTCCCGCTAACCTGCAAGGTTTGTGGACTCCTCATCTGAAATCCCCGTGGCGTGGTAACTATACCGTGAATATCAACCTGGAAGAAAACTACTGGCCGGCAGAGGTAGCCAACATGCCAGAGATGGTTCTTCCTCTGAATGATTTCGTGAAAGCACTCTCAGAAACAGGGCATCACACCGCCAAACATTACTATGGCATCGACAAAGGATGGTGCTCGAGTCATAACAGTGATATCTGGGCCATGTCAAATCCTGTGGGTGAGAAAAACGAGAAGCCGGAATGGGCAAACTGGAATTTCGGTGGTGCCTGGTTGGTGCAAACGTTATGGGAACACTATCTCTTTAACCCCGACATCAATTATCTCCGTGAGACCGTCTATCCCTTGATGAAAGGAGCCAGTGAGTTTATGCTGGAATGGATCATCCGCAATCCGAAGAACAATAACGAGTGGATCACCGCTCCCAGCACATCTCCTGAGAACGAATATGTCACCGACAAAGGCTATCATGGCATGACCTGCTATGGCGGGACAGCCGACTTAGCCATTCTACGCGAACTGTTTGCTAACACCATCCAGGCCGCACGTATTCTCGATGTTGACCAAACACTCACCGAAACCCTTGAAGACCGTCTGCAGCATCTCCACCCCTATACCGTCGGACATATGGGTGACATCAACGAATGGTATTACGACTGGGATGATTATGATTTCCAACATCGTCATCAGTCACACCTTATCGGACTATACCCCGGTTCACATATCACAGTCCAGGACACACCCGACTTAGCCGCAGCTGCCAAAAGGTCGCTGGAGATAAAAGGCGATAAAACTACCGGATGGAGCACCGGATGGCGTATCAACCTATGGGCTCGTTTACATGATCATAACAATACATATCATATTTTCCAGAAATTACTGACATATGTCTCCCCTGACAAATATCAAGGTCCAGACAAGAAGAAGTCCGGTGGAACCTACCCGAACCTCTTTGATGCACATCCTCCTTTCCAGATTGACGGAAATTTCGGAGGAACAGCAGGCATCTGTGAGGCACTGCTACAAAGCAGGGTCACATGGGGTGAGGAAAAAGGTTCTACAGCTATCCTCGAACTACTCCCTGCTCTGCCGTCTGCCTGGCCGGACGGCAGTGTAGAGGGTCTTTGTGCCCGCGGCGGTTATGTGGTGAATATCACCTGGCAAAACGGTCGTGTCCGTGAAGCTGTATTAACCAGCAAGCGTGGTGGACAAGTCTCTGTATGCTATAACGGGAAAATAAAAACTCTCCGAATGAAGGCGGGGAAGCATAAAAAACTTCATTAGCCCCATCTATTGATCAATCAAACGTCTAACCAATAAATAGTCTATATATGTCTCAGATTCACTTTGAAGAAATATCTATAGCCAGCACTAAGAAGAAGTTAAGAAATGCAAGTTATATCGATGACGATCTCGTACTCATCGATGATTTGGCATCCCTTCCATGGCCCAATGAGCCTCGTCGTCTTAACTGTATCCTTTTGGCTTTCTGTTCGGCAGGAAAGGTACAGTATAGTGTCAATACAGAAGAATATATGGTAAGAGCCAATGATGCCATCATCATCAGTGAAGGCACCATTGCCGACAGTTATATGGTGAGTCACGATCTGAAAGGAGTGGGTCTTATGATGTCATCCAACTTCTTCAAAGATACAGTACATAGTGTTCATGACCTGTCACAACTGTTTCTTTACGCACGTTCACACCCAGTCTTTAAGCTTTCCCCCACTGAAGCAGAAACACTTGTCAACTACTATAATACCATCAAACAGAAGGTTGATGAGACTGAACATCATTTCCGGAGTGCTGTAGTAAAATCCATCATCATGGCGATGATCTACGATATCAGCAATGTCCTCTACCGTCTGCAACAGGTCAGCGACAAGCGACAGACAAGGGCAGAGACCATCTTCACCTCTTTCATTAACAATGTGGAGAAAAACTTCCGTTCTGAGCGTAGGGTCTCGTGGTATGCAGAACAGCAGCATATCACACCGAAGTATTTATCAGAGACCGTCAAGCAAGTGAGTCGCCGCACGCCCAACGAGTGGATAGACAACTATGTAGTACTTGAATTGCGCGTACTGCTGAAGAACTCTACCATGAGCATCAAGGAGATTACGCAGCATCTTAACTTCCCTAATCAGAGTTTTCTGGGGAAATACTTCAAGGAACATGTAGGAATGTCTCCTTCAGAATATAGGAAGATATAAAAGGAATAAAGTATATTACAGATATCCCTGTTCTTTTAGTTCTCCCACCATCTCCTCCAGATGGGCATACCACTGTGCTCCGAAACGACGGATGAGAGGATCTTTCAAAAAACGATATACCGGGATATCCAGTTGTGCTCCCTTTTCACGCGCACACTTACATACATCCCAACGGTTATAGTTCAAGCCTGTCAGGCCCAAGCCTAATTTCTTCTCACGGATAGGATAGAGCGCACAACTGATGGGTTTGCAGAAAGTAATCTTCCCTGCCCGGAAGGCTTTCTCGAGAGAGCACAGACAACAGTGTGGTATCGGTCCTTCCTCCGCGTCGAGCGTATCGTAACATGTAAACACGCAGTCTTTCCCGTTCACAATACTTGTTACCAGGTCACCTTCCTGATCAACATACGCCACACCCTGTCGATCCACTACCGACTGTGCCGATGCAGCCATGTCGGGCCATACGATGTCGAGTGCCTCTTCAATAGCCGCCACCTCGTCTAAGGTGACAGGAGCACCGGCATCCCCCTCGATACAGCATTTTCCTTTGCAGATATTCAGATCACAACAGAAACGCTCTGTCAAGAGATCGGAGGATATCAATACCTCATCAACTTGTAATATAGATGGTAATTGTTTATCTTTCATTCTTCACTCTTCACTTACCATACGATCGGTTCTTTACCATGCTGTATCAGATACTGGTTAGCCAACGAGAAATGATGGTTACCGAACCATCCCCCACGGTTAGCCGACAAGGGCGAGGGATGCACACTCTGAAGGACGAGGTTACGCTGAGCATCGATATATTGCGCTTTTGAACGCGCATAACCGCCCCACAGCAGATAGACGATATGCTCACGATGACGGGCTAATGCCTGAATAGCAGCATCTGTAAATGTCTGCCAGCCCAGTCGGGCATGTGAATTAGCCAAGTGAGCACGTACCGTCAAAGTAGCATTGAGCAGCAACACCCCCTGCTCAGCCCAACGGGTAAGATTTCCGCTATAGGGTATCGGCGTACCCACATCATTCTGTATTTCCCTGAAGATGTTCTGTAGTGAAGGAGGAAACATCACGCCATCCTGTACGGAAAAACTCAAGCCATGTGCCTGACCAGGCTCATGATACGGATCCTGTCCTAATATCACGACCTTCACCTGATCAAACGGACAAAGGTTAAACGCATTGAAGATCAGTTTGCCCGGCGGGTAACAGGTGGTCTGCTGATACTCCCTGCGAACCGTCTCTGTCAACTGCACGAAATACGGTTTGTCGAATTCCCCCTGCAGTTGTTCCTTCCACGTATGCTCTATCTGTACATCCATATTCAGAAATAATAATTCTCCTTCTCTACACTTCTGTGCAAAGATACGAAAAATCTGATTGAGTGAGAAGAAAAATTGTCTCTTTTCTCTAACGTGAAGATTTTATCTAATAAGTGCGCCCGTTAATTACCAGTTTTATTTTATGAAACCTTACTTCGGCAGATAGAGCGCATTGACATCTTTCAGGAAGAGCGTACGCGGATCGTTATAGAACCGCACGAAATCACTGGATGAGGAATGTCCGGGATAGGGAGCAAAGAAATGACCCTGCTTGTTATGAGCATTACGCCATACCAGGACATAACTGATAGGATGTTTTGCCAAGACAGGTGCGAGGGTATGCGTCCACCAGTCTTCTGTTTGTATTCCCTCATAGCCGGTCTCTGTAAGAGCCACCGCTTTATGATGCTCTTTGGCAGCCTCACAAATCATGGTAAGAGACTGGTCGAGATCGGCAGCATACTTCGCAACAGCCGTCGTATCACCATCAGAAGCAAAGCAATACTGGTCATAACCGATAACATCGATCAGATCATCACCGGGATAGCGCTCCATCAACGATTCTTTTGTCTGGTTATCCACGATATTGGGGGAATAGGCATATAGCGCGTTAACTACACCTTGTTTCTTCAGACGACTGACGGTGAGTTTCCACAATGCCTTATACTGTTCTGTCGTGCAATGATCCTGTCCCCACCAAAACCAAGAACCAGTATGTTCATGCCAAGGACGGAAGAGTACGGGGACCATAACGCCATAAGGTGTTTCCAAAGAATTGAGGAACTCAGCCACATGGTCAAGCCATGTAAGGAATTGTTCATGACACCTTCCTCCTTTCAGGACAGCTTCCACCGTGTGTGTCTCTGTTTCCTTTAAGGAGTCAGCCACCCAGGCAGTACCACCAGAAAGAGGGTTATCCAAGTGCCATGAGAGGGTTATCATACCACCTCTGTCAAAGTGGGCAATGATCTCCTGACGGATACGACTGAAAGGTACTCCATCGAGATTCCGCTCGTCGCCATGCTCTATGTTACCAAGATCGAAAGACAGCACGGCAGGAAAATCTCCACATACTGTACGTACATCACTACGCTGATGGACAGTAGAGTCGTTGTCATAGTCGGCTTCCCAACCGATGCCATACACCGTGGCATCATGGTGACCGAACATATAGACATTACTGTCTGACAAGGCCTTCAGGTTTTCCAAGAATGTCTCCGTGCGCTGTGTTCGTCCGGAGTCAGCCAAAGGCTCATGAATCTTTCTTCTATTGCCACATGAGAACACCATGCATGCGACCGCTACTATAAGGCAGATACGATAACTCTTCATTTTCTAAAAACTAATTGCTGCCGCACAAGGTGAATGCCAAGGCGGCAGCAAGCTATAAACGATTGATTTCTTACTTTTTCTTATTTGACCGTAGGAGACTTTGACCAGATGGTGTCAAACCAATATGAACTGTCGGTACTCGTACAAGCCTTGATCATCATAGGAACCACCTCTGCGCCATCAGCTACGTAAGCACCTGTGGAATGATCGAAGTAAGAGCTGCACTCATTACCGTTGACTGTTCCACAGCTGACCGAGTTGTTATCCCATACCAACATGGGAATACCGGCCATATAAGCAGCACGACAGAAGAACTCCAGGTAATACTTACGGAAGGCGTTGGCATTGTCGGTGGTATGTACGACACAGCCATATTCTCCGAGATAACAAGGAATGCCCTGTTCGATATACTTCTTACGTAACTTAAAGAGCAGCTTGATCACATACTCCTCGTTAGCATCTGGCACAGAGTAAGACGGATCGGCATTATGACCCCAACTGCTATAGGTCTCTGTTCCGTCAGCACCTACAGGAGCCAGACAGAATCCGTAAGGATCATAACAGTGAACAGCCACCATGATACGATTGGCAGGATCGGTTGGCAGCACTAAATTATTAAGCGTAAGATCGAGGTTTGCTGCATATCCGCTTACACCGATCCAACGGGAAGCATTATTACCACCGGTAGCACGGATGGCATCAACGGCATACTGGTTCCATTTGTTCAGCATGTCATATTGTTCAGTTGTTCCTCCACCCCAGTTATCACCGGCATGTATCTCGTTAAAGGTCTCGAAGATAAGCTGTTCGCCATAACTCTTGAACTTATTAGCCACCTGCGTCCATAAGGTACAGATAAGTGCAGAGTCTGCCTTAGCTACATCTTTTTTCTCAGGATCGGCGGCATTGCCAAGGTTGGTCTCGAATGAATCGTGATGCGTATTCAAGATAACATTCAGTCCAGCGGCAATGGCAGCATCTACAACGCCAGCCACCTCATTCAGATAATCGGCACTGATAACGCTATTGTCATTCATATGATCGGTCCATGTAGTAGGAATACGAACCGTCTTGGCACCAGCCTTTGCCAAAGAGTTGAACAGTTCAGCACCTGGTGTTGCACGATCCCAGTAACCCCATCCCTGACTGATCGCGTCACCGCTCGTATCGAAATGGTTTCCTAAGTTCCATCCCCAACCCAACTTCTGTGTCATGGCTGTGGCCGTGTTGGAAGGAAGATCGTCGAGTGTCCATGTCAACTTGATCTCCTGATCATAGGCATCACCCTGTGGACCGATGATGAGTCCTGCCGGGATGACGAGTGTCTGTGTCTTACTGAAGTCTACATCAGCAGTGATCGTCAGTGATGGGGATGCGCCCAACACCAAGGCACTCTTCACGGGTACACCATTAAGTGTTATTTGGCTTGCATTCTTTGTAGCGAAGCCGATATTCTTGTCGAATGTCACCGTGAAAGTCTGTTCTCCAAACAGCAGGTCGGCATCGCTCTCGGGTGTTGCTGCGACAAACTCTGGTGCACCCACCTCAGGTATTGTATATTGCGCATCTGTGTCTGAGCAGGCTGTGGCTATAAGTGCCACAGCTGCAAAAGACATTCGTTTGAAAATATTATTCAGTTTCATAATTCTATCGATGATTAATTATTCAACAGTAATCTTTGTTGCACGGCAGCCCTCACCCTGCAATATCCAGCAATAGCCCCAATCACATAACGTAGTGAGCTGTTCAACTAAGGCTGGTGTAGCTTTTATCTCAATGGCTCCGTTATGCTCTTCCAGATTGTATATTCCAGAATTGATGTTATTGCCGTTGCCAAGACCTGTAGCATTGCCAATCTCTGACTGTCCATTCCAGTGACCATCAAAGAACTGTACCTGCCACCAGTCATTATAAGCTGTAAGATATAAGCGAATGATCTGTCCGGCCTTCAGTCCGGCATCTACAAACATATTCGGATTATTTGCGCCTGCAGTACCATCGCCTACCTGCCAGTTGATGCCCCAACCGTTGAAGTCAAGATCACCACTCCAAAGAGTCTGTTCTAATACAGTATAGTGAGTTACAGCAATCTTAGTAATAACAAGATTCTCTCCCTGTATGATCCAGCACTGACCCCAGTCTGTAAGCGTAGTGAGCTGCTCAACAAGTGCAGCCGTTGCCGTAATCTCAAAGCAACCGTCATGCTCTGCAAGATTATAGATACCAGCATTAATGTTATTTCCGTTATTGAGACCAGTAGCATTGCCAATCTCTGATTGTCCGTTCCAATGTCCATCGAAGAACTGAACCTGCCACCAGTCATTATAGGCAGTGGCATATACTCGGATAACATCACCTTCTTGTATCTCCATATCGGCAAACATCTTCGGATTTGTTGCACCATTGCTACCGTCACCAATCGTCCAGTTAATAGACCAACTACCCAAATCGACTGCTCCACTCCAAAGAACCGTTGTCACCTCTGTATTAGGGATGAAGTCGATAGTGTAAGTAATCTCACCGTTTGAAGAGACCAGACGAACCTTAGCGCCCTTGCCTGCATTCTCTGGAATACCAATGATCAGTTGGTTACCGTCAGCCAAGACATACTGACAGGTCTCACCATTAATCTCTACACCTGTCAACTTATCACCGTTAGCAACAGTGAGCGTCATAGAACTGCCTGCCTTGATCTCTGCATCTTCACCAGGTAATTCCGTAGCATAGCAGAATACAGCCTCTTCGATATTGATGCTTGGAACATTCTCCACGGTCGTTCCGTTTGCCAAGGTAAGAGTAGGAGAACCGGTCTGGGCACTCATTGGAACAGTGAGGGTAATAGCATCGGCAGAGCCTTCTACGTTAACCACGTCAGAGCCCTCACCGAACTGTACCTGCTTCACCAAGTCGAGGTTGGTACCCTTGATGGTCAGAACGCCACCGGCACTTACTGACGAATGATCATATCCTGTTACGGTAGGCTTCACCAATGTATAGCCAACAGTGACACTCTCACCATTAGCCATCAACAGTTGGATATCGCCTTCTACAGCCGTCTCTGGTACAGAAGTAATCACCACCTTGTCGGCAGCAGCGGTAAACTCACCGCCATCCACCATACTACCATCGCTGAGTGGGAACTGTACGCCTGTCACCAGATCCAGATCCATACCAGTAACGGTCAATACCATTCCGGCCTTTACAGGAGCGGGAGCACTCTTCAGATTACTAGGCTTCACGGTTGTCAATGTTCCGACAGGAACCTCTACGCCCGACTTACATACGATGAGCACATCTCCACCGGGAGCTTCTGCCGGTAAGGTAAACGTCAATGTCTTACCATCGTTGGATACTGTTATATCCTCCACGAGATAGCCACCCACCTTCACAGCCTCGGCTATATTGAAATAGGTACCTGTTATCGTAATCTTCTCACCAGCCTTGGCATTGATATTACCAAGGGCACTTGCCTCATTACGTCCAGATATCTTACTGATGGAAGGAACACCAATCTCAATGGCATTCTCAGAAGTAAGTATCTGATAGTCGAGTGCATCCTCAGTAGCGGCAGTCAGATCCAGTGTATATAACTCGATCTTACCTGTCTGAGCATTCTCGGGAACAGCCACCGTGATGCTGTAGCGATCGTGTGAAAGGAAGTTCTCCTCACCTACCACAACATTCTCAGCAAAAGCCAGAGAGTGAATCAGGTTCAGATAGTCACCCGTAATGGTCACCACATCACCCGGCATGACAGAAGCCGGTGAGAATCCCTCAAACTCGATGTTCTCTGTGTAGGTCAGTTCACGCTGAGTAGTAATCGTCTGATTGGTCTTTGTAGTCAAAATGATAACGCCTACTTCAGGACCATCTTTAGGAACAGTGATTCGAATCTCACTGGGGATACCTGCTCTTACCACCTCATAGTTGGTAATGGCACTGATACCTGGAATCTGAATGCTTGCTATCTGGTCCAGATTACTACCCACGAAGCGCAGTGTACCACCACGCAGCACAGGATTCGGACCGAATGCATTCAGGTTGACACCCTCCTTATATTGGTTAGTATCCAGATCATCATTGCTGCAGGCCGTCAGTGACAGTCCCATGAGGACTATCACCAACAGTGCTAATATATTTTTTATATTCTTCATAATGATACTTCTTTAAGATTATTTGTTAGGTACCACACGGATGTTGTCAATCTTGATAATTGGCGTACACTCTGTACCGTTCACACCACCACCAAGGACAAAGATAGTCAAGCTGGCGAAATCCTGAGCAGACTTGAAAGTATTAGAGGTTACTGCACCTGTACGGTCAACATTAAAGCTTGACAGTGGGATAGTAACAGTTACCCAGTTACCACCTGTGTCATAAGAGCCGGTAGTTGTCCAAGGACGATACATGGCACGTCCCCAAGAACCAAACTCCTCACCGCCATCACCATTGAATACCCAGGCATTAGCACCAGCCACCTTATCATAACCTGTGACAGCATTACCGGAAAGAGTTACCTTATCAATACCCTCGAAACATACCTGCATAGCACCGGCACTCCAAGGATTGGATGAAGGAATATTCATCTCAAACTTCAAAGACATGTTCTCATAATCAGAGAAGTCGACTAAGTTGAACAATGCGATACCATCGCCAGAGGTGATATTCTGTGGAGTATCCCATGAACCGCACCAATATTCAAATGAGAATGCGCCATCATTCCATCCACCATCCTCGCTCATCACAGCTGCGCCATCACCCAACTGAACGAAGTTGCCCATGATGGAAGTCTCATCAGAGAGGATATCACGATTGTGCCAACCATGGTTGCCTAATCCGGTCTTTCCATCGAAGTCGAACAAGATACCTCTTGTATCCAGATAGTGGAAAGCTGATGTAGCCTCACCGTAAATAGTCTCTACCTTGATACTTCCTTCTGTTGTACACTCTGGCATATTGAAGGATATTGTACTTTGTGTGAAGCTGGTGAACTCTGTCAGTTCCTGTCCATCAGGAAGGATAACCTTCAATGGCACATTTGGATCATCAATGAAGTAGTTACCATAAATAGTAACGGCCTCTCCTGCCTTAGCATACTCACACGACATCGTGGTAAGCGTTGGAGGAGGAACGATAACATGGAAATCATAGGTGACCGTATCCTTGGCCTCATTGATCATATAGATCTTGTCGCTCACCTCACCGGGGATACCCTCCGGCACACGCACGATCAGCGTATTCTCCGTAATATAACTGGTATTCAACTCCGCTTTCTGGTCGTTGAAATACATCTGCTGAATGCTTGTCAGGTTTTTACCGACAAGGCAGATGATCGACTCCAAACTGGCTTCTGTAATCAAAGAGTCTGCCTGTGACAGATAGGGCGGACGGATATAGTAGATCTCCGGAGTACCTCCAGATAACTCAAATGCGTCCGGCTGGTCCTCACAAGAGCTGAACGCTGTAGCCAACAGCATCAGTCCCATCGTCAGACTAAGGAAATATTTATTGATTTTCATCTTATGAGTCATTTTGAATTAGTATGCATATTCACTTCTTACATCCACACTCTGAGCCTCTTCAAGAAGATGAGGATTATATACCACGTCTTCATC